>QEVM01000191.1 GCA_003576805.1 Pseudomonadota bacterium | reverse complement strand
GCGAGCCGTTCGCGCGCCGCCGCGACGCGGCGCACGTGGTCGCGCCCCGGCTGCGGCACCGCGCGCCGCCAGCGCGTGATCGCGAGCACGCGCGGCGCCTCGCGCAGCCCGAGCACGCGATCGATCTCCGCGACGAGCGCTTCGGCGAGGCGCTCGTCGGCCCAGTCGAGCGCGTCGGGCTTGCGCACGCCGCCGGCGAGCAGCGTCAGCAGCTCGCGCCCGGCGGGCGTACGACCCGGAAAGAGCTGGCTCGGGAACAGGCAGCCGAGCAGCGCGTCGCCCTCGCCGCGCGGCACGAGGTAGCCGAAGCCGCGCACCGGCGTCCGCGTCGCGCCACTCGCGAGCGAGAGCGAGACGCTCGCGACCGGCGCGTAGTCGATCGCGCCGAGCGCCTCCGCGGCGCCGGCGTCGAGGGCGCCGAGCAGCGCCGCGGACTCGGGCGCGGGCGCCGCTAGGACGAGGCCCGCTGCGCGCAGCTCGGCGCCGCCCGAATCCGTCGCGACGGCGAGGCGATAGGTGCCGTCCTCGAAGGCGATTCCTGCGGCGCGCGCACGCGTGCGGACGGGCTCGGGCAGCCGCGCCGCGAGCGCCTGTGCGAGCGCGCCGATGCCGCCCTGCGCCGACCAGGTGCCCGCCCTTCCCTTCTCGCCGCCCCGCGTGAACGACCCGGCGAGCAGGCCGCGCACGATCGAGCCGCTGCGGCGCTCGGCGGCGGCGAGGCTCGGGAACACGGCCTCGACGCCGAGCCGCGTCTCGTCGCCCGCGTAGATGCCGGTGAGGAACGGCCCGATCAGCGCGTCGCGCGCCTCGGCGCCGAGCCGGCGCGCCGCGAACTCGGCGACGGATTCGCCGGTCGGATCGCCGCGGCGCACGAACGGCTCCGCGAGCAGGCGCAGCTTGCCGGCGCGCGTCAGCAAGGGCGTGCGCGCGAACGCGGCCGGGCTCATCGGCACCGGCAGCAGCGCGCCGCCGCGCACGAGGAAGCGCTCGCGGCTCGCGGGCGCCGCAGCGACCAGCGCGCCGCCGAGCTCGTGGCGACGCAAGAACGTGTTCATCGCGGGCGGCACGCGGAACGTGTTGGGCCCGCGCTCGATCTGGTGGCCGTCGACGGTCTCGCTCCACGCCGCGCCGCCGACGCGCTCGCCCGCCTCGAGCACGGCGACGCTGCGGCCGGCGCGCGCGAGCTCGGCGGCCGCCGCGAGCCCGGCGATGCCGGCGCCGACGACGATCGCGTCGTATGCGGACGGCGAGTTCATCGAGTGCGCTCGCCCGCCGCGCGCTGCACGCTCACTGCGCGAGCTTGCGCGCAGCCGCCGTGAACGCGCGCACGCCCTCGGCCGGCGTCTCGGGCAGGCAGCCGTGCCCGAGGTTCAGCACGTGACCGCGCGCGGCGCGGCCGGCCTCGGCCAGCTCGCGCACCCACGCCGCGATCCGCTCGGGCGGCGCGGCGAGCGCGCACGGGTCGAGATTGCCCTGCACGGCCGCGCGCCGGCCGACGTGGCGCGCGGCGGCCGCGAAGTCCACGCGCCAGTCGAGCGAGAGCACGTCGGCGCCGGACTCGAGCATCGCGTCGACGACGTGCGCGCCGCCGTTCACGTAGAGGATCAGCGGCGCGCGGTCGCGGCGGAGCCGGCGCACGATCGCCTGGTGCGTCGGCAGCACCCACTCGCGGTACTCCGCGACGCCGAGCAGCCCGGCCCAGGTGTCGAAGAGCTGGACGGCCTGCGCGCCCGCGTCGATCTGCGCGTTCAGGTAGTCCACGGTCATCTCGGTGAGCCGTTCGAGCAGCGCGCGCAGCACCGCGGGCTCGCGGTAGAGCATGCGCTTGAGCGTGCCGAAGTCCTTCGAGCCGCGACCCTCGACGAGATACGCCGCCAGCGTGAACGGCGCGCCGGCGAAGCCGAGCAGCGGCACCGCCTCGGGCTCGAGCGCCGCGCGCAGGCGCCGCAGGATCTCGAACACGTAGGGCACCGCCGCGCGCGCGTCGGGCACGACGAGCTTCTCGACCTGCTCGCGCGTGCGGATCGGCTCGGCGATCACCGGGCCGGGCCGGAAGTCCAGGTCCACGCCCATGCCGAGCACCGGCACGAAGATGTCGCTGAACAGGATCACGGCCTCGGTGCCGACGAGGCGCAGCGGCTGGAGCGAGATCTCGACCGCGCGCTCGACGTCCTGACACGCCTGCAGGAACGTCACGCCTTCGCGCGCCGCGCGGTACTCCGGCAGGTAGCGGCCGGCCTGGCGCATCAGCCACACAGGCGGCCGATCCACCGGCTCGCCGCGGCACGCGCGGAGGAACCGCTCCGTCCGAGTCAACTCCGCGGTCGCCAATGAATCGCCCATCTCCCTAGTGAAGCTCCCCGGCCCCGATTCCGCCGTAGCGAGCCGCAGGCGAGCGGGCCGACGTGGCGCCGCAGGCGCCCACCAGTTTGCCGTAGCGAGCCGCAGGCGAGCGGGCAGACCCCATCAGGCTCGCGGTCGTACACGAAGCTCGTCGCAAACTCCCGGAGCTCAGTACCCGCCGAGCCGCGCCCAGCGCTCGCGGTGCCAGGCCGCGTCGCCGAAGGTCATCTCCGCCACGCGCGAACGCTTGATGTAGAAGCCGACGTCGTACTCGTCCGTCATGCCGACGCCGCCGAACATCTGCACGGCCTCGTTGGCGGCGAGCACGAAGGCGTCCGAGCAGCGCGCCTTCGCGAGCGACACGAGCTTGGCGACGTCGGCCGCGTTCTCGTCGAGCGCGCGCACCGCCGCCATCACCGCCGAGCGCGCCAGCTCGATCTCCATGTAGACCTTCGCCGCGCGGTGCTTCAGCGCCTGGAACGAGCCGATCGGCACGCCGAACTGCTGGCGCGTCTTCAGGTACGCGACCGTGTCCTCGAAGACCTGGCTCATCGAGCCGAGCATCTCCGCACACAGTCCGGCGGTCGCGCGGTCCACGACCTGCGCGAGCAGCGGCGCGCCCTCCCCGACGCCGCCGATCGCGGCGCCGGCGTCCACGTGCACGCCGTCGATGCGCACGAGCGCGGCCGCGCGGTGGTCGATGCGCGTCTGCGGCGTGACGGCGAGCCCCGGCGCGTCCTTCGGCACGAGGAAGAGCGTGATGCCCTCCTCCTCGTGCTCGCCGCCGCCGGTGCGCGCGACCACGACGAGCGCGTCCGCGGCCGCCGCGTCGAGCACCTGGATCTTCTGGCCGTCGAGGCGGAAGCCGCCGCCCTCGGGCCGCGCCTGCGTCGCGACGCGCAGCAGGTCGTAGCGCGAGTGCGGCTCCTGGTACGCGAGCGCGAGGATCTTCTCGCCGGCGCACACGCCGGGCAGCCACGCCTGCTTGTGCGCGTCGCTGCCGCCCTGCGCGATCGCCTGGCCCGCGAGCAGCACGGTCGAGAAGAACGGCTCGGGCGCGAGCGTGCGGCCGAGCGCCTCGAGCACGACCGCGAGATCGGCGAAGCCCATGCCCGCGCCGCCGTGCGCTTCGTCGAAGGGAATCCCGACCCAGCCGAGCTCCGCCATCTGCTTCCAGTGCGCGCGCGAGAACCCGAGCGGGTCGTTTGCGTCGCGCAGCTGCCGCACGCGCGACACCGGCGAGTGCTCGCGCACCCAGTCGGCCGCCGTCTTGGCGAGGAGCTCTTGGTCTTCGGTGAGTACGAGCTGCATGGTGCTCTCAGTCCGGCAGACCAAGCACGCGCTTGGCGATGATGTTGAGCTGGATCTCGCTGGTGCCGCCCTCGATCGTGTTGGCGCGCGAGCGCAGCCAGTCGCGCGTCATCGCGAGCTCGGCGTCGTCGAAGCCGGCGCCCTCCCAGCCGAGCGCCTGCGGGCCGGCGATCGCGAGCATCACCTCGAGCCGGCGCTGGTTCAGCTCGGTGCCGTAGACCTTGAACATCGAGCTCTCGCTGCCAGGCGCGTGGCCGGCCTTGGCGGCGTCGCGCGCGCGCTGCGTGGTCAGCAGGAACGCGCGCGTGTCCATCTCGGTCTGCGCGATCCGGTGACGCAGCGACGCGTCGGCGAGGCGGCCCGCCTCGTCGAGCTCGAGGTAGTCGCGCGCGAAGCCGGAGAGCCCCTTGCTCTTGCCGCCGCCCGCGGCGCCGCCGAACGCGTCGGCGATCATCGTGCGCTCGTGCGCGAGCAACGCCTTGGCGACCGTCCAGCCGCCGTTCACCTTGCCGACCACGTTCTTCACCGGCACGCGCACGTCGGTGAGGAACGTCTCGCAGAACGGCGACGAGCCGCTGATCAGCCGGATCGGCTTCACGCTGACGCCGGGCGTGTCCATGTCGAAGAGCAGGAAGGTGATGCCTTCCTGCTTCTTCGCGTTCGGATCGGTGCGCACCAGGCAGAACTGCCAGTCGGCGAGGTCGGCATAAGACGTCCAGATCTTCTGGCCGTTCAGCACGTAGTGATCGCCGTCGAGCACCGCGCGCGTCTGCAGGCCGGCGAGATCGCTGCCCGCGCCCGGCTCGGAGTAGCCCTGACACCAGCGGATCTCGCCGCGGCAGATCTTCGGGAGGTGCTCCCGCTTCTGCTCCTCGTTGCCGAACATGAGCAGCGTCGGGCCGATCATCGTGAGACCGAAGCCGATCAGCGGCGGCGGCAGCTTCGCCTTCGCCAGCTCCTGGCGGAACGCCTTCGCCTCCTCGCGCGTGAGACCGCCGCCGCCGTACGCGCGCGGCCACTCGGGCGCCGTCAGACCGCGCTCGGCGCAGGCGTCGAGCCAGCGCTTCTGGTCCGGGTTCGACCACTTCGCCTTGCGGCCGCCCCAGACGCCTTCGAGCTCCGCGGTCGGCGCGCCGACCAACGACTTCGGCGCGTTCGCCGCGATCCAGCGCGCGATCTCGTCGCGGAAGGCATCGATCTCGGCCATGGCGCTCTCTCCGGTGGATCGCCGCAGGCGCGCGGCGAGGCGCGCGGAGGATAACCGCGCGGCGCGGAATTCCCCGCTGCGAGCGCGTCTCTAGTCGCGGCGCCGGCGCAGCAGCGCGAGGGTCAGCGCGGCCGCGAACGGCGGCGCGGAGCCGGCCGCTTCGGGCACGATCAGCGTGCCGCCGTTCTCGTTCAGCACGCCCTGCTCGTCGAGGACGCCCACGCGCAGCGTGCCGCCGTTCAGGTTCAGCGTCGCGAGCGGGCCGATCGTGAGAGTTCCGTCCACGTCCACGACGCCGCCGTCCTCGATCGTGAGCGCGCTGGCGGACGAGCCGTCCAGATCGAAGTCGCCCGCGACGTCGATCCGCGCCGAGCTTCCGGTCGTGCTCCGCACCGTCACGGCGGCGCTCGCGCTCCGGAAGTCGGCGCGCGCGTCGATGCGGCTGCCGCTGTTGATGTCGACCTGCGTGGTTTCGTTCAAGATCGTGAACAGGCCGAAGCTGCGCCACGTCGAGGCGCCGCGCATCTCGAGATTCGTGGCGAGCCCGGCGCCGCTGCGGACGAGTGCAGTCCCCGACTCGAAGACGCTGCTCGTCATCACGAGATCGGTGTCGGTGGGCGGAGCCGACGTGGTGTTGCCGCCGACGCTGAGATCGTTCTGCACGTCGACGGACGTGGCCTCGACGTCGAACACGCCTTCCCGAAAGCTGCCCTGCGATCCGGTGACGGTGGAGTTCTTCACGACCTGCGCGCCCCGGAAGCCCGCGCTGGAGAGCGTGGAGGCGTCGATCTCGACCTCGGCGCCGATCGTCGATCCGATCGAGCCGGTGCAGCCGGAGATCAGGGCCCTGCCGTTCTCCCGCACCGTCGCGGCGATGGACGACACCTGCGCGGTCAACAGGCCGTTGAGGACGACGATGTCGTCGATGTCGCTCAGCAGCACCGACAGGTTGCCGGCGCTCGGGTCCGTGAACTGCGACTGGACCGCGACGCCGAGCGTGATGCGACCCGTCAGGAACGAGCCGTTGACGTCGAGGTCGCCCACCTTCACGTCGACGTCGCCGAGGTCGCGGGGCGTCTGCGCATCGCCGACACCCGCGATCGAGAGCGACCCGGTGTCCTGATTGGCGATCAGGCCGGAGTCGCCGATCTCGATCGACGCGACGATCGCGTCGAACGGCAACGAGCCGATCGTCGCCGCGTTCGCGCCGTAGACCGTGCCGGAGCCGGGCAGGCGATACAGCACGCTGACGTCGCCGCTCGCACTCAACGACCCACCGAGCTGCGCCTGCGCGGGCCACGCCGCGAGCGCCAGCACGGCGACGCCGATCCAGAGAAAGGATGGGGACGAGCGCGGCGGGAATCGGCGGGAGGGGTCCACGGGCGCCGATCCTATCAGCAGCCCGCGCGGGTTCGATCGAAATCCGCCTGCTAGCTTGCGCGCGTGAAGATTCTGCTTGCCAGTCCCCGCGGATTCTGCGCCGGCGTCGACCGGGCGATCGAGATCGTCGAGCTGTGTCTCGCCCGTTTCGGCCCGCCCGTCTACGTGCGCCACGAGATCGTGCACAACCGCCACGTCGTGCAGGACCTGCGCGCGAAGGGCGCGATCTTCGTCGACGATCTCGCCGACGTGCCCGAAGGGTCGCTGCTCGTGTTCAGCGCGCACGGCGTCTCGCCGCAGGTGCGCGAGACCGCGGCCGCCCGCAAGCTGCGCGTGCTCGACGCCACCTGCCCGCTCGTCACGAAGGTGCACGTCGAGGCGCTGCGCTTCGCGCGCGAGGGCTACGAGATCGTGCTGATCGGCCACGCCGGCCACGTCGAGGTCGAGGGCACGATGGGCCACGCGCCCGAACGCATGCACCTCGTCGAGAGCGTCGCCGACGTCGAGCGCCTCGCGGTGCGCGATTCCGAGCGGCTCGCCTGCCTCACGCAGACCACGCTCTCGGTGGACGACACGCGCGAGATCATGGAGGCGCTGCGCCGCCGCTTCCCCGCGATCCGGCTGCCGCGCAAGGACGACATCTGCTACGCGACGCAGAACCGCCAGAACGCGGTGAAGCAGCTCAACCGCGACGCCGAGGTGTTGCTCGTGGTCGGCGCGCCCGAGTCGTCGAACAGCAACCGCCTGGTCGAGCTCGGCGCCAAGGCCGGCGCGCGCGCCCATCTCGTGCAGAGCGCCGCCGACATCGACCCGGCGTGGATCGAGGGCGCGCGCTGCGTCGGCGTGACCGCGGGCGCCTCGGCGCCGGAGTTCCTGGTGCAGCAGGTGGTGGCGCGGCTGCGCGAGATCGGCGGCGCCGGCACGGCCGTGAGCTCGCTGCCGCTGGTGGACGAAGGCGTCGTCTTCCAACTGCCCGCGGAGCTGCGCGCTGTCGAATCCTGAGCGCGGCGGCCGGCGCCCCGACGCCGGCGCCAGCGCCGACGACGACGCCACCGAGGTCGCCGAGCCCGACGACCCGGAGTCCGCGCCCGCCATTCCATCCGCCGCGGTCGCCGCCCACGCCGCCGTGCTGCGCCGCGCCGACGCGCGCGCCGCCGACCGCGAGATCTGGACGCTCGCCTGGCCGGTGATCCTCTCGCAGGTGCTCGCGAGCGCGGTGTCGCTGATCGACATCGCGATGCTCGGCCGGCTCGGGCCGCACGCGCTCGCCGCGGTCGGCTACGTCACGCAGATCTTCCTGCTGACGCAGGCGGTGCTGTTCGCGGTCGGCACCGCGGGCGTCGCGCTGATGGCGCGCGCGCTCGGCGCCGGCGATCCCGCACGCGCGCGCGCCGCGCTGGCGAGCTGTCTCGCCGTGTCGATCACCGCCGCCGCCGCGATCGCCGGGCTCGTGCTCGCGATCCCGCGCCCGCTGCTCGAGCTGCTCAACGCCAAGCCCGACGTCGTGGACGTCGCGCTCCCCTACCTGCGGCTCACGATGCTCTCGACGCTGCTGTTCGCGGTGTCGATCACGCTCGAGTGCGGCTTCCGCGCGGCGCGCGACACGCGCACGCCGCTCGCCGTCGCGGTCGTGGTGACCTCGGTGAAGACGCTGCTCAACTGGCTGCTGATCTTCGGACCGTTCGGCCTGCCGCAGCTCGGCCTGGCGGGCGCCGGCGCGGCGACGCTGGGCGCACAGGTCGTGGCGGTGGCGCTGCTCGGCGTGCTCTCGCAGCGGCGCGGCGTGCGCGGCTCGCTCGCGCTCGCGCGCGGCGACCTCGCGCCCGCCCGCGCCAGCCTGGTCGAGGTCGGCCGCATCTCGGCGCCCGCCGTGCTCGAGCGCCTGGTGCTGAACCTCGCGCTGCTCGACTACTTCCGCATGCTCGGCGACTACGGCGCGTCGGCGATCGCGGCCTACACCGTCGGCGTGCGCATGATGTCGTTCTCGTGGATCCCGGGGATCGGCTTCGCGACCGCGGCCGCCACGCTCGTCGGCCACTCGCTCGGCGCCGCCGATCCGCGCGCCGCGCAGCGCGCCGGCTGGCGCGCGACGCGCTTCGCGGTGGCGGTGTCGGCCCTGCTCGGCGTCGTGTTCGCGACCGCGCGCGAGCCGCTGGCGCGCGTCTTCACCGACGACGCCGGCGTGCTCGCCGAGCTGGGCCCGTTCATGCTGACGCTCGCGCTCACGCAGCCGCTGCTCGGCTTCCACTTCACGATCGCCGGCGCGCTGCGCGGCGCCGGCGACACCGTGACGCCGCTGCTCGGCGCCGCGATCGGCAACTGGGCCTTCCGCGTGCCGCTCGCCTGGGCCTTCTCGCACGCCGGCCTGCCCGTCGTCTGGATGTGGGTCGCGCTCGTCTTCGACCACGTCGCGCGCGCCGCCCTGGTCGGCGTGGTGTTCGTGCGGGGGCGTTGGCGACAACGTTGATCCACCGCCCACACCGAGCATGACGCTCGGGACACGCCCGAAGCGCAAACGCCCCGTTTCCCGCGTAGCGAGCCGCAGGCGAGCGGCGAGGTCACCAAGCCCGCGGTCGTTCACGAGGCGAGCGGCGAGGTCACCAAGCCCGCGGTCGTTCACGCAAGCGCGCTGCACCGATCGAAGCGACCCGCCCGTTTCCCGCGTAGCGAGCCGCAGGCGAGCGGCGAGGTCACCAAGCCCGCGGTCGTTCACGCAAGCGCGCTGCACCGATCGAAGCGAGCCGCCCGTTTCCCGCGTAGCGAGCCGCAGGCGAGCGGCGAGACCCACAAGGCTCGCGGTCGCAAAGCAACCACGCTCCGGTCCGGGATCAGCCCTTCGCGAGCGCCTCGTCGACGAGCTTCTGGAAGTTCTCGTAGGGCTGCGCGCCCGAGAGGTACTTGCCGTTGATGAAGAAGGCGGGCGTGCCGGCGACGCCGAGCTTGTCGGCCTCCTTCATGTCGGCGTCGATCTTCTGCTTGACCGCGGCGTCGGCCACGTCCTTGTCGAACTTCGCGAGATCGAGGCCGAGCTGCTGCGCGTACTCGCGGAACTTGGCGGGCGAGAGCTCGCGCTGGTTCGCGAAGATCAGGTCGTACATCTCCCAGAACTTGCCCTGGCGGTGCGCGGCCTCGGCCGCGGCGTGCGCGGCCGGCGCGTCGGGATGGATGCGCAGCGGCATGTGCTTGAACGCGACGCGCACCTTGCCGGGATAGGTCTCGAGCAGCTTCGCGAGCGTCGGGTTCACGCGGTTGCAGAACGGGCACTGGAAGTCGCTGAACGCGACGATCGTCACCTGGGCGTTCTGGTCGCCGCGGATCGGCGCGTCCTTCACGTCGACCGTGTGCACCTTGTTCGGGTCGGGCATCGGCGGACCTTCGGCGCGCTGCGGCGGCCGGCCGCCCATCCCGCCCTGCCGGACCGCGTCGTCGAGCTCGCCGAGCGCGCTCGCCACCGCCGTCAGCTGCTCGCTCTGCTGGTCGAGACCGCTCTTGATGATCCAGCTCCCGACCAGGAACGCGATCGCGACGACGACCGCTGCGCTCATCGAGGTTCCGCCCGACGCCATGAGTCACCTCTCGTTTGGAAGGCCGCGCAGTCTAGCCCACGCGCTGCGTGCGCCTACGCCGCGCGCGCGCGCTGAGCGCAAACGGCAAGCGAACGATCGCTCGCTCACACCCAGTCGCGCGGTCGCAGGAAGTCCGTGTACAGCCGCTCCTCCGCGGAGCCCGGCTGCGGCTTCCAGTCGTACTTCCACGCGCACAGCGGCGGCAGCGAGGCGAGGATCGACTCGACCCTGCCACCGGACTGCAGCCCGAAGCGCGTGCCGCGGTCGTACACGAGATTGAACTCCGCGTAGCGGCCGCGCCGGTAGAGCTGGAAGTCGCGCTCGCGCTCGCCCCACGGCGTCGCCTTCCTGCGCTGCACGATCGGGAGGTACGCGGGCAGGTAGTGGTCGCCGACGCTCTTCCAGAAGGCGAAGGCGCGCGCGAAGCCGCCCTCGTCGAGGTCGTCGAAGAAGAGACCGCCGATGCCGCGCGGCTCGCCGCGGTGCGGCAGGAAGAAGTACTCGTCGCACGCCTTCTTGAAGCGGGCGTACGCGTCGGCGCCGAGCGGCGCGCAGGCGGCGCGCGCGACCGTGTGCCAGTGGACGGCGTCGTCCTCGAAGCCGTAGTACGGCGTGAGGTCGAAGCCGCCGCCGAACCACCAGACGGGCGCCGCGTCCGCCGCGCCGTGCGCGACGAAGAAGCGCACGTTCATGTGCGACGTCGGCACGTACGGGTTGCGCGGGTGCACGATCAGCGACACCGACACCGCCTCGTAGGCGCGGCCCGCCAGCTCGGGACGCCGTTCGGTGGCGGCGGCCGGCAGCGCCTTGCCGATCGTGTGCGAGAAGTGGACGGCGCTCTTCTCGATCACCGCGCCGCCCTCGAGCACGCGCGGACGCGCGACGCCGCCGGTCGCCGATTCGAAGCGATCCTCGCGGAAGCGCGCCTCGCCGTCCTCGGCTTCGAGCGCGGCGCAGATGCGGTCCTGGAGATCGACGAGATGGGCGCGGACGGTCGCGACGTCCGGCGTCGCGCTCACTCCGCGGCCTCGGCCTCGACCGCTTCGGCGGGCGCCGCCGCGCCGCCGCGCCCCTCGTACGCGAAGGCGAGCTTGCCGTCGCCGCCGAGGTCCACGCGCGCGACGCCGCCGCGCGCGAGCGCGCCGAACAGCACGGCCTCCGCGATCGGGTCCTTCAGCTCGCGCTGGATCACGCGCGCCATCGGCCGCGCGCCGAAGTCCTTGTCGTAGCCCTTCTCGGCGAGCCAGGCGCGCGCGGCCGGCGCGAGCTCGAGCGCGACCTTCTTCTCGCGCAGCTGGTCCGCGACCTGCGCGACGAACTTGTCGACGACGCGCTCCATCACCGAGGGGTCGAGCGCGCGGAAGGTCACGACCTCGTCGAGGCGGTTGCGGAACTCGGGGCTGAACAGCTTCTCGACGTCGCGCTTGCCGTCGCCGCGGCGCTCGTCGCCGAAGCCGATCGAGCGCGCCTGCATGTCCCGCGCGCCGACGTTCGACGTCATGATCAGCGTCACGTGGCGGAAGTCGGCCTCGCGGCCCTGGTTGTCGGTCAGCGTCGCGTGGTCCATCACCTGGAGCAGGATGTCGAAGAGGTCCGGGTGCGCCTTCTCGATCTCGTCGAGCAGCAGCACCGCGTACGGGTGCTTGCGGATCTTCTCGACGAGCTGGCCGCCCTCGTCGTAGCCGACGTAGCCGGGCGGCGCGCCGATCAGGCGCGCGACCGCGTGCTTCTCCATGTACTCGCTCATGTCGAAGCGCAGGAACGGGACGCCGAGGCAGGCGGCGAGCTGCTTGGCCAGCTCCGTCTTGCCGACGCCCGTCGGGCCCATGAACAGGAACGAGCCGATCGGGCGGTCGACGCCGCCGAGGCCCGCGTGCGCGCGTCGGATCGCCTTGGACACGACCGCGACCGCTTCGTCCTGCGCGAACACGACCTTCTTCAGATCGTCCTCGAGGTGCTCGAGGCGCGCGCGGTCGTTGCCCGAGGCGCGCGCCACCGGGATGCGCGCCATGCGCGCGACGGTGGCTTCCACGTCGGGCAGTCCGACGGTGCGCTTCGCGCCCGCCTCGGCCTTCGGGAGCTTCTTCAGCTTGACGGCCGCGCCCGCTTCGTCGAGCACGTCGATCGCCTTGTCGGGCAGGAAGCGGTCGGTGATGTGCTTGGCCGACAGCTCGGCGGCGCCCTTGATGGCGCTCTTCGTGTAGCGGACGCCGTGGTGCTCCTCGTAGCGCCCGCGCAGGCCCTCGAGGATCTTCACGGTGTCGGCCACCGAGGGCTCGGTGATGTCGACGCGCTGGAAGCGGCGCGCGAGCGCGCGGTCGCGCTCGAAGTGGCGGAACTCGCGGTACGTCGTCGAGCCCATGCAGCGGAGCTGGCCGGATTGGAGCAGCGGCTTCAGCAGGTTCGACGCGTCCACCGTGCCGCCCGACGCCGCGCCCGCGCCGAGGATGGTGTGGATCTCGTCGATGAAGAGGACCGCCTTCGGGCGCTGCTGGATCGCGTGCACGAGCGCCTTGAAGCGCGCTTCGAAGTCGCCGCGGTAGCGCGTGCCGGCGAGCAGCGCCCCGAGATCGAGCGCGTACACGTCGGCGTCGCGCAAGTCGTCGGGGACGTCGCCGCTCGCGATGCGCTGCGCGAGCCCCTCCGCGAGCGCCGTCTTCCCGACGCCCGTCTCGCCGACGAAGATCGGGTTGTTCTTGCGCCGCCGCGCGAGGATGTGCACGGTGCGCTCGACCTCGGCCTCGCGGCCGACGAGCGGATCGAGCGCGCCGGCCTGCGCGCGCTCGGTCAGGTTGGTCGCGAACGCCGCGAGCGGATCGGCGGGCACGCCCGCCTCGTCGGTCTCGCCGCCGCCCGCCGGGCCGGCCGGCGAGTCGGCGCGCCGGTAGCCGGGATCGCCGGGCGCGGCGCCCAGCTTCGAGATGCCGTGCGAGATGTACTGGAGCACGTCGAGCCGCGTCACGCCCTGCCCGCGCAGCAGCCCCACCGCGTGCGAGTCGGGCTCCTGGAAGATCGCGGCGAGCAGGTCGCCCGCCTCGACCTCTTCCTTCTCCGCGCTCTCGGCGTGCTGCATGGTGTGCTGGATCACGCGGTGGAAGGCGAGCGTCTGCAGCGTCTGGTCCTTCGGGTCGTCGAGCGTCTCGACCTCCTCCTCGAAGAAGCGCAGCAGCGAGCGCTCGAGCGCGGCCAGGTTCGCGCCGCACTGGCGCAGCACCTCCTTGCCGCGCTCGTCGTGGAGCAGCGCGAAGAGCAGGTGCTCGACCGTCACGTAGGCGTGCTGGCGGCTCACCGCCTCGCGGTAGGCGGCCTGGATGGTGAGCTGCAGCTCGCGCCCGATTCCCGGCAAGCGACTACTCCTTCTCGAGCCCGGCGCGCAGCGGGTGTCCGCGCTGCTCGGCCAGCTTGTGCACCGTCGCGACCTTGGTCTCCGCGACCTCGAGCACGTAGACGCCGGCGACGCCCATGCCCTTGCGGTGGATCTGCAGCATCAGCTCGGTCGCGGCCGCGGGACTCTTCGAGAACACCTGCTCGAGCAGCGCCACGACGAACTCCATCGGCGTGTAGTCGTCGTTGTAGATGAGCACCTTGAAGCGCGGCGGGCGCGTGACCTTCGGGCGCGACTGCGTCGCGACGCCGCGCTCGCGCAGCGGGGCGTCGCCGGGACGCTCGGGTCCTTTCGGGCCACCGGGTTCGCCAGGCGCACTCATGCCCGCAGCATAGCCCTCGCGCTGCGCCGCCAACGCCGCGCCCGCTGCGAGAGGACGAGCAGGCCGAGCGCGCAGGAGTCGAGGAGCGCGGAGGACGGCTCGGGCACCAGATTGGGGCTCCGCTGGATCGCGAAGAACTGCGAGAGGTCGAAGCTCTGCGCGCCCATGCGGGCGTCGAACGCCGCCTGATCGAGCGCGAACTGCACGCTCGCGTGCCCGCTGCACGCCCAGTCGCCGGGGATGGAGCTGTTCTGGTTGCAGCCGACGTACACGTTCCCGAAATAGACCTCGTCGGGGAAGAGATCGACCGTCTCCGTGATCGCGTAGTCGTCCGCGAGCACGGTCGGTGAGACGGTCTTCATGGTGTGCGCGAAGACGTCGGCGTTCGTGAACGTCGTCTGCAGCGTCGAGGACAGATACGTGCCGCCGGCCGCCAGCAAGCCGAGCGGCGCGACGCCGACTTCGCCTTCGGTCGTGATGCGCACCGGGACGTCCTGGAGCGGCTGCGGCGGCGATCCGCTCGTGGCGACGGCCAGCTCGAACGAGATCCGGCTCGCCGAGCGCGTCGACGGCGCGAACGGGCAGGAGACGCAATCCGTGCTGACGGCCGTCAGCAAGAGGTCCCCGAAGGACGCGGACGCGGTGGCGCGCGTCGTGCCCGATTCGCTCGGCGTGGCCGGGTGCTCCTCGCACGACCAGAAGCCGTCTTCGGGGAAGTCTCCCATGGGCCCCTGCGTGCTCATGCACATCGTGTCGATGCGGCTGAGCGCATCGCCGAGCACGATCCCGTCCGCGGCCGCGACGCGCGGCAGCAGCGCCGCGATCGCCGCACACGCCCCGATCACCACGGCGATTCCGTCCCGTCTCATTCCCGCCCCTTGCGGCGCGCCGTCCGCGCAGCGCGATGGTTCCTCAGAACGGTCCTCGTACGCCGCAGATCGAGCTCGTGCGTCCACGCGCTCGGGGGCTGGCGGTGCAGCATCCAATACGCGTCGGCGATCGCTCGGCGCCCACGCCCACCACGATCGCGACGTCTCTCTCGCTCATCTCCGCTCCGATCTCGCTGCGCGGCGGCCGGATCTTCGCACGGACCGCGGCGGCCGGCCGGAAGGCGCGCCGCGTCGCCCGGCTAGACTCGCCGCGTGCCGCAGATCGAGCTCGCCGACGGAGTCCGCTCGCTCGACCGCGAGCAGTGGAACGCGCTGGTCGGCGACGACTCGCCGTTCCTCGAGTGGGACTGGCTCGCGGCGCTCGAGGAGACCGGCGTCCTCACGGCCGAGAGCGGCTGGCTCGCGCAGCCGCTGGTCGCGCGCGAAGGCGGCCGTCTGGTGGCCGCGTGCCCGCTCTACCTGAAGGGCAACAGCGAGGGCGAGTTCGTCTTCGACCACGGCTGGGCCGACGCCGCCCGGCGCGCCGGCATCCGCTACTACCCGAAGCTGCTCGTCGGCGTGCCGTTCACGCCCGTCGGCGGCGCGCGCTTCCTGGTCGCGCCCGGCGCGGAGCGGCTCGCGTGGATCGCGCGCTTCGGCGACGCGCTGCGCGAGATCGCGCTCGCCAACCAGCTCTCCGGCGTGCACGTGAACTTCTGCCGCGAGGACGAGCTCGCGGTGCTGCGCGACGCCGGCTGGCTGCCGCGCCTCGGCCTCCAGTACCACTGGATCGCGCGCGGCTGGAAGAGCTTCGACGAGTACCTGGGCTCGCTGCGCCACAAGCGCCGCAAGGAGGTGCGACGCGAGCTGCGCGCGGTCGCGGACGCCGGCGTCACGATCGAGGTGCGCACCGGCGCCGACATCCCCGACGCCTGGTTCGAGCCGATGTGGCGCTTCTATCGCGCCACCATCGACGGCAATCCGTGGGGGCGCCTCTACCTGAACCCCGCCTTCTTCGAGCGCGTGCGCGAGCGCTTCCGCGAGCGCCTGTGCTTCGCGGTCGCGCTGCGCGACGGCGTCCCGGTCGGCGGCGCCTTCAACGTGCAGAAGGGCGACGCGCTCTACGGCCGCTACTGGGGCGCCGACACCTTCCTGCGGCACCTGCACTTCGCAGTCTGCTACTACGCGGGCATCGAGCACTGCATCCGCGCCGGGCTGGCGCGCTTCGAGCCGGGCGCCGGCGGACAGTACAAGCAGGTGCGCGGCTTCGACGCGCAGCCGACCCACAGCGCGCACTTCCTGACCGACCCGCGCCTCGCCGCGGCGGTCGCGCGCTACCTCGAGGGCGAGCGCGCCGAGACCGCCGACGCGATCGACTGGCTGCGCGAGAAGTCGGCGCTCAAGCCCGCGCACGAGGGCCCGCCGTGACGGGCGCCGCGCCCGACCCCGCCGTCCACCCGATCCTGCTCTTCGACGGCGTCTGCAATCTGTGTCACGGCGCGGTGCGCTTCGTGCTGGCGCGCGACCGCGCCGCGCGCTTTCGCTTCGCGCCGCTGCAGTCGGAGCTCGGCCGCGCGCTGGCCGCGCGCCACGGAATCGACGCCGGCGCGCTGGACAGCGTCGTGCTGGTCGACTCCGACGGCGCGCACGTGAAGAGCGGCGCGGCGATCGGCGTGCTGCGCGCGCTCGGCCCGCCGTGGAGCCTCGCCTGGCCGCTCGCCTGGATCCCGCGCGCGCTGCGCGACGCCGCCTACGACTTCGTCGCGCGCCGCCGCTACGGCTGGTTCGGCCGCCGCGACGCGTGCCCGGCGCCGCCGCCCGCGTGGCGCGACCGCTTCCTCGCGTGAGGCGGCATCGCGACCGGCGGCAAACCCGATCCGAAGGAGACGCGCGATGACCCGGACCCCGACGCTCTACGACCGCCTCGGCGGCGAGGCCGGCATCGCAGCGCTGATCGACGCCTTCTACGGCCGCGTGCTCGGCGACCCCGAGCTGGCGCCCTTCTTCGAGCACGCGTCGCTGGAGCGGCTGCGCCGCATGCAGAGCGCGTTCTTCGGCGCGGCGCTCGACGGGCCGGTCGCCTACGACGGCCGCTCGCTCGCCGCCGTCCATTACGGGCGCGGCATCGGGCTGCGGCACTTCGCGCTCTTCGTGCGCCACCTGCTCCAGACGCTGCAGGCGCAGGGCCTCGCGGAAGAGGACGTGCTCGAGGTGATCGCGCGCATCGACACCTACGCCGACGAGATCACCGGCGACACCGGCCTCGGCGCCTGAGCCACCCTCCCCGCGCTACAGCCCGAGCAGGCGGCAGCCGGCGAGCACGCCGGCCGGGATGATCGCGGCGGCGGCGAGGTCGAGCACCGCGCCGTGGCGCGCCATCGCGGTGATGCGCACCGCGCCCGAGCCGTAGACGATCGCATTGGGCGGCGTCGAGACGGGCAGCATGAACGACATGCTCGCGCCGAGCGCGACCCCCATCGCGACCGGCACCGGGCTGACGCCGGCCGCCTGCGCGGCCGCGATCGCGAGCGGCGAGAGCATGGTGGCCGTCGCCGTGTTCGACGTCGTCTCGGTCAGCGCGATCGCGACCCAGCAGAACAGGCACGTCAGCGCGAGCAGCGAGTCGCTGCCGGTGTAGGCCACGAGCCCGCTGCCGATCGACGCGGCGAGGCCGGTGCGGAACATCGCGCCGCCGAGCGCGAGGCCGCCGCCGAAGAGCAGCAGCGTGCCCCAGTCGATGCGCGCGGCGTCGCTCCAGCCGATCGTCATGCGCCGCGTCCGCCAGTCGACGGGCAGCAGGAACAGCAGCGAGGCGCCGATCACCGCCGCGACCGACTCGGGCAGCAGCCGCTGCACGCGCGCGACGGCCGGGGCGTCGGTGCCGAGCGCGATCGCGAGCGCGCCCGGCGCCACCCAGAGCGCCACCGTCACGGCGAACGCGAACAGCACGTTGCGCTCCGCGCGCGACGGGCGGCCGAGCTCCGCGCGTTCGGCGGCGATGCGCGCGGCGGCCGCCCGCGCCGCGGGCACGTCGGGCGGCAGCGCCAGCCGGAAGTAGACGAGCAGGAACGCCAGCATCGCGACCGCGATCGGCGCCGTGATCAGCATCCAGTGGAAGAACGGCACGCGCAGGTCCGCGAGCTCGGCGAGCTGCCCGAGCGCGATCAGGTTGGGCGCGCTGCCGACGGGCGTCACGATCCCGCCGATCGACGCCGACCACGCGATCGCGAGCATCAGCGCGGTGCCGAAGCGCAGCCGCGCCGGGTCGAGGCCGGCCTGCCGCGCGAGCGCGTGCAGCACCGAGAGCCCGATCGGATACAGCATCGCGGTCGTGGACGTGTTGTTCATCCAGCCCGACACGCCGGCCGTGAGGAACGCGAACGCGAGCAGGATGCGCAGCGGCGAGCCGCCGACCTCCGGGCGCGCGAGGATCGCGTACGCGACGCGGCGATCGAGGCCGGTCGTGACCATCGCCTCCGCGAGCACGAAGCCGCCGAGGAAGAGGATCACGATCGGGTCGCCGAACGCGGCGAACAGCTCGTGCGCGCTGCCGACGCCGAGCAGCACCGCGAGCGCCGGCCCGAGCAGCGCCGTCACCGGGATCGGCACCGCTTCGGTGATCCACCAGATCAGCACGAAGACGAGGATCGCCGCGAGGCGCGCGGCCTCCGCGCTCGGCGCCGGCAGCGGGAAGAGCAGCAGCGCCGCGAGCGCGAGCGTCGAAGCGCGCCTCGGCCGCGGAGATCGCCTGCACCGGCTGCGCCGCCCCGTCCTGCCGCGCGGGTTCGCTCACGCGGCGCACTCTACCGCGGCGCGCGCGGGCGGCGATCAGAAGGCGTACTGGAAGCCGATCGTGGCGCGCGCCTTCGGAGACTCGGCGCCGAAGCCCGCGCCGGCGCCCGCGGACAGGACCCAGAGCGGCGTGACCTGATAGCGCACGCCCACCTCGACCACGTTGGCTTGGTGGTCGGCCCCGAAGTCCGCCTCGCGCACGAAGTCGAGGATTCCGATCGCCTGCGGACCGAGGCGGATGCTGTAGCCGGCGACGGCGCGCCAGCTCGTGCTGCGGTCGTCGTCCTGCTGCTCGTCGTTCCAGCCGAACTCGAAGTTCAGGTGCAGCTGCTGGAACCACTCCGTGAACGGAAGCGTCTTGGTCGCGATCAGCTTCACGTGCGGATCGAAGCCGTGCGCCTCGCTGCCCGTCGGCAGCTCGAGGTCGGCGCCGATCGCGAACGCGGGGACGAAGCGCGTCTCCTGGTTGGTGTTGTAGAGGCCTTCCAGACGGATCGGCGCAATCGTATCCTCGACCGCGTCGCCGAACTGATACGGGATCGCGAGGGCGATCTGTGCGTTGCGCGGAAATCCGAACTCGAGACGGGTCTCGGCGTGGAACGACTCGTCGTGCCGGTCGGTGTGCTCGTAGCGGAAGATCGCCTGGAGCTCTCGGCCGAGATATCCGATCGGCGCGGCGTCCTCGAGCGCGGTCGGCAGATCGCGCTCGAGGTTGGTGTGGTCGGCGGAGCCCGGCGCAGGCCACGCGAGCAGGAGCCAGGCGGCCGCCGCCGAGCGCGCCCGCCGCGTCATCGCGGAGCCCTCGCATGCCCGACGGCGGGCAGCGCCGGATCCTCGTCCATCGGGAACGGCTCGACCTCGCGCGTGTCGCCGTGACGGCGCTGCCAGCCCGCCAGCATGGCGTCGATCATGCGCCGCGGCGTCGCGCCGGGCTGCATCGACTCGGGGGCCATCCGCATGCCGGGCACGAGCTCCTTCAGCGCATCCATCAGGGAGCCGTCGATCTCGCCCGGCTGCAGGCCGGGCGCCAGCTTCTTCTTCGCCTGCTCCACGACCTCCGCGGGCGGCGTCGCAGCGCCGTCGGGGCTCATCATCGGCCACATCTCCTCGAGCATCTCGAGCATCATGCGGGTCATGGCGCCCTCCGCCGGTCGCATCCAGTCGGCATAGCGGCGCGGATCCATGCCGGGGTACGGGAGATCGAAGCGGCGCGCGAGCTGCTCGTCGCCCGGCTGCTCGGCCATCGCTGCCACGACGCGCTCGATCTCGCGCCGCTTCTCCTCGATGCTCCATCCCTCGTACGCCAGCACGTCGTACGCGATGCCGTGCAGCATGTGCAGGTTGTCGAAGACGTTCGCCGCAGCCGGCGACAGGCGCGCGTAGCGCGGCATGTTCTCGCGCGAGAGCAGCATCCGCTGCGGGCGCTCGGCGAGCACCTGCTCGGTGAGCGCGTGCGTCGCGAGCACCGATTCGTCCTGCTCCGCGTCGTTGCCGGCGATCATGACGGCTTCGTAGATGACCGGATGCCACCAGTGCGCGACGTAGAAGAAGTCGTTCGAGGCCGGGTACCGGTTCCGGAACAGCGTGAAGTACGGCTTCATCATCACGCCGGCGCGCCGCATGGTGACGTCGAGCGGCGCCGGACTGCGCGCGATGCCGGGCTGGCGCGCCAGGTAGTTGCGGACGGTGCGCTCGGTCCAGCGCGCCTTCTCCTGCCAGGGAACGCGCTCGGACATCAGGATGTCGTAGGTCTGCTCGTGGAGCTGGTGCGTCCAGTCGATCGCGAGATACAGCTTCCAGATCGCCTGCCCGACGTGCGGCCCGTACAGCATCATGTGCGGGTCGGTGAGCGGGGGCCGCTCGAGCGCGGCGAGGTAGTCGGCGTCCGTGCGCGTGTCGACCTCCGCGTGGCGCGCGAGCGGCGTCAACTGCAGCCGATCGTGCTGGACCGCGTGCGCGTAGTGGATCGCGGCCTGCCACCGGAACGGGTCGGGATGACGCCAGAAGAAGGCGGCGTTGTACGGGCCGCGCAGGAACGAAACCTCGTTCCGCTGCGGAGGTACCCACCCCGATCCGCAGGCCGCGAGGATCAGCAGCATCGCGGTCGCGGTCGCGGCCGAGGCGAGGCATCGCTTCGCGGCCATGCCCGCCGCGATGCAAGCAGCGGACCTCCGCCACACCGATGCGTGAGCGCACGACAGCGAGGATCCCGGGGCAGAATCTGCAAAGGGATGGCGATCTCCGGGATCGCGATGCGCTGGCGAGCGGCGCTCGGAGCAGCCACGATCCGCCTTCACGACAGGAGACCCCGATGAGTCAGGCGATCGATCCCCGATCGATCCCGAAGCGCTGAAGGACTACGCGAAGCTGGTGTTCGGCGCGCTCGGCGGCGCGATGACGTCGGCGATGATCTACCTCGGCGACCGGCTCGGCTTGTATCACGCGCTGGCGGGCGCGGGTCCGCTCTCGTCGGAGGAGCTGGCGTCGCGCACCGGCCTGCACGAGCGCTGGGTGCGCGAGTGGCTGCACCAGCAGGGCGCGGCGGGCGTGCTGGCGCACCGCGGCGCCGGCCGCTTCGAGCTGCCGGCCGAGGGCGTGATGGTGCTCGCGAACGAGGCGCACCCCGCGAACGGCGTCGGCTTCTTCTCGCAGCTGCCGCAGATGCTGGCGCTGGCCGAGCAGCTCCCCGCGTCGTTCCGCAGCGGCGTCGGCCTGCCCTACGACGCGCTCGGTCCCGAAGGCGCCCGCGGCATCGAGCGCGGCCTCGCGCCGTGGTTCCGCGCGCTGCTCGTGCCGTTCGCGCTGCCGCGCGTGCCGGGCGCCGTCGAGCGCCTGCGCGAGGGCGCGCTCGTCGCCGACGTCGGCTGCGGCGCGGGCGTCGCGCTGCTCGAGATGGCGAAGGCGTTTCCGGAGTCGCATTTCCACGGCTACGACATCTCGCAGCACGCGCTCGCGCGCGCCGAGGCCAACCGCAAGGAGGCGGGCATCGCGAACGCGCGCTTCCACGACGCGCTCGTCGACCCGCTGCCCGACGACGGCCGCTTCGCGTTCGTCACGACCTTCGACTGCCTGCACGACATGACGGATCCCGCCGGCATGACGCGCGCGATCCGCAAAGCGCTGCGCGACGACGGCACCTGGTTCATCGCCGACATCAAGGCGCAGCCGAGCTTCGAGGAGAACGTCGCGAAGAACCCGATGGCGGCGATGATGTACGGGACGTCGGTGCTGACCTGCATGTCGTCGGCGCTGTCGGAGGCGGGCGGCGCGGGGCTCGGCACGCTCGGCCTGCACGCGGAGCTCGCCCGCGCCATGACGCGCGACGCCGGCTTCTCGCAGTTCGAGCCGCTCGACCTCGGCCATCCCGTGAACGCGTTCTACGTCGTCCGGCCCTGACCGCCGTCGCTTCTACATTGCGCGCTGCCGCGACCGCGAGCGCGGCGCACCGGCGCAGCCCGCGACGCTCCGTTCCCGCGTAGCGAGTCGAAGGCGAGCGGCGAGGCCCATCAGGCACGGCGCTTGCTTCGTTCGGGACCCGAGGAGGTCCCGACCATGACCGCCACGTCCGAGCCCGACGCCACGCGCCAGGGCGCCCACGCCGACATGCAGCGCTGCATCGAGCACTGCCTCGAGTGCCACCGCGCGTGCACCGAGACGATGATTTCCTGCCTCGAGCGCGGCGGCGAGCACGCGGAGGCCCTGCACGTCCGCACGCTGCTCGACTGCGCGGACATCTGCGCGACGAGCGCCCGCTTCATGATGCGCCACGCGCCGCAGCACGGAGAGCTGTGCGCCGTCTGCGCCGACGTCTGCGACGCCTGCGCCGACGAGTGCGAGCGCTTCGAGGACGACGCGCAGATGCAGGCGTGCGCCGAGGTCTGCCGGCGCTGTGCGGAGAGCTGCCGCGACATGGCGAGCGGCCTCGCCGGCTTCGCGCAGAGCTCGGAGAGCGTCTCCGCCTAGTCGGCGCGCTCGACGGCGGGGGGCTTCCAGTCCCCCGTCAGCGCGGCCTCGCGCGGCCCGTACAGGCGCAGCACGAGCTGGAACGGGCCGCGCGGCGCCGGCAGCCAGTTGGCGCGCGCGTCGTCGTCCTCGGGCGGCGCGAACGAGACGTGCACGACGGTGCGGTCGCCCTGCTTGCGCAAACGGTCGCCGCGCACCGCGTAGCGGTTCAGCACGTTGTCGACCATGCGGCCCTGCTCGTCGAGCAGCGTGAGCGACCAGAAGGCGTGGACCGGCGGCGCCTTCGCGAACTCGACGACGTAGCGGTGCGCGCCCTCGAGCCGGCGGCCCTCGGAGTCGGCGCGCGCGACCGCCTCGATCGCGTCCGCGGCGAGCTTGCCGCCGATCGCGAGGCGCGCCGCCGCGGCGCGCGAGAGATAGTCGTAGCCCCAGCTCCCGGTGGCGGGCGAGAAGGTCCAGCCGCCGTCGCTCTTCTGCGTCGGCTGCGCGGCGCGGATCTTGGCGCGGCCGTCGTTCCAGGCGGCCGCGAGGATCCCGCCCTTCGCCTTCTTCGGGTCGAAGCGCCCGCGCGACGCGTCGAGCCCGATCGTCGCGAACTTCTTCGTGAGCGGCGCGTCGCCGGGCGCGGGCGGATTCAGCTGCATCAGCTTGGCGGCCTGCTCGAAGTACTTCTCGGGCGGCATCGACTCGACGAGCGTCACCGGCGGATCCGTCGCGGGCAGCCCGCGCGGCCGCTCGACCGCGGTCTGTCGCTGCCCCTGCGCGTACGCGGCGAGCGGCGTCAGCGACCACTGCTGCATCAGCCCGGACGCGGCGGGCACGTCGCGCTCGCCCTGCGCCGCGATCTGGCCCTGGAGCAGCGCGAACGCGGTGGGCGAGCGCACCTCGGTGAGCCCGGCGGGCGCGCTGCCGCCCGGCCCGACGATCGCGTACTGCGCGGCGCCGTTGCCGCGCGTGCGCTGGCCGAGCGAGGCGAAGACGTTCGTGTAGGCGTCGAGCAGCTCGATGCGGGTGAAGCGCTTGCCGCTGTCGGGCACCGACAGCACGAGCGGACCGCTGCGCAGGTCGAGGAAGGCGATGCTCGACACGCTGTCGGCGTCGGGCTCGCCCGGATCGTGCGTGAACGGCGTGAAGGTGGTGGTGCGCGCGACGAGCCGGTTGTGCGCGCCGAGCGCGTCGGCCTGCTGCTTGCGCAGCGCGTCGAAGAGGACGAGCGGATAGGCGTAGACGTACGCCAGGGCGGCCAGCTCGCGCGCCGTCGAAGGCACGACCGGTCCGGCCTCCCGCGGTCCGCGTTCGCCCGCGCAGCCGAGCGCCGCGACGAGCGCCGCGGCCACGGCCGCGCGCGCGACGCGGGCGCGGCGACGGGACCTGGCTCCGGCGCGAATCCGCATGCTTCCCCCCGGCGAAGGCGGCACGGTACCGCACGCACCGCGCGCGCGAACGGACTCGCGACGCGGCGGTGTCCGGCCGATGGGACCTCGGACGCGCGGTTGACGGTCCGCGGCGCGAAGGAATACTGGCGGCCATGCGAAGCGGTTGGCGAAGCATCGTGTGCGCTCTGCTGCTCGGCCTGATGGCCGTCGCCGCCGGCGCCGGCGTCGCCAACGCGGCCGCGCAGCTCCAGCACGCCTGCTGCGAGCGTCCCGCGAGCGAGCCGCTCTCCGCGCCTGCGCCGTGCGACGGCTTCCTGCCGCTCTCCTGCTGCGACGCCGCGGCGCTGCCCGCGCCCGACGCGTTGCCCGCTCCCGCCGCGCCCGTCGCGCTGGCGATCGCGCCGCGCCTCGACGTCGCGCCGGCCCAGCGCGCGCTCGCGCGCGAAGCCGTCGCGCTCCCGCCAGCGTCGGCGGCCGTCCGCCTCTCGGTCGTGCTCCAGCTCTGATCCCCGCTCGATTCCGTCCTCCACAACGGTGATCTGCCGGGCTGCGCGCCGCGACGCGCGCGGCCCCGCTTCGAGCGAGGTGGACCCATGTCCGACACCATAGGGCGTCGGCGCGCCGCGGGCGCGCTCGTCGCCGCCGTTCTCACGCTGCCCGGCTGCGCGCTGCTCGAGACGCGCGCGCAGTACCGGAGCGCGGCGCAGCACTGGGAGAGCGCCGAGCGCGACGCCGCGCCCGCCGCCGCCGAGGCGCCGTTCGCCGGCGCGCAGACGCTCGAGCGCGCGGCGCTCGTCGCGGAGGTGCTGCGGCGCAATCCGAGCATCGCCGCCGCGCGCCACGCCTGGCGGGCCGCGCTCGCGCGCTACCCGCAGGAGACCGCGCTCGACGATCCGATGGTCGGCTACATGGCGGGGCCGCGCTCGTTCGACTCGCCGCAGATCCGGCGCGCGCAGCGCTTCGAGCTGAGCCAGGCGTTCCCGTTCCCGGGCAAGCTCGCGCTGCGCGGCGCGGCGGCGCTCGCCGAGGCCGACGCGCTGGCGGGCGACTTCGCCGCCGTGCGCGTGCGGCTCGCGGCGATGGCCTCCGCGCTCTACGACGAGCACTGGCTCGCGGCGCGCTCGCTCGACATCAACCGCGCACACCTGGACCTGGTGCGCGAGCTGCGCGCCGTCGCGACGTCGCGCTACGAGAGCGGCACCGCCGAGCAGCAGGATCCGCTGCGCGCCGAGCTCGAGGAGGCCGAGCTGCTGCACCGCGAGGTGGAGCTGCGCTCGGCGAGCCGCGTGACGGCGCAGCAGATCGCGCAGCTCCTGCACCGCCCCGACGGCGCCGAGATCCCGCCGCCGCCCGTCGAGCTGACTCCGCTCGACGTCACCGCGGCCGACGACGGCGCGCTCGAGGCCGCGCTGCGCGAGCGCCCCGAGCTGCGCGCCGCGCAGGCGCGCGTCGCAGCGAAGCAGGCCGCCGTGCGGCTCGCGAAGCGCGAGTTCCTGCCCGACTTCACGCTCTCCGGCGGCTACGACACGTTCTGGGAGCTGGCCGACCAACGGCCGTTCGTCGGGATCGACGTCAACGTGCCGCTCCAGATCGGACGCCGCCGCGCCGCGCTGGCGCAGGCGGACGCCGAGCTGGCGCAGGCGCGCAGCGAGCAGGCGGGCGTGCGCGACGAGGTCGAGGCCGAGATCCGCAACGCGCGCGAGCGGCTCGGCGAGGCGCGCCACGGGCTCGCCATCCTGCGCGACCGCGTCGTGCCCGCCGCGCGCGATCAGATCTCCGCCGCGCGCGCGGGCCTCGAGACCGGCCGCATCGCGCTCGGCGACGTGATCGACGCCGAGCGCGCCCTGCGCAACGCGGAGCTCGCCGAGCGATCCGCGCTCGCCCAGCTGAGCCAGCGCGCCGCCGAGCTGCTCGCCGCGCTCGGCCGCGCCCCCACCGTCGGCGCGGACGCGGCCCCCGCGCCGCCCGCGCACGAGGAGCTCCGCCATGAGTGACCGCAACCGACGCACCGTCGTGTCGCTCGCGATCGCCGTCCTCCTCGCGTGCGGCGGCGACCGCTCCGAGCCGGTGCGCGCGCGCGCCGGCGACGTCGAGATCGCGGCGTCGGTGGCGCCCGCCGCGTCGCGCGTCGGGCCGAACGAGCTCCTCGTCGAGCTGCGCGACGCCGCGGGCGCGCCGATCGAGGACGCGCACGTCGAGGTGGACGTGCGCATGCCGCCGATGGGCGCGATGGCGGCGATGGGCGGCGCGGCCAGCGTCGAGCCGCTCGGCGACGGCCGCTACCGGGCCGCGTACCGGCTCGAGATGGGCGGCACCTGGCAGGTCGCGATCCGCGTGCACCGCCCGAGCGGGGCCGCGGCGGAGGCGAGCGGCTCGCTCACCGTCGGCACGCCGGGCCTGCGGCTCGAAGGCGCGGGCGGCACGTCCCCCGAAGCCGCGCACGCGGAGCACGACGGCAGCGCGGCGCCGGCGGGCGCGGCCGCGCACGAGCGCCATCCCGGCGAGTTCCGCTTCGATCCGGCGCGGCTGCGCCAGATCGGCGTGCGCAGCGAGCCGGCGCGGCGCGAGGAGCAGACCGCCTCGGTGCGCGCCGTCGGACGCGTCACCTGGGACGAGACCGCGCTGCGCGACGTCACGCTGCGCGTCGGCGGCTTCGTCGGCGAGGTACAGGCCGACGCGCTCGGCGCGCCGGTCGAGAAGGGGCAGGTGCTCTTCACGCTCTACAGCCCCGAGATCTTCGCGGCGCAGCGCGAGTACCTGGAGGCGCTGCGCGCGAGCCGCGCCGCGCGCGGCACGAGCGCGCCCGAGCGCGGCGGCTCGCTCGCCGCCGCGGCGGAGCGGCGCCTGCGGCTGTGGGGCCTCGAGTCCGGCGACGTCGCGGCGATCGCGCGCCGCGGCGCGCCGCAGGAGTACGTGCCGATCCGCGCGCCCGCGTCGGGCTACGTGGTCGAGAAGGAGATCGTCGCGGGCAGCGCCGTCGCGATGGGCCAGCGCGTGTACCGCATCGCGCCGCTCGGCCGCGTGTGGATCGAGGCCGAGGTGTACGAGGCGGAGCTGGCGCACGTCGCGGTCGGCACGCCCGCGGAGGTCACCCTGCCCTACCTGCCGGGCCAGCGCTTCGAGGCGCGCGTCGCGTACGTGTACCCGTCGCTCCAGGCCGACCGCCGCACCGCGCGCGTGCGGCTCGAGATGCCGAATCCCGCCGGCGCGCTGCGCCCCGACATGTACGCGACCGTGACGCTGCGCCAGCCGCTCGGCGAGCGCCTGACCGTGCCCGACTCGGCGGTGCTCCACGCGGGCGATCGCAGCTTCGTGTTCCTCGATCTCGGCGAAGGCAGGCTGCGCCCGCAGCAGGTGGAGACCGGCCGCACGAGCGACGGGCGCGTCGAAATCCTCGGCGGCCTCGAGGCCGGCCAGGCCGTCGTCGTCTCGGGCACCTTTCTGGTGTCGGGCGAGAGCCGGCTGCGCGCCGCGCTGGAGAGCTGGTGATGGCGGCGCCGAGCGACGCCCCGTCGCGCGGTCCCATCGCATGGATCATCGCCGCGTGCGCGCGCCATCCCGGCGTCACGCTGCTGCTCGTCGCGGCGAGCGCCGCGTGGGGCGTGTGGTCGGTGCGCAACGTCCCGCTCGACGCGATCCCCGACCTCTCGGACGTCCAGGTGATCGTGTACACCGAGTGGCAGGGACGCTCGGCGGACCTCGTCGAGGACCAGATCACGTATCCGATCTCGTCGAAGCTGCTCGCCGCGCCGGGCGTGCGCGCGGTGCGCGGGCAGTCCTTCTTCGGGCTCTCGTTCGTGTACGCGATCTTCGACGACGGCACCGACCTCTACTGGGCGCGCAGCCGCGTGCTCGAGTACCTCTCGGGCGTCCAGTCGCAGCTCCCGTCCGGCGTCGTGCCGATCCTCGGTCCCGACGCGACGGGCGTCGGCTGGGTGTTCGAGTACGCGCTGGTGGATCGCAGCGGCGCGCTCGACCTCGCCGAGCTGCGCAGCCTGCAGGACTGGAACCTGCGCTACGCGCTCGCGTCGATCCCCGGCGTCGCCGAGGTGGCGTCGCTCGGCGGCTGGGTGCGGCAGTACCAGATCCTGCTCGATCCCACGCGCCTCGCCGCGCTCGGCATCTCGCTCGGCGAAGTGATCGACGCCGTGCGCGCCTCGAACGAGGACAGCGGCGGGCGCGTGCTCGAGCTGGCGGGCCACGAGTACGTCGTGCGCGGCCGCGGCTACGTCACGAGCCCGGACGATCTGCGCAAGATCGCGCTGCGCGCGGGCGACGGCGCGCCCGTCACCGTCGGCGACGTCGGCACCGTCGCGTTCGGGCCCGACATGCGGCGCGGCGTCGCGGAGCTCGGCGGCGAGGGCGAGGTCGTCGGCGGCATCGTCGTGATGCGCTCCGGCCAGAACGCGCTGGCCGTGATCGACGCGGTGAAGGCGCGCATCGCCGAGCTCGCGCCCTCGCTGCCCGCGGGCGTCGAGATCGTGCCCGTCTACGACCGCTCCGAGCTGATCCGCGCCGCCACCGACACGCTGCGCCGCGCGCTCGTCGAGGAGCTCGCGATCGTCTCGCTGGTCGTGTTCCTGTTCCTGCTCCACGCGCGCAGCGCGCTGATTCCGATCCTCACCATTCCCGTCGGCGTGCTGCTCGCGTTCATCCCGATGCTCCAGCGCTGCTCGCGTTCATCCCGATGCTCCAGCAGAACATCACCGCCAACCTGATGTCCCTCGGCGGCATCGCGGTCGCGATCGGCGCCATGGTCGACGCCTCCATCGTGCTGGTCGAGAACGTACACAAGCGCCTGGAGGACTGGGAGCACGCCCGCGCGGCCGTCGGCCCGAGCGTCTTCTTCGCGCTGCTCGTGATCACCGTCTCGTTCGTGCCGATCTTCGCGTTCCAGTCGCTCGAGGGACGCCTGTTCAAGCCGCTCGCCTACACCAAGACCTACGCGATGGGCTTCGCCGCGCTGCTCTCCGTCACGCTGACGCCCGCGCTCGCCGTGCTCGCGATCCGCGGCCGCATCCGCGGCGAGCACGAGAACCCCGTGACGCACCTCCTGGTGCGCGGCTACGCGCCGGTCGTGCGCTTCGTGGTGCGCTGGCGGGGCTTCGTCGTCGCGGGCGCGGCGCTCGTCACGCTCGGCACGGTGCCGGTGTACCTCTCGCTCGGCACCGAGTTCATGCCGCCGCTCAACGAGGGCACCATCCTCTACATGCCGACCGCGCCGCCCGGCATGCCGATCACCGAGGCGGTGCGCGTGCTCCAGATGCAGGACCGCGAGCTCGCCGCGTTCCCCGAGGTGGCGAGCGTGTTCGGGAAGATCGGCCGCGCCGACAGCGCGACCGATCCCGCGCCGCTCTCGATGGTCGAGACCGTGATCCAGCTCAAGCCCGAGTCGGAGTGGCGTCCCGGCATGACCTACGCGCGGCTCGTGCAGGAGATGGACGAGAAGCTCCGCTACCCCGGCATGCCGAACACCTGGTGGATGCCGATCCAGACGCGCAACGAGATGCTCTCGACCGGCGTGCGCGCGCAGCTCGGCATCAAGGTGTACGGCCCCGACCTCGCGACCATCGACCGCGCCGCGCAGGCGATCGAGCAGGCGCTCGCGGAGGTGGACGGCACGCGCAGCGCCTTCGCGGAGCGCCTGACGGGCGGCTTCTATCTCGACGTCTCGGTGGACCGCGACGCCATCGCGCGTCACGGGCTGCGCGTGCGCGACGTCTCCGAGGTCGTCGAGTCGGCGCTCGGCGGCATGACGATCGCGCAGACCGTCGAGGGGCGGGAGCGCTACCCGATCGCGGTGCGCTACGCGCGCGACTTCCGCGAAGACGTGGACGCGCTGGGGCGCGTTCTCGTGCGCAACGCCGACGGCGCGCAGGTGCCGCTCGGCCAGCTCGCCGACGTGCGCTTCGCGATGGGCCCGGACATGGTGCGCAGCGAGGCGGGCCGCGTCGTCGGGCTCGTGTCGGTCAACGTCGCCGACCGCCCGATCGTGGACTACGTCGCCGACGCGAAGCGCGCGGTCGCCGAGCGCGTGCAGCTCCCGACCGGCGTGCGCGTCGAGTGGGCGGGCCAGTTCGAGGCGTGGGAGCGCGCGCGCGACCGGCTGCTCGTGGTCGTGCCGCTGACGCTGCTGCTCGTCGCCCTGCTGCTCTACTGGAACACCGGCTCGGCCGTCGAGACCGCGATGGTGCTGCTCGCCGTGCCGTTCTCGCTGGTCGGCGCGGTGTGGCTGCTCTGGGCGCTCGACTACCACCTCTCGATCGCGGTGTGGGTCGGCATCATCGCGCTGGCGGGGCTCGACGCGGAGACCGGCGTCGTGATGCTGCTCTACCTGACGCTCGCGCACCGCGCGCACGTCGCGGCGGGCCGCATGCGCACGATGGCCGACCTCGAGGAGTCGATCGTCGAGGGCGCCGCGCGCCGCATCCGGCCGAAGGCGATGACCGTGATCGCCACGATCGCGGGCCTGCTGCCGCTACTCTGGAGCGCCGGCGCCGGCGCCGACGTGATGAAGCGCATCGCGGCGCCGATGGTCGGGGGCCTCGTGACCTCGTTCGCGCTCGAGCTTCTCGTCTATCCTGCGCTCTTCGCGATCTGGAAGCAGCGCTCGCTGCCGGGAGGGACGACGGAATGACTCGCTCTGGGATCACGCGTTCGGGCATCGCATCGCTGGGCGCCGCGCTCGTGCTCGCGCTCGGACTCTCGCTCGCCGCGTGCGGCGGCGGAAGCGAGGCGCCGACGCAGGGCACCGGCAAGGGCACCGTCGCCGGCGTCAGCGTCGAGAAGCAGGAAATCACGCTCGACCACGGCGAGATCCCCGGCGTCATGGGCGCGATGGTGATGACGTTCTCGGTGTCGGACCCGAAGGTCCTCGAGGGCGTGTCGCCCGGCGCGAAGGTCGAGTTCGACGTCGAGGTGCGCGACGGCGAGTACTTCGTGACCGGCGTGCGACCGCGCTAGTCGATGCGCGATCTCGAGATCGGCCTGCTCTCGCTCGGCGACTGCCTCGCCGATCCCACGAGCGGCGCGCGCCCGACGCCCGCGGAGCGCCACCGCGCGATCCTCGAGGAGGCGGTCCTCTCGGAGTCCGTCGGCTTCGACTCGGTCTGGCTCGGCGAGCACCACTTCTGCGACTACGTGCTCGCGTCGCCGCCGGTGCTGCTCGCGGCGATCGCGGCGCGCACGCGGCGCATCCGGCTCGGCACCGCGGTCACGCTGCTCGCGAACCTGGATCCGGTGCGCGTCGCGGAGGACTACGCGACGGTGGACGCGATCTCGGACGGGCGCGTCGAGCTGGTCGCGGGCCGCGGCATCCTCGTCGACGCCTACGAGGCGTTCGGCCAGAAGACCGACGAGAGCCGCGAGCGCTTCCGCGAGAACCTCGCGCTGCTGCGGCGCCTGTGGAGCGAGACCGAAGTGCGCTGGTCGGGGCGCTTCCGCGCGCCGCTCGACGCGGTCACGGTGGAGCCGCGGCCGGTGCAGCGCCCGCACCCGCCGATCTGGGTGGGCGGCGGCAGCTCGCCGCACTCGGTCGATCTCGCCGCCGAGCTCGGCCTGCCGCTGATGCTGCCGAGCGTGCTGGCGCCCGCGCTCGACTTCCGGCCGCTCGTCGAGCGCTACCGGAGCCGCTGGCAGGCCGCCGGTCACGATCCCGCGGCGGCGCGCGTCGGCTGCTGCCACCACGTCCACGTCGGCGCCAGCACGCAGGAGGCGCGCGAGCGGTGGCGGCCCTACTACCTGAATTATCTCGCGTTCGTCGACCGCGTCTGGAGCCGGCGCGAGCTCGTGCACGCGAAGGCGAAGGTCGAGCTCGACTACGACCGGCTGCTCGCGGGCGTCGCGATCTGCGGCAGCCCCGCGGAGGTCGCGGACCGGATCGCCGCCGCGCGAGACGCCCTCGGCCTGGATGTGCACCTCTCGATGTTCGACCTCGGCGGGCTGCCGCCGGCGGCCGTCGCGGAGAGCGTCGAGCGCTTCGCCGCCGAGGTGATCCCGCAGCTCCGGAGCTGAGCGGCGGCGCGCGGTTGCGAGCGTCGGGCCGGGTCTGTTAGGGTGCGCGCCCCATGCAAGAAGATCGAGATCGAGGCGGATACGGTGGTGGGCCGGGCGGCGGCGATCGCGGCGGCTTCGGCGGCGGCGACCGCGACCGCGGCGGCTTCGGCGGTGGTGACCGCGGCGGCTTCGGTGGCGGCGGCGGCGGCTTCGACCGCGGCCCGCGCGGCGATCGCGGCGGGTACGGCGACCGCGGCGGCTACGGCGACCGCGAGGAAGGTTCGCCGCGCAGCCTGAAGTACCGCCTGCGCGCCAAGGCGCGCAAGAAGGCGCGCAAGCTCCGCAAGAAGACCTTCCGCGGACCCAAGGTCTCGCGGCTCACGACGGACAAGGGCCTCGTCGTCGACTACAAGGACCCGCGCGTGCTGCGCATGTTTCTGACCGAGACGGGCAAGGTCCTGCCGCGCCGCATCTCGGGCAACACCGCGCGGCAGCAGCGCGAGGTCGTCGAGGCGGTGAAGCGCGCGCGCCATCTGGCGCTGCTCCCGTACGGCGAGACGATCTTCTAGAAGCTCCGTCCGCACCGATTGCAGCGAGAGCCGGCGACTCGGTCGCCGGCTCTCGTCGTTCGGGACCGCGCTCACACGCCGAGCAGCTTGCGCACCCCCGCGACGCCGCCCGTGTAGATGCCGCGCACCATGTTCTGCGCCTGCTCCTCGCCCACGCCTTCCGGCTCGAAGCGGCCGTTCCAGTCGACGCGGCACTCGCTCGCGCCCGTCTCGGTGACGGTGAGCGTCGAGTGGTAGTCGCGGATCGGGATCGGGCTCTTCCCGATGATCGTGTACGAGAGCGAGCGCTTCGCCGCGTCGTAGGCCTCGCAGCGCTCGGCGATCTCCAGGGCGCCGGCCAGGCCGATGCGCCGCACCGCGCCGACGCCCTCGCCTTCGAGCGTGCAGCTCTGCATCATCGGACCGCCCCATTTCATCACGCCGCCGAAGTCGCCGAGCACGTCCCACACCTTCGCCGCCGGCGCCGCCACCGTCTCGCTCACCTTCACTTCCGACATCGCTCGCCCTCCTCGGTCGCGTTGGTAGCATGGGCCCATGAACGGCGCAGAAGCACTGCTACGCACCGCGATCGCATCCGGCGTCGACGTCTGCTTCGCGAATCCCGGCACGACCGAGATGCCGCTCGTCGCCGCGCTCGACCGCGTCGCGGGCATGCGCTCGGTGCTCGCGCTCTTCGAGGGCGTGTGCACCGGGGCGGCCGACGGCTACGGCCGCATGGCGGACAAGCCCGCCGCGACGCTGCTCCACCTCGGCCCCGGCTTCGCCAATGGCATCGCCAACCTGCACAACGCGCGGCGCGCGCGCTCGCCGGTCGTGAACGTGATCGGCGATCACGCGACGTGGCACCTCGGCGCGGACGCGCCGCTGACGAGCGACATCGTCTCGCTCGCCAATCCGGTGTCGGGCTGGGTGCGCGCGGTGCGCCGCGCCGAGGACGCCGGCTCCGACGTCGCCGCCGCGATCGAGGCCGCGCTCGCGCCGCCCGGCCAGGTCGCGACGCTGATCGTGCCCGCCGACTGCCAGTGGGACGAATCGCCCGGCGCGGCGGCGCCCGCGCGGCGCAGCGCGCCCGCGTCCGTCTCCGGCGACCGCATCGAGCGCGCCGCGCAGGCGCTGCGCGCCGGCGGCGCGGCGCTCTACCTGGGCGGCACCGCG
>QEVM01000190.1 GCA_003576805.1 Pseudomonadota bacterium | reverse complement strand
CGGCGCATCGAGCGCGCGATCGCGAGCCTGCGGCGCGCCGCGCGCGCCCTCGACGCGAATCGCCCGCCCGCCCCGCCGCCGGCGCACGAGGGCTTCGCGCCCGGCGTGGTGATCCGCGAGCTGCTCGCCTCGATCGCGCCGCGCGCGGACGGAGCGCCTCAGCGCGCGAGCAGGCGGCGCGCGAGTCCGGCGAGGTAGATCGAGCCGGTCGCGACCAGGCGGCCGTCGTCCGCGAGCGACTCGCGCGCCGCCCGCAGCGCGAGGTGCGGGTTCGGGACGACGGCGATCTCGAGGCCCGGGCGCGCGGCGCGCGTGGCGGCGGCGATCTCGGCGGGGTCGAGCGAACGCGCGGGCTCCGCCCGCGTCACGGTCAGGCGATCCGCGAGCGGCAGCAAGGCCGCGAGGATCGCCTGCAGGTCCTTGCCCGCCGACACCGACAGCACGAGGTGCGTGCGCGCCGGCGGCAGCTCCGCGAGCGCCGCCGCGAGCGCGCGCGCCGACGCCGCGGTGTGTGCGCCGTCCGTGATCACCCAGGGCGCACGCGAGAGGACCTCGACGCGACCGGGCAACGCCGCGCGCGCGAGGCCGTCGCGAACGGCGCCGGCGAGCGCGGCGTCCGCGTGCGCACCGAGCGCGCGCACGCACGCGATCGCGAGCGCCGCGTTCGACGCGTGGTGCGCGCCGAGCACGGGCAGCGCCGCCTCGACCGCGAACGCATCCTGCCGATACGCGATCCGGATGCCGGTCGCGTCCGCCGCGAGCACCTCGACGGAGAAGTCGCGGCCGAGCCCGATCGCGCGCGCGCCCAGCTCGCGCGCGCGCGCGAGCACGACCTCCGACGCTTCGGCGGGCAACGCGCCGATCACGACGGGACGTCCCCGCTTCACGATGCCGGCCTTCTCGCACGCGATCGCCGCGAGCGTGTCGCCGAGCTTGTCGGTGTGCTCGTACTCGATCGTGGTGATGCACGCGACGGCCGGGTCGACCACGTTCGTCGAGTCGAGGCGCCCGCCGAGCCCGACTTCGAGCACGGCGCGGTCGACGCGCGCGTCGGCGAAGAGCAGGAGCGCCGCCGCGGTGGTGGCGTCGAAGAAGCTCGGCGCGCGCGCGGGCCCTTCGTCGCGCAGCGCGTCGACGTGCGGCCGCAGGCGCTCCACCGCGGCGGCGAGGCGCGCGCCGTCCACCTCGGCGCCGTCGATGCGGAAGCGCTCGGTCCAGTGCTCCAGGTGGGGCGAGGTGAAGGTCCCGACGCGTTCGCCGGCCGCGCGCAAGATCGCCTCGCTGAGGAGCGCGGTGGATCCCTTGCCCTTCGAGCCGGCGACGTGGACGACCGAGAGCCGCTCGTGCGGATCACCGAGCCGTGCGAGCAGCGCGCGGATCGGGCCGAGGTCGTAGCGCGCGTACGGAACGTCGGGGCGCCGCTCGAGGTTGATCAACCCCTCGAGATAACGAGCCGCGCTCGCGAGGTCGTCGATCGGCTCGCTCGGTGTAGGAGGCACGCGCGCAACATAGCCGCGGAATGCGACGGGGCGGCTCGCCAGAGCCGCCCCGCGTCGATCGATCGAATCGCAGTCCCGGAGGAGCGCGCGTGCGCGCACTCACCCGGTCGCGACTACTGGGCCATGTAGCGCTTCCACTGGCGGTAGTTCTGTACCGCCTCGCTCGTGCCCGCCGTCGCCGGGAAGTAGAACTTCAGCGCGTAGCCGCACTCGCGGCAGATCTTGTAGGCGAACTTGAAGCCGTCGATCTCGCGCGTCGCGCCGACCACCTCGCGGTTCTCGTCGTTGCAGCAGCCCGATGGCTGCGGCGGGGACACGATCTTCTTGGGGTATTCGTTCCGAGGCGGCTCTTCGTTCGTGTAGCGGATGATGTTCTTCACCACCCGGTGGTTCTTCGCCTCGGAGTTCTGCTTACGAATGTTGCTGCCGATTCTCCTCAACTCGCCATCCTCGTCGCCGTCTCCCCCGTGCCCAGCTCGGCGGGTGCGCCGAGCTCCGCCAGGAGAGGAGTGAAGTTTCGATACGGGTGCGTGCAGGGCGGACCGTCCGCGTGATGCAGAAGGGCTCGCCCGCCCAGCCGGAGCAGCGTCGAGCTGCGCGTGCCGTAGCCGCCGCGGTGGACGCAGGTGCTCGCGAGCGGATCGTCGCCCGCCTCGTGCGAACGACAGATCGCGGCGAGCCCGTCCTCGATGCGGTCGGCGGGACCCGCCGCCACGGACTCGGCGCGCTCGATCGTGCGCCGGATCTTCGCGACCTCGCGCGCGTTGGGGTCGGCGTTCCCGATCACGTGCACGCCCGGCGCGAGCGCGATCGGCGCGGGCGAACGCTCGTACACGACCGCGAACGCGTCGTGCGCGTCCGCGACGAACAGGTTGAAGGGGTTGTAGAGATCCGCGCCGAGGCCGGCGAGCGAGTCCGCCGCGCGCCGCGCGGTGGGCGAAGCGAGCGCGTCGAGCACCAGCTGGCCGCGCGAACGCCGCGCCACGTCCGGCGACGCCGTCGGGCGGTTGGTCAGCGCCGCGAACACGCCGTACGCGGTGACGCCCCACCACGTGCCGCCGGCGCGAAGGTCGAGCGGCGCGACGACGGCCACGCCGCCCACGTCGCGCAGCGCCGGGCCTTCGGCGGGACGCTCGAGATACTCGTCCCGGTTGGCCGCGATCCAGAGGAACGCGTCCGGCACGCAGCGATGGAGGGCGACCAGCGTACACATGCGCAGCCTCCGGCCCGTTCGTGAGAGCGCTCGTCTCGGGACTGCGCGCCGCGTTCGGGGGGTGGGCGGAGGGGAGAACGAAAGTAGACTAGCGGATCAAACCCCGCGGGGCCAGCCCTCACATGAGAACCCTGACAGGGAGCCGGGTTGCGGGTGCGACGTTCGGTTCGCGACCCCCGGCCGTCGTGCTCGGATGTCCAGCCGCGTCAGGCGGTCTCGCGGCGCACGAGTCGCAGCGGCGTACGACCCCGGGGCGGGGCCGGCGGCTCGGACGTCGGCGCGCTCCACCCGCGTTCCGTCCGCACCTTGTCCGCGCGGCGGCGCGCGACGTCGCGGCTCATCTCGAGGCCGTAGTGCCGGAAGACCTCCTGCACCGTCTCGAAGTTCTGCTCGATGGTCAGCCGGACGGACTCGAAGCCGTGGTGGATGGCGTCCTGCCGCTTCCAGAACGCGATCGGGTTCACGTTGAAGAACTCCGCGTCGCGCTCGCGCGGCTCGAGCAACAGGATGTCGCCCTGGAAGCGGTCGTCGGTGAGATAGCGCTGGAGACCGAGCTTCAGCCGCGAGTGGAGCAGCGTCCGGAACACCTGGTTCAGGACCATCTTCATGCCGCGGTCGGAGAGGTAACGACCGTTCGCGAAGTACGGCGTGTCGCCGCCCTCGGAGTCGATCCGGTTCAGGAAGGGCCGGAACGGGTTGTAACAGATGATGAGATCGCAGCCCTTCTCGATCGCGACGTCGATGTTCGCCGTGCGGCGGACGCCGCCATCGACGTAATCGACGCCCTGGATGCGCGCCGGCTTGTAGAAGAGCGGGAGCGCGGTCGACGCCTGCACCGACTCCGAGATGCTGATGTCGTTGCGCTCGTCCGGCCCGAACGTCTCGCGTTCGGCAGTGTCGAGGTCGCAGGCGGTGACGTAGAGGTCGCAGCCCCGCTTGCGCGAGAAACCCTGGAAGTCGTTCGGGATCCGCATCCGCTCGAGGTTGCGGCGCAGCCAGCGCTCGAGGCTCGCGTTGTCGAACAGGCCGCTCGGGATGTGATTGGTGAGCGCGGGGATCTCGCGCGTCGGCGACACGTGCTGCAGCAACGCCATCGCGGCGATCTCGAAGTGCGCGTAGCTCGGCTCGTTGGCGAAGCGCCGGAGCGGCCCGGCCACGGCGTCGGGGAGCTGCGGCAGCGCCCGCGCGAGGTCGAGGCCGACACCGGGGAGGTACGCGAACAGGTCGTAGACCAGCTTGGCCGGCCGCGACACGAACTCGCGCCAGTTCGGATTGTAGAAGTCGATCGGGCGCAGCATGTCCATGCGCCGGCTGGTGCCCTCGAGCACCTTCACCATCTCGTTCGGCGACACGCCGGCCGCGAGCGCGACCGCGAGAATGGATCCCGCCGACAGCCCGACGTACAGGTCGAAGTCCGTCATGCGCCGCTCGACGAGGAAGTCGTCGAGCGCCTTCAGGCCGCCGACCTTGAAAGCGCCGCCGGAGACCGCGCCGCCCGCGAGGACCAGCCCGATCTTCGGGTTTTGCTTCGGCGGCGTCCCGCGGCTCTTTCGGATGAGCGTGAGACCCACTGCGTCTCCTCCGACGTCCGCGGATCCCGAACTCGAGACCCGCCGCGCGCCTGCATTCGGAGATCCGGGTCGTCAGTCCGATGCAGCGCGTTAAGAGTAGACTGCACCGGATCGCGAGTCGACCTTTCGGTCGGGCGCCGCGGGTGTCGGAACGACTCGCGAGCCGAGTCCCGAAGCCGCCTCGATTGCGCGGCTTTTCGCGAAACGTCGCGTGCGAGGCATCGACTCGCGTCGGCTCGCCGACGTGACGCACCGTGTCGCGACCCTCACGGCCGCCGTGGCCTCTTGGGTCGGGGTCGACGAGTGTGGTAAGTAGGGACTGACGCTGCGAAAGGCGTGAGCGATGAAGCGCCCCCCGCTCTCCCTCCGTTCGTTCGGTTTCGTCCATCCATTTTCCAAGAGATCCGAGTCCGCCGATCCGGCGTCGCTCGCGCGCGCAGCCGTGCTCGCGCTCGCGTTCGCCGCATTCGCCGCGTTCGGTTGCGCGAGCCGCTCGGGTCCGACACCGAATCCTGCCGGCGACCCCGCTCCCCCCGTGAGCGCGGCGCCTCCGCCCACCGCGCCCGATCCGGCGAGCGCGACTTCCGCGGCTCTGCCCGCGCCGACGCCCGATCCCGCGGATCCCACCGATCCCGCCGCCGACCCGAACGACCCCGCGATCACGAAGAACGGGCCTGACGCCGGCGACCGCGCGCGCAGCGCGCTCGAAGGCGCCGTGATGGGCGCGATCATCGGCTCGCAGGCGGGACCGATCGGCTCCGCGGTGATGGCGGCGACCTTCACGATCTACGGAGCGGTCGTCGGCGACGTCCCCTTCGGCGGCGGTGGCGGCGGCTACGGCGGCGGCACCACCGAGGAGGAGCGCGAGAGCGAGATCGAGGAGCAGCTCCAGCGCCAGGCTTCGCTCGAGGACGAGATCGAAGCCGAGCTGAAGCGACAGGAAGAGCTGCTGAACCAGATCGAAACCGAGGAGTCGGCCCGCACGACCGCGACCGCTCCCGCGCCGGCGAACGAGGCCGAGATCGCCGCGAAGGCGAACCCGCGCGCAGCGGCGGCGGCTCCGAAGCTGCGCGACCTGCCCGATTCGGTGTTCGACAAGAAGCGCGCCTCGCTGACCGCGGCCGACGGCAAGTCGAAGCGCGCGGTCGTCGCGCACACGCTCGACGCCGACCACGACGGCAAGCCGGAAGAGGTCCGCTACTTCGACGACAAGAGCGCGCAGCTCGTGCAGGTCGACGAGGACCGCGACTACGACGGCCGCATCGACGCGTGGACGCACTTCGAGGCGGGCGCGGTCGCGCGGCGCGAGCTCGACGAGAACTCGGACGGCAAGGTCGACGCGTGGGAGACCTACGCCAACGGGCGCCTCGCGTCGCGCGAGGTCGACCGCGACGGCAACGGCGTGCGCGACGCCTTCTACGTGTATCGCGGCGACTCGCTCGTCGAGGAGCGGCACGACACCAAGAACACCGGCAAGCCGGACCGCATCGTCCGCTACCAGGCGCGCCACATCGCGGTGACCGAGGAGGACCGCGACGGCAACGGGCAGATCGACGCATGGTCCACCTACGGACTCGACGCCACCGGCGCCGAGGTCGTGACCAAAGTCGAGCGCGACACCAAGGGCGACGGCCGGCCGGACGTCACCGAGACCTTCGAGCAGCAAGGCGGCAAGACCACACTCGTGCGCCGCGAAGAGGACGTGAACCAGGACGGGACGCCCGACGTCGTGTCGATCTACGACAAGGGCAAGCTCGTGAAGCGCGAGATCTCCGATCCCGCCCTGACGCCGCTGTAGGCCGTTTGGCGCTGCGCACGCCGATCTGCGACCTGTTCGACGTCGAGCATCCGGTGTTCCTCGCCGGCATGGGCGAGGTCGCGTTCGCGGAGCTCGTCGCGGCCGTCTCGGAGGCCGGCGGCTACGGCACGCTGGGCATGGCGACGTCGCCGCCCGAGCGCATCCGCGAGCAGATGCGCGCCGTGCGCCGCCTCACCGACAAGCCGTTCGGCGTCGACATGCTCGCGGCGCTGCCCGAGCTGGTGCACGCGGCGATCGACGTGATCATCGACGAGGGCGCGACGTGCTTCGTCGCGGGCCTCGGCGTGCCGGCGCCGATCGTCGAGAAGTGCCACCGCGCGGGCGTCAAGGTGATGGTGGTGTGCGGCAAGGTGAGCCACGCCGTCGCCGCCGAGCGGGCCGGCTGCGACGCCGTCGTCGCGCAGGGGACCGAGGCGGGTGGGCACACCGGCCAGGTCGCGGGCCTCGCGCTGATCCCGCAGACCGTCGACGCGGTCTCGATCCCGGTGCTCGGCGCGGGCTCGATCGTCGACGGGCGCGGTCTCGCTGCGGCGCTCGCGCTCGGCGCGCAGGGCGCGTCGCATCCTCGCGTTGGGCGGCTCCGACACGCGGATCACGCGGAGCTACTCGGGCAAGCCGATGCGCGTGCTCGCCAATGCGTGGGTCGAGGACTGGGAGCGGCGCCCGCACGAGATCCTGCCCTTCCCCGCGCAGATGGCGCGCTCGGCGCAGAGCCAGGTGCTGAACTTCGCCGACGACGCGAGCGCCGACGCCGCGCGCACGTGCATGCCGGCGGGCCAGGGCGTCGGAGGCATCGGCGAGATCCTGCCGGCGCGCGAGATCGTCGCGCGCGTGGTGGCCGAGGCGGAGGAGAGGCTCGCGCAGCTCGCCGCGCTGGCGGCGGGCCCCGGCGCGCGCTGATCACTGCGCCTTCTCGACCTGGATCTCGAGCTCTTTCTTCTCGCGGCTGCGGAAGTCCTCGATGCGCTTGCGCTCGCGCAGCAGGAGCAGCTCCTTGTTCATGCGCCGGATGCGCTCGAGCTCGAGCGCCATCTCGCGCTGCGAGAGCTGCGAGCGTCCGAACTCGATCTCCACCGTCGCCGTCCCGCGGCTGCCGTCTGAGGCGAGCGCCGTCGCGCGCAGCGTGTTGCGCCCGAGCCGCACCGGGACGTAGCCGTAGAACGAGCCGTCGGGATTGAGGCGCACGTCGGTCGAGAGCTCGCCGGTCGTCACGTTGGCGAGCACGACGTCCTCGATGTTCGCGAACGACACGCCCTGCAGCAGCGCGACGATGTCGCCCGGATTCAGCACCGGCGTGAAGGTGCCGAGCGTGACGCGCGCCATCTCGGTCACGGCGAAGGGCCCGGCGAGCGCGTTCGGACCGAGCGCGTAGGTGTTCATCACGATGCCCGCCGACTTGGCGAGCTGCGCGGCGTTCACTGCGGCCTCGTTGTCGCCCTCGTCCTGGTAGTCGCCCTTCCCGATCGGCAGCGACGGAACGCCGTCGGTGAGGAACAGGATCACCTTCTTCGCGTGGGCGCGCGGCTGGCTGCGCGCGCCCGACAGGCCCGCCAGCTCGCGAACGGCGAGCCGCACCCCGGCCGAGAAGTTGGTGGCGCCGCTCGCCCCGCGCGCGAGCACCGCGTCGATCGCCTGCGTCACCTGCGCGAGGTCGCTGGTGATGGGCACCTCCAGCCAAGCGTCCTGCTGCGTCGGGCTGCGGCGCTCGCCCGTCGTCGGGTCGACCTCGCCGCCGAAGGTGATCAGGCCGACGCGCGAGCGGCGCGGATCGAGGCTGCGCACGAGCGCGCGCGCCGCCGCCACTTCGGCGTGCAGGATCGAGTCCTCGGGATCGGTGTTGTGCACGTCGGGCGGATAGGTGCCCGGCGGCAGCAGCTCGAGCTGCGGATCGATGCCGACGTCACCGTCGCCGTCGACGTCGACGCCGCTCGCCGCGGTCGTCGACTTCGAGACGTCGACGACGAGCATCACGTCGAAGTCCGACGGCTGCTCGCCCTTCGCGACGGCCGTGCCGCGCACGGGCGCCTGGTCCACGCGGTTCTCGACGCGCTCGCCCGCACGCGGCGCGTCGACCACGACGCGAACGCTCTGCGCGCGCGCGGGCGATGCGACGAGCGACGCGACGAGAACCGCGAACGCGGCGACGGGCGGGCGCATGGCCCCGCTTTATATCCGAGGAGCCTAGTAGGCGCCTCCCCCGACGAGATTCGCCGCGGCACTGCGCATCGCCTGCATCAACCGCCCTGGAGGCGATCGCGATCCGGCACGATCTCGAGCTCGACGCGCCGGTTCTGCTGGCGGCCTGCGTCGGTCGCGTTGCTCGCGACGGGGAACTGGGACGCGAGCCCCACCGCGTCGATGCGCGCTTCCGATACGCCCTGCGCCACGAGCGCGTCGCGCACGGCCTCGGCGCGCGCGTCGGAGAGCTCCTGGTTGCGCGCGGCGGTGCCCGTCGAGTCGGTGTGACCGCGCACCACGACGCGGCTCTCCGGATAGCGGAGGAGCGTCTGCGCGACCGCGTCGATGCGCTCCGCCGCCGCGCTCGTGAGCGTCGCCGAGCCGCTCTCGAAGAAGACGTCGCCCGGGAAGCTGACGAGCAGCCGGTCTTCCTGCGGCGTCACGGTGGCGTCGGGGATCGCGTCGAGCTCGCGTCCCTGCTGGTCGAGGTAACGGCCGATCAATCCGCCCGCGACGGCGCCCGCCGCCGTGCCGATCACGGCGCCGGCGGCGTTGCCGCCGACCGCGGCGCCCGTCGCGCCGCCGGCGATTCCGCCCAGCACGGCGCCCTGCTGGGTCCGCGTGCCGGGCAAGCTCTCGCAGCCGACCGCGAGCGAGAGCAACAGCACAGCCCCCGCAGCGGGCGGGCGCCGGGTGAGACGGGACATGGGCATCCTCCTCGCCCCGTCGCGAGCCTAGACGCCTTCCTCTGTCTGCCCGATTGCCGAATACCCTGTGGTTCCCGGTACCTGCGGTGCCACTTCTTGCGCGGCCCGGCCACTCCTAATGCGAGAAGGGAAGCCCCACTCCTGGCGGGGCTCTCCGAAAAGGGGGAAGGCAGGGTCTCACCGAGACCCTGCCTTCTATCTTCTTCTCCTCTCCGGATCTCACCCCGCACAGCCCCGGTCCCGCCAGAGGTCGCGATGGCGCGCGTGCTCGGCGCGGTGCTCGCGGGCATCGACGGCGTCCCCGTCGAGGTCGAGGTCCGGATCCATGCGCAGCTGCCGCGCGTGGACGTCGTCGGGCTGCCGGAGGCGGCCGTGCGCGAGAGCGCGGCGCGGGTGCGGGCCGCGATCGCGGCCGCCGGGCATCGCTTCCCGGAGCGACGCGTGACGGTGAACCTCGCGCCCGCGTCCGTACGCAAGAGCGGCGCGGGGCTCGACCTGCCGATCGCGGTGGGCATCCTCGCGGCCGCGGGCGCGATCGACGGCGAGCGCCTCGCCGGCCTCGGGCTCGCCGGGGAGCTCGCGCTCGACGGCCGCTTGCGACCCGTCCGCGGCGCCATCTCCCTCGCGATCGCGCTCCGCGACGAGGGCTGCGCCCGCGTGGTCGTCCCGCGCGAGAACGGTCCGGAGGCGGCGCTCACCCCGGGCGTCGAGATCCTCCCGGCGGACGACTTCGCCGCCGTGCTCCGCTACCTCGCGACCGGCCGCGGGCTCGCCGCCGCCTCGCCTGCGGAGATGCCGCCGGCTCCGGCGGCGGCGGCGCCGCCCGACATCGGCGAAATCCGCGGCCAGGAGCGCGCCAAGCGCGCGCTCGAGGTGGCCGCCGCCGGCGGACACGGCCTGCTGCTCGTCGGTCCGCCCGGCTCCGGCAAGACCATGCTCGCGCGCCGGCTGCCCGGCCTGCTGCCGCCGCTCGACGTCGAGGAGGCGCTCGAGGTGACGCGCGTCCACGGCGCCGCCGGCCGCCTCGCGGGCGGCGCGGGGATGATCCGCGACCGCCCGTTCCGCTCGCCGCACCACGCGGCGAGCCGCGCGGGCATCCTCGGCGGCGGCGCGCCGCCTCGGCCGGGCGAGGCGTCGCTCGCGCACCGCGGCGTGCTCTTCCTCGACGAGCTGCCCGAATTCGACCGCGCGACGCTCGAGTCGCTGCGGCAGGTGCTCGAGGAGCGGCGCGTGGTCGTCGCACGCGCCGGCGGGACCCTGCTCTTTCCCGCGGACTTCCAGCTCGTCGCCGCCGCCAATCCTTGCCCGTGCGGCCACCGCCTCTCGCGCGTGCGCGAGTGCACGTGCAGCGAGCCCGCGGTCGCGCGCTACGCCGCCCGCGTCTCGGGACCGCTGCTCGACCGCATCGACCTGCACCTCGGCGTGCCGGCGGTGCCCTGGCGCGACCTGGCGGACGAGCGGCCCGCGGCCGAAAGCAGCGCGACGGTGCGGGCGCGCGTGCTCGCCGCGCGGGCGCGCCAGCGAGAGCGGCTCGCAGATCGCGCGCTCCGCACCAACGCGGAGATCCCCGACGCGGCGCTCGACGCGCTCGTCGGCGCCACGCCCGAGGCCCGCAGCCTGCTCGGCCGCGCGGTGGAGAAGCTGCGGCTCTCGGCGCGCGGCGCGCGGCGGCTGCTGCGCGTCGCGCGCACGGTCGCGGACCTCGAGGGCGAGCGGCGCGTCGAGGCGCCTGCCATGGCGGAGGCGCTCGGCTACCGGCGCGACGAGGCCGGCGCGTGACGGCGCCGGCATCGCGCGCGCGACGAACCCGCGTGGCACGGGTTGCAAACGTTGGACATCGAACAGCGGGCGTTGGAAATCCGTCGCAAGCGCGGTCGCGAGTAGCTTCTCCCCCGCGCGGCGATTCCGCACAAGTTGTTACGACCAAACGAGTTTCGACCAGAGATGCGAGACGGCTCGAGGATGGCGGTCGGCTGGCACGTCTCGTGCTTGAGAAGACGACCAGGGGAGGTGCCGAAGATGAGCGCAGCGACGGTGATGCCCGCGGTTCCGACGTCCATCCAGCCGGAGATGGAGACTTCCGTGCCCGAAGTGACGCTCTGGGAGCTGATCTGGGCGGTGTCCGAGGTGGCCGACGACGAGCGCGAGGTGGTCGCGACCGTCGCCCACATGCTGACGTCGGGTTCCGTGCGCGTGATCGGCGACATCCGCAATCGCGCGATCCGCTTCGCCTGACGCGCTCGCTCCGCGCGCCTCGTCGCTCGGCGGACGCCTGCGCGCGCGTGTAGCCCGGGCCGCTCGTCGGCGCGTCGCAGAGGCAGCGCTCGCGCGGCAGCGCAGCTCGCGCGCAGGTCGCCGCGCACCTCCGGGATGGCGCGGCGCCTTTGGTATGGTGCTCGCGAGCCGGGCTACGGGCGGAGTCCGCCGCTGCCGAGCAGCCGACGATCTCGTCGCGCACCCTAGGCCGCTCGTCTGGCCACTCACACGCGACGGCGCACTCTCGCGACGAACTGGCGGAGACTCACCGGATGAAGGGAATCGTGCTCGCGGGCGGCTCGGGAACGCGGCTGCATCCGATCACGCGCGGCGTGTCGAAGCAGCTCCTGCCCGTCTACGACAAGCCCATGGTCTACTACCCGCTGTCCACCCTGATGCTGGCGGGCATCCGCGACGTCCTCGTGATCAGCACCCCCGACGACCTGCCCAGCTTCGAGCGCCTGCTCGGCGACGGATCGTCGCTCGGCATCTCGATCCAGTACGCGGCGCAGCCGCGGCCCGAGGGCATCGCGCAGGCGTTCCTGATCGGGCGCGATTTCATCGGTGGCGACGGCGTCGCGCTCGCGCTCGGCGACAACGTCTTCCACGGCCACGGCCTCAGCGAGACGCTCGAGCGCGCGGCGGGACGCCGCGCCGGCGCCACCGTGTTCGGCTACCAGGTCAGCGACCCCGAGCGCTACGGCGTGGTCGAGTTCGACGCGCGCGGCCGGGTCATCTCGATCGAGGAGAAGCCGAAGCGGCCGCGCTCGCGCTTCGCGGTGGTCGGCGTCTACTTCTACGACTCCCAGATCGTCGACGTCGCGGCGTCGCTCGAGCCGTCGCCGCGCGGCGAGCTCGAGATCACCGACGTGAACCTTCGCTATCTCGCGCGCGAGGAGCTGCACGTCGAGCTGCTCGGGCGCGGCATCGCGTGGCTCGACACGGGCACGCACGAGTCGTTGCTCCAGGCTTCCGAGTACATTCACGCGGTGCAGGAGCGACAAGGGCTGATGGTGGCGTGCGTCGAGGAGATCGCGTTTCGGCGCGGCTGGATCGGCCGCGAGTCGCTCGCCAAGCTGGGCCGCGAGCTGAACAAGTCGGCGTACGGCGCGTATCTCGAGCGCATCGCGGGCGAGGAGCACGCGTGAAAGTCGTGGCGACCGAGCTGCCGGACGTGCTCGTCGTCGAGCCGCAGGTGCACCGCGACGCGCGCGGCTTCTTCCTCGAGACGTGGGCCGGACCGAAGTACGCGCAGCACGGCATCACGGCGACCTTCGTCCAGGACAACCACTCGCGCTCGGCGCGCGGGACGCTGCGCGGCCTGCACCTGCAGTGGCCGCGCGCGCAGGCGAAGCTGCTGCGCACCGTCGTCGGCGAGATCTTCGACGTCGCCGTCGACGTCCGCCGCGGCTCGCTCACGTTCGGGCGCTGGGTCGGCGTCGTGCTCTCGGCCGAGAACTTCCGCCAGCTCTACATCCCCGAAGGCTTCGCGCACGGCTTCTGCGTGCTCTCCGAGGTCGCCGAGGTCGAGTACAAGTGCTCGGACGTGTACGTGCCGGAGGACGAGATCACCGTGCTGTGGAACGACCCCGCGATCGGAGTGCGCTGGCCGGTGAGCGAGCCGCTGCTCTCGAAGCGCGACGAGGTCGGCAAGACGCTCGCCGAGCTCAGCGACCGTCTGCCCGTGCAGCGCGCCTAGAAGTCCTCTTCCGCTTCCCAGTTCTCCGGCGCGTCGGGATCGCCGTCGATCTTGCAAGGCGCGCCGCAATAGGTGCAGAACACCTCGTCGCCCGGCTTCTCGTCGCCGGCGAGCGGGATGTCGGCCTGGCAGATCGGGCAGCACAGCTCGTGACGTCGCACGGCCTCCTCGATCGGATGCCTTCGCGACCCGCTTGAGCGGCTAGACTCGCCCGCGGAGGTCCGATCCATGAAGCGTGTCGAGAATCTGCGCGCCGTGTTGCTCGCCGTGTCGCTGGCGGGCGCCGCGTTCGTCGCATCCGGCTGCGGCTACAACTCGATCCAGGGCGCCGACGAGCAGGTGAAGGCGGCGTGGGGCGAGGTCGCCAACCAGTACCAGCGCCGCGCCGACCTCGTGCCGAACCTGGTCGCGACGGTGAAGGGCGCGGCGGACTTCGAGCGCGAGACGCTCGAAGCCGTGATCAACGCGCGCGCCAAGGCGACCAGCATCCAGGCGACGCCGGAGCTGGTGGACGACCCGGAAGCCTTCCAGCGCTTCGAAGCGGCGCAGAGCGAGCTGTCGGGCGCGCTGTCGCGGCTGCTCGTCACCGTGGAGCGTTATCCGGACCTCAAGGCCAACGCGAACTTCCGCGACCTGCAGGCGCAGCTCGAGGGCACCGAGAACCGCATCGCCGTCGCGCGCAACCGCTACATCGACGCGGTCGCGGAGTACAACAAGCTCGTCCGCTTCTTCCCGACCAATCTGACGGCGCGCTTCCTGCTCGGCGCCGAGGTGCGGCCGACCTTCGAGGCGGCGGCCGGCGCCGAACGGCCGCCGGAGGTGAGGTTCTGATCCACCGCGCCGGGCTCGTCGTGCTCGGGCTCGCGTGCCTCGTGCTCGCGCCGCGCGCACACGCCGAGGTCGCGGTGCCGCCGCTGACCGCGCGCGTGATGGATCAGGCGGGCTTGCTGCCGCCGGAGCGCGCGCGCTCGCTCGAGCAGCGCCTCGCCGCACACGAGCAGGCGACGGGCAACCAGATCGCCGTGCTGACGCTCCCGACGACGGAGGGCGAGCCGATCGAATCCTACGCGCTGCGCGTCGCGGAGAGCTGGAAGCTCGGACGCCAGGGCATCGACGACGGCATCCTGCTCGTCGTCGCGCGCGACGACCGCGCGGCGCGCATCGAGGTCGGTTACGGGCTCGAGGGCGCGGTGCCCGACGCGGTCGCCAAGCGCGTGATCGAAGACGTCATGTTCCCGCGCTTTCGCGACGGCGACTTCGCGGGCGGCGTCGACGCCGCGGCCGACGCGCTGATGCGCGCGGCGCGCGGCGAGGCGCTGCCGGCGCCGCAGCCGCGCCAGCGACCGCGCGTCGACGCGAGCGATCCGCTCTCGTTCGTGCTCTTCCTCTCGATCTTCTCGAGCATGCTGTGGCTGCCGTTCCGCGGCGGGCGGCGGCGTCCGCTCGGCGCGCTGCTCGGCGGCGTGACCGCCGGCGGCGTCGCCTGGTTTTTCCTCCAGGCGCTCGGCTGGGCGGGGCTCGCGTTCGCGCTCGGCACGCTGTTCGGCTGGATCGGCCCGGGCGCGGGCGGACGCGGCTGGCGCGGCGGTCCGATCGTGTGGGGCGGCGGCTGGGGCGGCGGGGGCGGCTTCGGCGGTGGCGGCGGCTTCGGCGGCGGCGGGGGCGGCTTCGGCGGCGGCGGCGCCTCGGGGAGGTGGTGAGCATGCGCGCGACCGCGCTCTTCGACCCCGCCGCGCGGCTGCGCCTCGAGACCGCGATCGCGCAGGCGGAGCGCGCGACGTCGGGCGAGATCGTGCTCGTCGTGGTGCGCGCGTGCGACGAGTACGGCAGCGCCGGCTGGCGCTTCGCGGTGCTGCTCGCGGCGGCCGCGTTCGCCGCGCTCGCGGCGTTCGCGCCGCCGCTCGACATCTGGCTGTATCTCGCGGCGCAGGCGGCCGCGCTGGGCGTCGGCCACGCGCTCGCGCGCATCGAGGCGCTGCGCCGCGCGCTGCTGCCCGAGCCGCTCGTCGAGCAGCGCGTCGCCGAGCGCGCGCGGCGCGCCTTCACCGAGCACGGCCTCGCCCGCACGCAGGGGCGCACCGGGATCCTGCTGCTCGTGGCCCTGCTCGAGCACCGCGTCGTCGTGCTCGCCGACGAGGGCATCCACCGCGCGCTCGACCCCGACGAGAGCTGGCAGGAAGTGGTCGATCTCGCCGTCGCCGGGCTGCGCAGCGGGCGCGCCGTCGAGGGCATCGAGGCCGCCGTGCGCCGCTGCGGCGCGATCCTCGCTCGACACGTCGGCGCGTCGGCCGCGAACGCCGACGAGCTGCCGAACCGCGTGGTGCTCGAGGACTAGGAGAGCGTCTCCAGCTCCGCGAGCGACGCCTCGAAGAGCGCCGCGATGCGCTCGGGATCGGGGATCGCCTCGGGGTCGGTGTCGATGCCGATCTCCATCTTGCCGGCGTACGAGAGCAGCGCGACGACGAGCGGCGTCCCCTCGACGACGCTCGCGAACGGATAGATCGACTCGATGCGCGCGCCCGCCATCCAGCGCTCGTGCGGCGTGCCCGGGACGTTGGTGCACGCGACGTTGACTCGGCCGATCGCGCTGCGCGCCAGCCAGCGCAGCGCCGCGCCGGGCAGCGCGGCGAGCGCCTCGACCAGGAACGGCGCCGCCGCCGCGCGCCGGTCGGACTTGGCGGCGCTCGTCTGCTCGACGATGCGCGCGAGGCGCCGCGCGGGCCGCGCCTCGCCGACCGGCAGCGCGATCGTGAACATGCCGACGCGGTTGCCGAGCGCGCCGCGCTCGTCCTGCCCGCGCAGGTTCATCGGCACCAAGCACGACAGCTCTTCGGCGCGCACGCGGCGCTCGCGGTGATACGCGTGGAGCGTGCCGGCCAGCGCGGCGAGCACGACGTCGTTGATCGTGACGCCGAGCGCGCTCTTCAGCTTGCGCAGCCGCTCGAGCGGGACCTCCGACACGTCGAGGCGTCGCGACAGCCCCGAGCCCGGCACCGCGAGCGGATCGCGCGCCGGCGGCCGCGCGAGGTCGGACGCCATGCCGCGCAGCCCGCGCGCCGTGCGCAGCGCGACGTCGAGCGAATCGCGCGGGCTCGCGATCGCGGCGAGCGGCGCGCGGATGGCGCGCGTCGCGAGCTGCGC
>QEVM01000011.1 GCA_003576805.1 Pseudomonadota bacterium | reverse complement strand
GCCGCCGGCGCCGCGCGCGCGGCCGCGCACGGGCGGCCCCCCGATGCGTCGCGGGTACGCGGCGGCCGCGTCGTCGCGGTTCAACGTCGGCTTTCCCGGCGTGTACGGGACCGGTGACGCCGAGCTCCGCAATTCGCTGCGCGCGCTCCGCGGCCGCTCGCGGCAGCTCGCGCAGGATTCGGACCTGGTCAAGCATTGGCTAGGACTCCTGCGAAAGAACGTCATTGGCGCGAACGGAATCGCGCTCAAGATGCGCGCGCGCGACCCGGCGACGGGCGAGCTCGACCGCGACGCAAACCGGCGTATCGAGGACCGATGGCGCGCGTTCCTTTCGCGGCGGCTCTTCACGGTGCGCGGAACCGTCGACGGCATCGAGGCTCAGTGGCTCGTGCTCGAGGCGGTCGCGCGCGACGGCGAAATCTTCGCGCGTCACGTCCGGCGCTTCCCGAACGCGCACGGCTACGCGATTCAGCTACTCGAATCGGACATGGTCGACGAACTGCTCGAGCGCCCGCTGCGCGGCGGCCGGTTCGTGCGAATGGGGATCGAATTCGATTCCTGGGAACGGCCGCTCTTCTACTACTTCCGCCGCCGGCATCCGGGCGAGCTCTCTTGGTCGTACGCGGCGCCGCTCGGCTCGAGCGCGAACGACTACGAAGCCGTTCCGGCCGCCGACGTCGTGCATCCCTTCGTAGCGGAGCGCCCGACGCAAACGCGTGGCGTTCCCTGGACGCACACGACCGCGGGTCGTGTCGACATGCTCGACGGCTACGAAGAGGCCGAGCTCGTCGCCTCGCGCGCCGCGTCGGCGAAGATGGGCTTTTACAAGACGCCGAGCGGCGAGGAATACGACGGCGACGACGTCGACGACGACGGCTCGCCGATCAAGGAAGCCGACCCGGGCGTGTTCGAGGAACTCCCGAAGGAGTGGGAATTCCAGCCGTACGACCCGCAGCATCCGACTTCGCAGGTCGGCGCGTTCATCCGAGCAATCACGCGGCGCGTATCGGCCGGGCTGAATCTCTCCTATCACAACGTCGCGAACGATACGGAAGGGCTCACGTACTCGAGCGGCCGAATCGCCGAGCTCGGCGACCGCGACTTTTATCGGATGCTGCAAGGCTTCGTCGCGCGCTCGTTCCTGCAACCGGTGTTCGAGGAGTGGCTCGCCTTGCAGATCATGGGCGGCGGGCTGCCGCTTCCGCTGCGCAAGCTCGATGCCTACATCGCGGGCGCGCGCTGGCAGGGCCGCGGTTGGGCGTGGGTCGACCCGGCGAAAGAGGGGCAGGGACACAAGCTCGCGTACGAGCTCCGCGTCAACTCGCTTACGTCAATCGCGCTCGAGGGCGGCCGCACGCTCGACGAGGTGTTCGACGAGATCGCCGAAGAGCGCGAGGCGATGCGCGAGCGCGGCATCCCGTGGCCGGAGGAAGCGAGCGCGAAGAGCGCGGCCGCGCCGGCGCCGGCGCCGCCGGCCGACGTGGACGACGACGACGACGACCCGAACGCGACGAAGGGGGGCGGGGATGGCGAAGCCGAATCGTGAGGCGCTCGAGGTGCGCGCGCGCGGCGAGGCCGAGCGCGCGGCGTTCGCGCGCTGCGCGCGCGAGGGCGCGGCGTTCATCACGTATCGCGCGGCGACGGTCGAGCGCGGCGAAGATGGCGCGCCGGTCCTCGACGAAGAGGCGCGCACGGTCGCCGTCGCGTTCTCGAGCGAGCATCCGGTCGAACGCTATTGGGGCGTCGAGATTCTCGACCATGCCGAGGGGGCCTGCGACCTCTCGCGGCTCGCCGACCGAACGGCGCCGGTGCTCGTGAATCATCGAACCGACGACCTGGTCGGGGTCATCGAATCCGCGGAGATCGGGGACGATCGCCGCGGCCGTGCGGTGCTCCGCTTCGGGAGAAGCGCGCGCGCCGAGGAAATCTGGCAGGACGTGCGGGACGGCATCCGATCGCAAGTGTCGGTCGGGTATTACGTGCTGCGGGCGGTTCTCGAGGAGACGGGCGACGACGGGGACGTCTATCGCGTCGTGTCCTGGCGGCCGGTCGAAATCTCGTTCGCCGCGATCGCGGCCGACCCGACGGTCGGTGTCGGCCGAAGCGCGGACCTCGAGCGAGTCGGCGACGAGCGCGAGCTCGACGTCGTGCGGGGCGACGATGCGCCGGAGGCCGAAGGGGGCCTCGAGGTGCGGGGGGTGGAGACGATGACGGCAACGGCGACGGCTGCGGCCGCGACGCTGAGCGAGACGGAACTCGCGCGGCTGCGCGACGAGGCGCGGCAGCGCGAGGACACGCGCGCCGCCGAGATCATGGCGGCGGCAACGCGGTGGAACTGCCGCGAAGAGGGACTCACGGCGATCGCCAAGGGCACCAGCGCGGCCGAATTCCGCGGGTGGGTGCTCGAGAACAAGGTCCCGCAGGGTCAGGCGCTCGCGACGCCTCCGGCGGCGATCGGGCTCGGCGGCCGCGACCTCAAGGGGTTCTCGCTCCGGCGCCTGATCGTGGCGCTCGCGAATCGCGATTGGTCGGGCGCCGAGCTCGAGCGCGAGGCTTCGCTCGAGGTCGGCAAGCGGATCGGTCGCGAGGCGCGCGGCGCGTTCATCCCGTTCGAGGTGCTCGCCGCGCCGATGGATCGCGAGATGCTGTCCGGCGTCGCCGGCAACCTGATCCAGCGCGCCGCCGTCGCGAAGGGCGGCAGCGGTGGGAACCTGATCGCGACGGAGCTCGACGGCGCGTCGTTCATCGACCTACTGCGGGCGCGCATGGTCGTTCGCATGGCGGGCGCGCGCATCCTCCCGGGCCTGGTCGGTGACGTCGCGATCCCGCGGCAGACGGGCGCGGCGTCGGCCGCGTGGGTGGCCGAGGGCAGCGGGTCGGGCGACACGCCGCAGACCTACGATCAGGTGACGCTGGCGCCCAAGACGGTGCGGGCGCGATCGGACATGACGCGCAAGATGCTCTTGCAGAGCTCGCCGGCGATCGAGGGACTCACGCGCGACGACCTCGCGAAGGTGCTCGGCCTCGCGATCGACTTCGCGGCGCTCGCGGGGCCGAGCGGCGGCGACTCGCCGGTCGGCATTCAGAACGTCGTCGGCGTCGGGTCGGTGTCGTTCGGGCCGACGGTGGGCGGCGCGCCGACGTGGCCCCTCATGGTGCAGATGGAGACGGAGGTCGCGGTCGACAACGCCGACGTTGGCGCGCTCGCGTACATCTCGAATCCGAAGATGCGCGGCAAGCTCAAGACGACGGAGAAGGCGACGAATACGGGCCTCTTCATCTGGGACGCGGGCTCGCCGGAGGCGCCGGTCAACGGGTATCCGTTCTACGTCTCGACGCAGGTTCCGGGCACGCTCGCCGAGGGCGGTTCGGGGAACGTGCTGTCGGCCTGCTACTTCGGGAACTGGTCCGACCTGCTCATCGGCGAGTGGGGCACGCTCGACGTCAAGGCCGAGGACGTGACGCTGGCCGATTCGGGCGGCGTGGCGGTGCGCGCGTTCGCCGACGTCGACGTCAAGCCGCGACACCCGGAATCGTTCTCGGTCGCGACGGACGTCGTCACGACCTAGAAGTAGCGTCTACGCTACGCGGTGACGGGGTGCCGGGCGCGGCTCTCGAGTGAGGGCCGCGCCCGCTTCCCGGTTCGAGACGAAGGAAGGAAGCGAGGCAATGCCGAGCGTTCGAGTCAAGCTCAACAAGGCGACGCGCATCGACGGCAAGCACACGCCGGCGGGTTCGGTCGTCGAGGTCGACGGGCGCGACCCGTCGACGTTCCGACTGCGCGGCGATGCGCTCTACCTGACGGGTCGCGGAATCGCGGACCTGGTTCCCGACGACGACGACGCCGACGCGGGCAACGGCAAGAGCAAGAGCAAGAGCGCCAAGGGCTGATCGTGGCGCTCGAGGACGCAGCCGACCGGCTCGCCATGCTCGACGTCGACGAGCTCGCCGTCGCGGTGACGGTGACGCCGGTTGGCGGCGGCGCGGCGCGCACGTTCCCGGCGCTCTTCGATGCGCCGGGAACGACGGTCGAGCTCGGCGACGACCTGCGAGCGGCGACGCTCCGGCCGTCGCTGTTCGGCCTCGAGGGTGACGTCGGGGCGCTCGTCGTCGGCGATGCGATCGCCGTCGCCGGGCGCCCGGACGCGTACACGGTCGCCGATCCGCCGGAGCCGGACGGAACCGGCTTCGCGCGCGTCGCGCTCGGAAAGGCGTGGGACTGATGGCGCAGCATCCTCGGCGCACGGTCTGCATCGCGCCGCTCGTCGACGTGCTCGGCGGCCTGGTCGAGCTCGGCATCGTGCGCGCCGTGCTCGAGGCGCCGGTGCGCGCCGTCGACGCGAAGGGAAACGCGCTCGAGTACCCGGTCGTTTCGGTCATCCCGAAGCGCGATGCGCCGACCGATCGTTCGCACGATTCCATCGCGCGCGACCTCGCCGTCGACGTCGTCGTCGCGTGCCGGACGCTCGCCGAGGTCGACCAGGTCGCGAACGACGTCGAGGACCGAATCGCCGAGCTCGGCGGCTGGGAACTCCGCGAGGTCGTGTTCGGGTACGACGCCGAAGAGCGGCCGTTCTTCTACGCGGCGCACACGTTCGCGCGCGCGTACGTGACGGCGACGGCGAATCCGGGGGGGCAACCGTGAGCGAAGCGAAGAGCGATCGATTCCGCCGCCGGCCGTTCCATCGCGAGCCGGCGCCCGAAGCGGTGCGCGAGCGCGCGCCGTACGTGCCGCCGCCGGCGATCCCGTCGGAGCGCGTCACGCGGCCGGCGTTCGAACCGGCGAACCCGGAATCGGCGCGGGTCGAGCGACCCGCGTTCGAGCGCGACCAGGGCGGCGCGGCGCCCGATCGCGAGGCGGCGATCCGCGAGAGCATCCGACGAGCGCGGCGCGAGTAGCGTCGACGCAACAGCAAGGGGGGTGTCATGCCGTATCCGTCCGCCGCGCTCATGGGGCGCGGGTTTCAGCTCTTCATGGGCGACGGTGGGTCGCCGGAGGGGTTCGACCTCATCGCCGAGGTTCGCGACTTCACGGACCTCGACCCGCGAACGCGCGAATTCGAGGACGTCACGAATCAGGAGACGCCGAGCGGTGGCGACGAGGTCAAGCCGGCAATCCTGCGCGGCGGCGAATCGACGTTCGAGTGCAATTTCCTTCCGACGCACGCGACGCACGACGAATCGACGGGCCTGCGCGCGGACCTGGTTTCGGGCGCGCGCCGGAACTTCCGCGCGGTGATTCCGGGCGTCCCCAAGCGGTTCGCTTTCGCGGCGTACGTCGTGCGGTTCCCGGTCGCGGTGCCGGTCAACGGCGTCATCCGGGGGTCGGTCACGCTGCGCATGGACGGCGCGCCGTCCTGGGAAGCGCACCCGTGAGCGGGGAGCGCGGCGAGAGCCGCGGCGCGCTCCCGCCTCTCACGCACGCCGACCTGGTCGACCTGTTTCGCCGGCGCCGCGACGTGCTGCGAACCGCGACGGTCGAGGTCGTCGGCTTCGCGTGGACGATTCGCGAGGTGCCGGCGCGGCTGCGGCTGGAATTCGAGGATGCGCTCGCGGCGCGCGGGCGGTTCGAGGGGATGCCGTGGCACGAACGAATCGCGTTCGTTCTCTCGCTCTCGGTCGTCGACGGGACGACGCGAGAGCCGATCCTCGCGTCGCCGTTCGAGGCGCCCGACGCGATCGGCGAGCTCGTCGAAGCCGGGCGCTTCGTCGGCGAGCTCCCGGCCGAGGCGGTCGTCGAGCTCTTCGGCGCGGTGTGCGAGCTCAACCGGCTCGGCCGCGAGGGGGTCGACGCGTCGGCGGGGGAATCCGAGGGCGGGTCGGGTGGCGCTTCCTCTTCCGACTCGCCAGACGCCTAGGCTTCGCGCACCCGAGGCATCTACTCGACGAACTCACGTCGCGCGAGCTCGCCGACTGGTTCGCGTTCTACGAGCTCGAGCCGGAGGGAACGGCGGTCGACGACCTGCGCGCGGGGATCGTGGCGGCGGTCGTCGCCAACGTGAACCGCGGCCGCGACGCGCGCCCCTACGCGCCGGGCGACTTCGTCCCGGTCTGGGATCGCGTCGAGGCCGAGCGGCTCGAGGCCGAGCGCGCCGGCGAAGCCGCGGCGCGATTCCTCGCCATGATGGAAGCGACGGCCGTCGAGGCGCCGGCGCCGGCGAGCTCGAGCGCGACGGCGGCCGATGCGCCGACGCTCGGCGCCGCCGAGCTCGCCGACCTCGCGCGCATGGGCGACGCCGAATTCGACGCGGCGGCGGCCGACCTCGCCGAACGCGCCGAGCGCGCCGGGCTCGAGGTGCCGCCGGCGCTCGCGGCGGCGCGCCGCGCAGGATCGCGCGAGAGCGACGATCGCGAGGGGGGCCGGTAGGTGCGGACATCCGCCGGCTCTCGCGCGCGCGGCTGCGGCGCCGGCGTAGCGTCGACGCTATCTCAGGGCCGGGGGGTCCCTGGTCCGCGTTTCGGGGTGAGGTGCGGGCCGGGGCCGGGATCGGCGCGCGTCGCGGGGCGGCTCAACCGCGGCGCGCGCCGGCCGCTCGAGCCGGTCGGGAGGTCGCTTCCGCCGCGGCCGGCTCGAGCGGCGAACCGGTGAGGGCCGCGCGATGACGCAAACGCTCGAGCAGCTCGTCGTCGAGCTCCGCGCGGACGTCGGCTCGCTTCGGACGCAGCTTCGCGTCGCCGACGGCCTGGTCGCCTCGACGGCGCGTTCGATGGATTCCCGCCTACGCGGCGTCGAGGTCAGCTTCGGGCGCGTCGGCGCCGGGATCAAAGCGGTCGGCATCGGCATCGTCGGCGCGCTCGGTGCCGCCGGCGTCGGGTCGGTGCTCGGCACGCTCTCTCGCCTGACGCGCGAGGCGATCGAGAGCGGCGGCAACCTCGCGGACCTATCGAAGCGGACGGGCCTATCAGCCGAGCGGTTCCAAGAGCTCCGCTTCGCGGTGTCGCAGGCGGGCGGCGCCGTCGCCGCGGTCGACCCGGCGCTCGTCGCGTTCGGCCGCAACCTGTCGGGCCTCGAGCGCGGGACGGGTTCGCTCGCGACGTTCCTCAAGAAAGCCGACCCGGAATTCGCGGCGCTCTTGCAGAACGCCGAGAGCATCGACGAAGCCTTGGGCCTGGTCGCCGATCGCATGGCGGCGCTCACGTCGCAAGAGGACCGGCTCGCGCTGGCGCAAGCGGCGCTCGGTCGCGGCGGCCGCGAGCTCGTCAACGTGCTGGCCGAGGGGTCGGCGGGGATTGCCGAGTACGCGCGGCAGGCGCGCGACGCCGGCGCGGTCATTTCTAACGACGCGATCGCGCGCGCCGACGAGCTCGCCGACGCGGTCGGGCGCGTGGCCGACGTCATGCGCGCGCGCTTCGCCGGCGCCGTGCTCGACGCGAAGGGCGGCGCCGCCGAACTGCTCGAGACGCTGTCGGACCCGGAGAAAATCAAGGCGATCGGCGACCTCGCGGCCGACGTCGGCGAGCTCGCGTCGTCGCTGCTCAAGCTCGCGGCCGCCGCCGGCCGCGCCGTCGAGGGCGTTCGCGACGCGTTCAAGGCGCGCGAGCTCGGCCACGCGTGGGAGCGCGACTTCGCGCGCTTCGACGCGACACTCGCCGAGCGCGCGAAGGGCGGGCCGACGCTCTCGGCCGACCAGGTCGCCGGGCTCGCGCCGGTGCAGACGGGAACGCGAATCACGCTCGGCGCCGCCGAGCGAAAGGCGCTCGGGATCAAAGACCCGGCGCCGGCGCCGCGGTTCGGCTCGACGCTCGGGAACTTCGATCCCGACGCCGGGAAGGATGCGGCGAAGAGCGAAGGGCGCGACCCGCTCGCGACGGCCGTCGGGACGATCCGCGAAGAACTCGCCACGCTCGAGAAGCTCGCCGAAGAGCGCAAGCGGTTCGAGGACGAAGTAACGCGCGACCTCGAGGCGGCGACGCTCTCGCGCGTCGAGCTCATCGAACGCGAGACGTCGCGGCGCCTGGCCGAGCTCGAGCGGCTCGGCTTCGCCGAAGAGGAAGCGGCCGAGCTCCGCGCGAAGATTCAAGAGGAATCCGCCGCGCGGATCGCCGAAGCGAACGAAGCCTCGCTCGAGGGGCTCATCCGAATCGCCGAGGTCGGCGTCGAGACGATCGGCGACTTCCTCGCCGGCGCGCTGCTCGAGCAAACAGAGGCGGGCTTCGACGAGCTCTTGGCGTCGTTCGCGAAAACGCTGCTCCGCATGGAGATCACCGCGGCCGCGACGAGCATCGGCGAGATTCTGAAAGGCAAGCTCTCGGCGGGCGCCGGCGGCGGCTCGAGCTCGGCGAAAGGCGCGGCCGCGAACGCGGGCGGGTCGGTGCTGCTCGCGCTCGCCGGCAAGGCGTTCGGGTTCGCCGAGGGCGGCGTCGTGATGGGCGGGCCGGTGGTCGGCGTCATCGGCGAGGACCCGGCGACGCGACCCGAAATCGTGATGCCGCTCGACCGGTTCGAGAAGATGCAGGGCGGCGGCGCTTCTATCGAGGTCGTGAACGCGGTTCCGGGCGTGCGCGCGAAAGCGCGCCGCGTGCGACAGAACGGCCGCGAGCGAACGCTCATCGAGCTCGAGGCGGCGTTCGGTTCGCTGCTCTCGCGCGGCGCATTCCGCGACCAGCTCGGCGGGCGCCACGCGCCCGGGATGCGATAGGGGGCGCCGGCCGTGGGCCTGGTTTCAATCACGCAAGGCGACGTCGGCGGCTACAACGGCCTCGGGTTCTCGGCCGGTCAGCTACACGTCGCCGCGTCGTTCGACTGGCCGACGGCGGGCGCGCGGTTCGAGGCGGTTCGCGCGCGCCTGCGGCGCTTCGGATCGCCGGCGTTCTCGCTCACGGTGCGCCTGTTCTCGGACGTCGCCGGCGAGCCGGGCGTCGCGCTGCAAACGCTCGCGACCGGCGTCGCGGCCTCGAGCATCGGAACGGCCGCGTTCGAGGCGCGGCAATTCAACGCGTCGGCCTCGCTCGTTCTCGCGGCCGCGCGCTACTGGCTCGTGATGACGGCGTCGGCGCCGGGCGACGGATCGAACTTCGTCGGCTGGGAGCTCGAGACGGCGGGGCCGGAGGCGATCGCGAACTCGGCCGACGCGTCGACCTGGTCGACGGTCGCCTTGCGGACGGCCTATCTCGACGTCTACGGCTCCCTGGCGGGCGCCGCGATCCTCTGGCCGAGCGAGCTCCCGCAATCCTTCCCGGTCGATTCCGACGAGGTGCCGGTCGACCAGCGTTTGCGCTGGCAGCCGGACCTAGGGCCGTCGAAGGTGCGCGCGATCACGACGGCCGAGCCGGTCGACCTCGAGCCGCCGCCGTTTCTGTTCTCGGCGGCTCAGTGGGACTTGTTCGAGGCGTTCTACCGCGAGACGCTCGGCCGCGGCGCGGAGCCGTTCGACTGGTTGAACCCGTGGCCGGGCGCCGGCGTCGTGCGGCTGCGCGTCAAGAGCCGCGCGGTCAAGCGGCGGACGTCGCCGGTCAACGTCTCGGCCGACATGCTGCCGGCGGGCGCCGCGAATCCGCAGCAATTGCTGCGCGTCGCGCTCGCGTTCGAGTGGCTCCCGTGGGCGCCGTTCGAGCTCGAGGCGACGGGCACGCTCACGCTCGCGGATCGGGTCACGGTGGCAGGGCTCGACCTGGTCGCGAACGGCGTCGCGCCGTCCGACTTCGTCTTTTTCGAGCTCGACGGTCGCGGCAAGGCGACGGCCGTCGAGGCGGTCGTCGGAACGACGGTTCTCGAGCTCGCCGACGCGTACCCGGTCGGGCCGGTCGGGCGCGTCGGCGCCGTGCGCGTCGTGAAGGTCGCGCGGTCGTGAGTCTCACGCCGGCGGCGTGGCGTGCGATTCTCGCGCAAGAGTCGGGCGACCCGTTCCTCTGGCTCGTCGAAATCACGCACCCGAAGCTCGCCGATCCGCTGCGGCTGACGTCGAACGTCGAGCCGATCCATTCGCGCGGCCGCCTGTTCCATCCGGGGCGCATGGCGGCGCGCCTGTTCGACCAGCTCGAGGACCGGGCGCCGCGCGCGTCGCTGACGCTCGAGGACGTCACGCACGACCTGCGCGCCGACCTGCTCGAGCTCTCGCCGACGAACGCGCCGCGCGTCTCGGCCGAAATCGTGCTCGGCTCTGATCCGAACGTCACGCAACGCGCGTTCCGAAACGCGCGCCTAGTGCAAGCATCGCTCGACCTGGTCGCCGTCGAGGGCGAGCTCGCGGGACCTTCCGCGCTCTCGCGCGCGGTTCCCTGGCAGCGGTTCACGCCGGACATTGCACCCGGCGTGTTCCGCTACACGAATGCGGGTCGCTGACGTGAACGCGCGACCCTACCTCGGCACTCCCTACCGCGACGGCGGCCGCGGCGACGAGATCGGGCCGCACGCGCCGGGGCTCGATTGCTGGGGCCTGGTCGTCGCGTTCTACCGGCGCGAGCTCGGCCTCGAGCTCCCCGACTACGCGGGCGCGTACGCGAGCGCCGAGGAAGCGGCCGAGGTCGCGCGGGTCATCGAAGGCGGCCTCGGTGAATGGGTGCGCGTCGCGCAGCCGGAGCCGGGCGACGTCGTGCTGCTATGGGTGCGCGAGCCGTCGCAGCCGTCGCACGTCGGCGTCTACCTCGAGGGCGGCTGGCTTCTCAACGTGCGCGCTCCGCTCGCGCGCCGAAGCGGCCGGCGCGCTCCCGGGCCTGGCGCCGTGCGCGAACCGCTGCGCGCGGGGTTCTGGTCGACGCGCGTCGCCGGCTACTTCCGGCATCGGTCGCGCTTCCCGACGTGGCGGCTGCACGTCATGCCGTCGCCGTTCTCAATGGTGTCGCGAACGCTCGACGTTCCCGTCGGCCAGACGATCGCCGACGGCCTCGCCGAGGCCGAGCTCGCGCGCGCGCCGGGCGGCGCCGTGCGCGTGCTGCTCGGCGACGTTGCGATCCCTGAACGTGTCGAGTGGAACGGCCGCGAGCTCGAGCCGTTCGCGTACCTGCGACCGCGCGCCGGCGACCTGGTCGTCGCGCGCTCGCTCCCGCGCGAGCCGGCGTCGATCACGGCTTTCCTGGTCGCGCTCGGAACGACGCTCGGCGAGATCGGCGCGGCGCTCGCGCCGGCGGCGCTGACGGGCGCCGTGGGGAGCGCCGTCGGTAGCACGACGTTCGGCCTCGGCATCGGTGCCGCGTTTGCGATCGAGGGCGCCGCCGTGTTCGCGACGGGCGCGCTCTTCGCCGGCGCGATGTTCGCCGCGACGTCGGCGCTCACGGGCCTCGCGTCGCCGTCGGAGCCGTCGCAGCCGAAGGCGATCGGGCCGGGCGCATCGCTCGCGGCCGCCGGCGTCGGAAACGAGCTCCGGCCGTTCGAGGTGATTCCGTCGGGCTTCGGCCACTTCCGCGCGGCGCCGCCGTTCGGCGCGCCGCCGTATACGGAGCTCGTCGCCGGCGCGCGCTACTGGCGCCTGTTGCTGGTCGTCGGAAGCGGCCGCTACCGGCTGCGCGACCCGGCGACGGGGCGGCCTCGAATCTTCGTCGGCGAGGTGCCGATCGACGAGCTCACGGGCGCCGCCTACGAAATCCGCGAGGGCGGGTTCATTCACGGCGGGCCGACTGACGACCTCTACCGGCTCGAGATTCTCGACCAGGGCGCGAACGAGACGCGGCCGGCGCACTACTGGCCCCTGGACGACGCCGCGGCCTCGAGCTCGGCGGCGCCGGCGGCCGGCGCGCTCGCGCTCACGGTGGGCGGAACCGTCACGTTCGGCGAGCTCTCGGTCGTGCAACCGCGGACGGGCGCGCATTCGCGGACGGCCGCGCGCTTCGCCGGCGCCGGGCGCCTCGAGGCGGCCGCGACGTTCGACCGCGGGCTCGCGTTCGAGGCGTGGGTCGAGGCCGAGGACCTCGGCGCGACCGATCGGCGCTGCATCTTCACGGCCGGCAAGCAAGGCGAAAGCGGCCTGCGGCTCTATCACGAAGGGCGCGACCTGATCCTCGAGGCGCGCGCCGTCGAGCGCCGGCGTTTCGGCGACCTCGCGCCGCGTTACTCGGACGTCGAGCGCCGATTCGCGAACGCGCTGCCGCCGGAGGGAACGCCGGCGCTCGTCGTGCTCGAGGCGCTCGCCGTGCTGCTCAACGGCGCCGGCGACGGCCGCGTCGCGATCGCGCTTTCGGTCGACGCTCACGCGCTCGCGCGCCTCGAGCTCGGCTTCGATCCGAACGACGCCGACGCGCCGGGCGCCGGCTGGCGCGACACGAGCTCGACGAGCTCGCGGCCGATCCCGGGCGCGGGCAATTTCGGCGGCCGCGCGCAAGAGGACGCGTCCGCCTGGTCGCGCTGGTCGAACTCGCGCGCCGACTGGATCGGCGGCGAGAGCGGGTCGAACGCGTGGCGGGCGGGGACGGGCGCGGGCAACGGCGCGGCCGCGCCGGCGGCGACGGAATTCTCGCCGGCGGCGTGGGTGACGCCGAGCGGCGTCGTCGCGGTCGGGCAAGAGGTCGACGCGTCGAACGCGTGGGCGCTCGGTTTCAAAGGCCGAATCCAACACGTCGCGCTCTACACGTCGGCGCTCCCGGCCGAAGAGGAACGCTGGCACTACGACCTAGGCATCGGCGCGGCGAACGTCGCGACCGAAGGCGCGGCACCGCGCGGCGCGCGATACCGCATCTATGCCGATTCGGTCTACGAACGGCAGCTCAACATCGCCTTTCCGCCGGCGCCGAAGAGCGAGCCGAAAGGCACGCTGAGCGATTGGACGGCGGCGAAGCCGGGCGCAACGCAAGGCGTCGAGCTCTCGGTCGTGCTCGAGTGGCCTACGGGACTGTGGCGAATCAACGAGAACGGGAAGGATCGGCCGACCAGCGTCGGGATTGACATTGAGTACCGACGCGAAGCCGAAACCGTTTGGCGTAAGGCGGCGGACGCTGCCAGCTTCGGGACCTCGCAAGGTCGGCTCCAGTATTACCGGCAATGGAACCCGTGGGCGGGCGGGACGATCGCCGTCGCTGACGGCGAGATCCGCGAGGCGTTCACATCCGAACTCCGCTGGCACGCCGAGCCGGGCGAGTATCTGATCCGCGTTCGCCGCGTCGAGCTCGAGAACCCGAACAACCGCGGCGGCGGGGATACGGCGGCGTTCGGCTCAAACTTCACGCTGCTCGCGGTGCGCGTCGCCGAGCTCGGCGCGCCGCCGCTGCGCGTCGACGGAATCACGACGATCGCCGTAACGCTGCCGATGGAGACGACCGGCGGGTCGGTTGATCGAATCTTCGTCGAAGGCGAGCGGCTCTTTCGTATCTACGACCCGGACGACCCGGAGGCGGACGCTGACGGTTGGACGGGCTACCGGCTGACGCGCAACGCGGCCGACGCCGCGCTCGCGGTGCTGACGGACCCGGACCTGACGCCGGAGCCGCTCACGGCCGACGACTGCGATTTCGACGCGTTCGACCAGCTTCGCGCGACGGCCGACACGTTCGACGTGTACGGAGACTTTCAGAGCAACGGGCGCGACCTCCCAAACCTGATCCTAAAGGGCTCGTTCGCCTCGCTCTCGGACGCCGGCGACGGCCGCGTCTCAGTGATTCAGGACCGGCCGGGCCTCGAACCGGTCGGGCTGCTCTCGCCGCGCAACGCGCGCGGGTTCCGCCTCGTAAAGCGGTTCCACGAACTCCCGCACGCGGTTCGGGTCGAATTCGAGGACGCGGCCGACGGCTTCAACGTGTCTCAAGAGATCGTGTACGACGACGGGTTCGCCGAGCGCGCGGATCCGGCGAATGGGATCGAGGCGGCGTCGCGCTTCGATTCGGTGCGCGCGCGCGGGTGGATCGAGCGCCCCAAGGTGCGCGCGTACTTCCGCAAGCGGACGGTTGCGAACCGCGTGCGCTCGATTGACTACTCATGCGAGGTCGAGCTCGATTCGATCGCCTGGAAGCGCGGCAACGTCGTCGAGCTCACGCACCCGACGGCGCTACTCGGCGAGAAGTGGGGCCGCGCGATCGGCGTCGAGCGGAACGACGCCGGCGAGGTCGTCGCCTTCACGCTCGACGAAACGGTGCAATTCGTGGCGGGCGCGTTCTACGGCTTCCGCGCGCAGCTTGGCGACGGTCGCATGGTGGGCGGCCTGGTCGTGAACCCGGGCGCCGGCGAATCGCAGCGCGTCGAGCTCGAGGTCGCGATCGCGCCGCCGGAGCATCCCGACGCCGGGCTCGATGAAGGCGCGCACGTCGCCGTGGGGCGCGCCGGGATCGAGACGATTCTCGCAATGATCCGCGAGATTCGGCCGCGTGAGGCGGACTTCGCGGCTGACGTCGTGCTGTTCCCGTACGCGCCGCAGATTCACGACGCCGACGAGGGGCCGGTCGACTACGTGCCGCCGATTACGCGGCCGGTGTCGCGGCCGGAGCTCGAGGCGCCGTCGCTGCCTTCGATCCTTTCCGTCGAATCCGACGAACGCTGGCTCTTGCGCACGCCGGCCGGACTCGTGACGCGCGCCCGCGTGCGGGTCATCGCGCCGACCTCGAGCCGCGGCGCGCCGGTCGCCGTGCGCGCGCGCGCGCGGCGCGTGGGCGCAATCACGGCGCCGGCCGTCGAGGGGCGCTGGTCGGACGTCGGCGACCTGGTCGCCTACGTCGAGGGGCTGTCCGATGGCGCTACCTACGAATTCGAAGCGCAAACACAAACGGCGCTCGGCCGCGGATCGCGCTGGTCGGCGCCGGTCGTGCATCGCGTGGTAGGCAAGAGCGCGCCGCCGCCGGACGTTCCCGACCTGCGGCTCGAGGGCGACGTTATCCGGTGGCGCTATCCGTCCGACCAGGTGCCGGACCTTGCGGGGTTCGAGGTTCGTTATCGCATCGGCAACGGGTCGCGGTGGGCGTGGCAGTCGGCCACGCGGGCGCATGACGGGCTGATCCGGGGAACCGAATTCCCGGTCGGGCAGCTTCCGCGCGCGTGGGGCCTGACGGTCTACGTGCTCGCGGTCGACGTCGTCGAGAACCGGTCGAACGCGGCCGCCGTCATGCTGCTCGAGCAAGGGCCGGCGCCGGGGAACGTGCTCCGCCGTATCGACGAGCTCGCCGACGGCTGGCCGGGGACGATCGAGGGCGGCGCGGTCGTCGGCCTCGAGCTCGTCGCGAACCTGGTCGGCGACACGGTCACGGGGACGGCGACGCTCGACCCGGGCGGCCTCGAGGTCGAGGTCGCCGGGGTCGACCTCGGCGAAGTGCGCGACGGGGATCTGTTCTACTTCGACGCCGACGGCGTCGAGCTCGGGTCACGCATCGCGAGCCGCGACGTCGACGCCGACACGCTCGAGCTCGTCGACGCGTACGAAGGCGCCGCGACGTCGGGCGCCTGCACAATCGAGCCGGCGGCGTGGCGCGCCGACGATCGCGAGCCGGCGTGGTCCGACGACGATTCAGTCGACGCGTGGGGCACGCACTCCGGGGCGCTCCGGTATACGGCGCGGACCTACGTCCCGCACCCGACGCTTGAGACGGGAAAGCGGCTGACGCTCGACGTGCGGCACGCGCCGGCGACGGCCGCGCTGGACGTCGAGTATCGCGAGCTCGGGCCGTGGCCGGCGTGGGGACCCGACGACTCGGCGCCGGCGTGGAGAGACGACGACGGCGCGCCGGCGTGGCAGCCGACGACCGGCGAGCTCGGCGACGCCGACGGCTGGTCGCTGTGGCGGCCGTGGCCGGGGCAGCTCGAGCCGCTCCGGCGCGTTCCCTACGGATTCCGCGCGCGCATTCGCGAGGACCGAAAGAGCGACTCCGCGCTGCAAGGCTTCGCGATCCTGGTCGACGTCGACGATCGCGTCGCGCACGTCGACGACCTGGTCGTCGGGCCGGCGGGCGTGCGCGTGCCGCTCGAGGAGCCGTTCAACGTCGTTCGCCGCGTGCGCGTGTCGGTGCAACGCGCGCCGGGCTTCGACGCGACCGGTTACGAGGTGCGCGACAAGCGCGCGGACGGGCCGCTGATTGCGCCGACTCCGGACGGGTCAACGGGACTCTTCGACGTGACGCTCGAGGGCTACTAGCGGGGCGCTGTAGCGTAGACGCTATGATGCGCCGCGGTTCGATGGGGGGGATGCGATGCCTTGGCCGGCTGCCGGGTTCTTCACCGGGTTCGCCACGCAGGGGCAGCTACGGCAGGCGCTAGACGACCTGCTCGAGCGCGCCCGCGCGCAGGTCGGAGCCGACGGCGTCGCGAATGCGACGCTCGCGAGTGACGCGGTCACGGGAACGAGCGCGGGCTCGCTCCGGCTGTACGGGCAGGGCGCGACGGCCGACGACCTCGCAAGCCTCGCGACGGCGAACTATGCCGAGGGGCAGATTGTCGAGCTCCGCATCGGCGACGTCGGGCAGCCGATCACGGTCAAACACGCGGGCTCGCCGGGCGCCGGTCAATTCGTGACCCGGAACGGACTCGACTACGTGCTCGGCGCGCTCGAGCAGCGAATCGCATTCGAGCGCACGGGCGCCTACTGGACCGAAACGGAGCGCCGCGGGAAAGAGGCTTCCGGGCTCGTCTCGTCGTACGGGTCGGGCTGGACGGCGCTGCCGGGCGCGCGCGCCGAGCTCGACGAAACCGGCGAGGTCGTTCTCACGGGCGCGCACGTTCATACGGCGCTCGCGGCCGCGACGTCAACGATTCTCACGCTGCGGGCCGGCTGCCGGCCGTCGGCCACGCGTCACTTCACGGTGACGGCGCAGGTCGACGGCGTCGTCGAGGTGCTCGACGTGCAAGTGGCGACCAACGGCGCGGTGCAGGTCGTGCGCGCCGCCGGCGCGCCGCCGTCGGTCGCGGTGACGGTCTGGCTCGACCCGGTGCGATTCCGAGCGGAGGGCTAACGCGTGGCGAATCTCAACGCGCAGCCGTACGGGCTCGACGGCTCGGCGGTGAACTTCGATCCGGCCGACCCGGCGGGCGAGGTCGCGATCAACCGGCCGGGCCTCATGCTCGCCGTCACGAACGGGCACGCGAGCGAGACGCGCACGCTCACGCTCGAGGCGGTCGGCGAGTGCAACGCCGGCGAGCTCCATGACGTCGTGGGCGTGTCGATCCCGCCGACGCCGGCGGGCGGGCAACCGCTCTTGATTCCGCTCGGCTGGGACGGCCGGCGGTTCTCGCGGGTGTCGGTCGCGTACGACGACGCGGCCGACCTCGAGGTCGCGCTCGTCTACGTCGACGGGCTGCGCGGGATCGGCGAGGCGGCCGCGACGCCGCCGGCGCTCGGCGCCTCGCCGGGGACGGTCGCGCGCATCGGTCAGGGGCAGGGCGACGAGCTCGCGCTCGTCGCGGCCGCCGCCGACGGAATGCTCGTCGACAATTCGGACGGCCGAACCGGCGTCGTCGTCGCGAACGACTCGGCCGCGGATCGGGTCATACACGTACACGCGCGCAACCGGTGCTCGGACGGCTTCCTCGATCACTACTCGGTGACGGTGGCGGCGGGCGACCAGCGGCTCTTGCCGCGCTTCCGAACCGACATCTACGGCACGCGCCTCGCGATCACCTACTCGAGCGCGTCGCAACTCTCGTTCGGCGCGATCCGTCACGAGATCGCAGGGAGGAACGGATGACGGCTCGAATCTCGCGCGTGCTCTTGCTCCTGGTCGTCGCGGTGCTGCTCGCGGCGCTGGCGCCCGACGCGCTCGCGCAAGGCGGACTCGGCGGCGGATCCGGCGACCCGTGCCGCGGCCTCGCGCATTGCGAACGCGTGCTCGACGCGAACGACGACGGCGACCTCGCCGACGACCTGCAAACCGCGGCAAACCGGCTGCTCGACCCGAATCAGGCGGGCGGGCTCCCGGCCGAGGTCTACTTCGGCGCGCCGCCGCCGGGCACGTACACGCTCGCGCATCGCGTCCGATTCTGTCTTTCGACGGGCACGACGGCGGGCTCGGCCGAGCCGACCTGCGACGCGGTCGGGCAGACGGGGCTTCCGATCCTTCGCGGTGTCGGCGATTGGGCGCTCGCGAAGCTCGTTCCGGGGCCGCCGTTCGACCCGGAGAACCGGCCGCCGTACGCGTGGGAGCCGTCGGCGAGCGGGCCGGACGCCGCGCTGTGGTTCGGCGACCTGTGGAACGACCAGGCGGGCTACGTGCGCGTCGACTGGCCGGGGCTCTACCCGGACGGTTGGGTAATGAGCTTCCTCGACGTCGTCGGCGCGTGGAACCGAATTGCGCCGATTCTCTGCGACGGCTGCGAGGGGCGCATCGGCTGGCGCTCGACCATGAGCTCGGACGGCGACAACACGACGGTTCAAGCGGGCGCCTACTTCGTCGGTCAGAACCTCCGCGTTTCGCTCGACCTGGTTCCGCCGCCGGGCGCCAGCCTCGAGGCGAGCGGCGATCCGGCCGTGGCGACGCTGATCGGCGACGGAATGACGGTCGGCGGGTACGTCGGAACGGGCGCGCTCAGCTTCGGCCGCGAGGCGCAAGGGCTGTTCGGTGCGGCCGCGACGGGGAACACGTACGGGAACGCCGGCGGCGTCGTGTACGTCGGCACCTACGAAATGGAGCCGGGTTCGGTCGTCGACGGCGGAACGCTCTCGGGAATCTCGGCGATGGACGCCGCTGCGGTCACGTATCGCGGGCGAATCACGAGTCAAACGACGACGAAGCCGACGGTTCAAATGAACCAGAACGCGGGGACGAAAGGCGGAATCCATACGTTCGACGGTGTCGACCTGCACTCGCCTCCTTCGATCAATCCGCCGATTCGCGTTACGGCGGGCTCGCAATTCGATCGCAACTACCCGATTCGCGTCGACCTCGGCGGCGTGTTCCGAAACGACGTCGCGGCCGACAATGGGCCGCTCTTCTCTTGCCTGTCGCAGCAACCGCGGCCGGTCGCGTGCATCGTGAACATCGGTCGCACGCGGCGCGACGGGAAAGGGCCGATCGTGCTCTCTGCGCCGGGCGGCGGCGGCGGCGGCCGGTACGACGATACGGCGCACGTCGCTGTCGAGTCGCCGGCTTCCGTTTGGCGAACCGCGGTCATCCCGGCGGCGACGGCCGCGAGCGGAAAGTGCATCCTGAATCTGCTCTCGGGTGCGCCGACGGTCGGCACCTGCGACGCGACGGCCGAGGTCGGGTTCGACGCGGCGACGGTCATCGGTCATACGCGGCTCAAGCTGCTCGCCGATTCGGTGGGCGGTTCGTCGTGCCTGGTCGCCATGCAACAGACCGCCTACCCGACGGGCGTCGGCGCTTCGACGTGGCACAACGGGCCGATTTCGCAGGCGGAGTGCATCGCGAACGACGACCCGCACCCGGGCTGTTCGGCCGCCGGCGTCGGCGCCGGGCTACGCGGGCAGCAAGGCGCGGCGTGGCTCGAACTCCACTATGGCGAGGCGGCCGCCGGCCGGCGTCAGGTATCCGTCGACAACGCCGGCGAATCGTATTTCGTGAATCAAACGACCCGCATCTGGCCGGGCGGCAAGGTCCGGTTTCAGTTTCAACAGGTCCGCAAGTGCGCCGCGGGCGGCAACCGGCCGAATTGGGAATGCGCGTCGGACTCGGACTGCGGAACCTCGACACCTTGCGCGACGGTGGCGTCGTGCGGCGATACCAACCCGTTCGAGCTCGTGTGGCAGGAATTCCCCGACGTTCCCGAACCGCAATGCTACGACGGCCTCGACAATGACGGCGACGGGACGGCCGATTGGGCGACGTCGGGCGGTGACGCGGGCTGCGCGTCGCGAACCGACGACGACGAAAGCGCGTAGCCGTGCTCGAGGAAGCGGGCCGGTTCATCGCGGAACAGTGGCCGGCGCTGGCGCTCGTGACGGCGGCGGCGCTCGGCCTGATTCGCTTCGGTCGAAGCGTAGAGCGAATCAACGCGAACGTCGTCGGGCTGCGGCGTTCGATCGTTCGCAACGCTCGGCGCGGCGCGCGTGCGCAGCTTCACGCCGCGCGCGCGCTCGGCCGGCTCGCCGCACGAACGACGCGCCTCGAGCGCACGGTCGACGAGCTCGCGCGGCGCGCCGCCGTCGCGCCGACGCCGCTCGAGGGCGACGCCGAGCTCGACGGCGAGCTCGAGCTCGTCGCGCGCGAGCTCGAGGCGGCCGCGGCCGAGGATGAGGCCGAGCTCGTCGAGCTCGAGGCGATCGCCGCGGGCGGCGCCCGGTGACGGCGCGCGGCGTCGACCTGGTCGTCGCGGCGCTGCGACACGTCGGGGAGCCGTACGTGTTCGGCGCGCGCGTGCCGAAGAGCGACGCGGCATGGCGCGGGCCGTGGGACTGTGCCGAATTCGCGTCGTGGGTCGTCTACCAGGTCGCCGGCGTGCTCTTCGGGTGCAACGGGACCGACCCGGCGACGGCCGACGCCTATTCGGGGCGGTGGCTCGACGACGCGCGCCGCCGCGAGGGCGCCGAGCTCGTCGACCTCGGGACGGCCGCGGCCGTCGCCGGCGCCGTGCTGATCCGCTCGCCGAGCGATGGCGCCGGCATCGGTCACGTCGCGCTGAGCGATGGGACCGGGCGAACCGTCGAGGCGCATTCGCAGCGCGTCGGCGTCGCGCGCCGCGCAATCGCCGGCCGGCGCTGGTCGGCGGCCGTGCTCGTTCCAGGCGTCGCCTTCGACGTGCCGCCGATCGCGCAACCGGTGCCGGCCGCGCCGGCGCGCATCCTGCGCGCGCTCGAGAACGGCGCGCTGCTCCGCGGCCGCGACGTCGACGCGGTGCAACGGGCGCTCGCGCGCGAGGGGTTCGATCCGGGCCGACCCGACGGCGTGTTCGGGCCGCGGACGGCGGGCGCAGTCGCGCGGTTCCAGCGCGCGCGCGGCCTGGTCGTCGACGGCGAGGTCGGGCCGGAGACGGCCGGCGCGCTCGGCGTCGTGCTCGAGGCGGCCGCGTGAGCTCGCCGGCGCCGGCGCCGAGCTCGAGCTCGGCGCGCGCCCGGACGGCGCCGGGCGCGGCCGCCGCCTATTCGGGCCTCGCGCTCGCGGCGTACTGGCTCGCGCGGGCGTTCCTCCCGGTCGAGCTCGGGAACCTCACGGCCGACGAGGCGCTCGTCGCGCGCGAGGCGCTCGCCGGCGTGGCGGCCTCGAGCGCCGCGACGGTCGTCGCGTTCGTGCGCCGGCTGCTCGCGCGCCGCTTTCCCGACGTGCTCGAGGGCTGAGGCGGCGCCGAACGCGCAGGATCGCGTCTAAGCCGCGATCGCTACGGGGGGCGCTACCTCGCATCGTGCGCGATGCGTAGCGTCGACGCTGCAAGCGCGTCGCGCGCCTGGGGCGTGGGCCGGCGAGCGGCTGAGTCCGGCTCCACGACCTGCGGCACACGTTCGCGTCGCACGCGCTCGAGGCGGGCGTGTCGGTCGCGCGGGTCGCGAAGTGGCTCGGCCACGCAAACCCTGAGACGACCTGGCGCGTCTACGCGCACCTGGTCGGCGACGAGCTCGACCTCGCGCCGGTTCGCTTCCTCGACGTGCGCACTTCCGGTGCGCTGCCGGTTGGGCCGGCGCTGGTCCGGTACACGCACGACGCCGGCAAGAGGGAAACAGCATGAATCGACGCGTGTATACGGTGCGACCTGCGAATGCGAATCCGCTTCCCAAGCTGAGGGTCGCGGGTTCGAATCCCGTTTCCCGCTCCACAGATCTCACGCGCCCTCGGCCATTTTCGCCGGGGGCGTCGTCGTCTCTAGGATCGGGCTTGGGCTTCGGAGACGGATAGAGACGTCTGGAGACGCGGATCTCGCCGCGCGCGAGCGTCGCGCGCACCGACGGCGCGCTGCGGAAGCGGACGGAACGCGAGTCGCCACTTTCACCGGGCGCGCGTGCGCGGAGATCGGACCGCGGACCAGGGGTTCGCGTGCCGACCTGCTCCGCCACGAAGTGCATGCTTCGGCGACATCGACCAAGGCCTGCGCTGAAGAGCAGTTCGAACGCGATAGGCGTGGTCGAATGGCTGGCGTCAGGCAGGGCCAGCCACGGGGGCGACCGTCGCACGCCGGATGTCGTAGGGCCGTCGAGCTCGAGAGCTCGGTCGGGCATGCGGCGGTGCTGCATCACTGATCGCAGTGTCCCGCGGCGGGCTACTTCCCGTCCTTTCGCGCGCGCCGCGGGATTCGTGCGGCTGCGCGAGCTGCGAGGCTGATCGCGAGCGCGCAGCTCGACGCGATCAGAACCCGGTAGGGAAAGGGTAAAGGGCCGGTAAAGAGTCGCGACGCCGCCGCTCGTAGATTCGTCCTCGTTCGACCACGAGAGGAGAATCGAGATGCGCGACGCACACCGAGAAGGCCGTTCCACTCTTCTGCGCCGTCCGGCGCCGCTGCTTGCGCTGGTCGCCTTCGCGATCGGCACGACCTGGTCTGCCGCGGTCCACGCGAGGGCGTTCCAGGTCGCCTGCGACGTGTCCGCGCTGTACGAGGCGATGAACGAGGCGAGCGCCAACGGCGAGGAGGACGTCCTCTGGCTCGCTCGATCCTGCCAGTATCCGCTGACCGGGATCCTGATCGCGTACCCCGACGGCGGCTTCGCGCTGACGGTCCAGGGCAACGGCTCGACGATCAGCGGACAGAACCAGCGTACGGCCTTCCTGGTGAATCCCGGCGCGACGCTCTTCCTGAACGACGTGACGGTCACGCAGGGGAGAGCCGGTCCCACGGCGAGCGGGGACGGCGGCGCCATCTACAACGCCGGCTCGTTGACGCTGACCCGCAGCACGGTGTCCGACAGCGTCGCGCGCTCGGGCGGCGGGATCTTCAACGTCGCCGGCGCCAGCTTGACGCTGATCGAGAGCACCGTCGCGGGCAACACCGCGGGCGAGAACGGCGGTGGCATTCGCAACCAGGATGGCCGGCTGACGCTGATCCAGAGCACCGTGTCGGGAAACGCGGCCAACGGGCAGAACGGCATGGGCGGCGGCGTCTACAACGAAGACACGTCGGGAATGCCCGCGCGGGCCACCGCGACCTTGTCCAACTGCACCATCTCCGGCAACGCGAGTCGCTTCGGCGCCGGCCTCATGAACGACGAGGGCAAGGCGACGGTGAGCAACTGCACGCTCGCCGACAACACGACCGTCGGCGGAGGCAACGGCGGCGGGATCTATCACCGCAACTACTCCGGGAACGCACGGCTCCGGCTCGGCCTCAGCATCCTCGCCAATACCCAGGGCGGCGGCTTGGAGTGCGCGCGCGATCCGTCGGTGCCGAGCAACGCCATCACACCGACCGGCGACAACCTCGTCGAGGACGCCTCTTGCCAGATCGCGAACTCGTGGTCGGGCGATCCCAAGCTCGGCGAGCTGACCGGCAGCCCCGCGTACCGACCGCTCCTGGCTGGGAGTCCGGTGATCGACCTGGGCCAGAACACGAACTGCGCCGGTGTCGACCAGCGCGGCGCGGCGCGGCCGAAGGACGGCAACGCGGACGGCTCGCTGCTCTGCGATCTCGGGGCGTTCGAGGCCCCGTGAGCGGGTCCTTCTCGTTCGATTCCGGCGAACCCGACCACTCTCGAAAGGGAGACCTCTCCATGCGCAATCCGAACGACGTGCTTCCGATGCCGGCGACCGCTCTTCGCGCCCGCCGGCGACGATCTCGCTTCCCGCTCCTCCTCGTGGCTGCCGCCCTCGCGAGCCGGGCACCGGCGGCGCACGCGGAGACGTTCAACGTCGCGTGCAACGCCAGCGCGCTCGCCAGCGTGATCGCGACGGTGAACAGCAACGGCGAGGAGGACTTCGTCTGGCTCACGAGCCCCTGCGTCTACGCGCTGGCGACGACCTGGGTCGTCGAGCCCGACGCCGGCAACCCGGTTTGGGTCTACGGCCGCGGCGCCAGGATCAGCGGACAGGACGCGCGCACGCCGCTCGTCGTGAACGCCGGCGCGACGCTGCATCTGTCCGAGGTGACGGTGCGGGACGGCTCCACCACGGGCAACGGCGGCGGCATCCGAAATGCCGGCACGTTGACCGTGGACGAGAGCGTCATCACCGAGAGCGCCTCTCAGGCCTACGGCGGCGGGATCTACAACACCGGGACGGCGCGGCTGACGCGCAGCACCGTCTCCGCCAACACGGCCTCCGTCCAAGGCGGCGGCGTCGACAACGCCGCGGGCAAGCTGACGCTCGTCGACAGCACCGTCTCCGGCAACAGCGGATCGTACGGCGGCGGCCTGCGCAATCGCGGCAGCGCAACGCTCTTCAACAGCACGCTCTTCGGCAACGGCGCGTTCATCGGTGGCGGCATCCTCAACGATCCCGCCGGCAGGGTCGCGTTGGCCAACGTCACCATCTCGGAGAACGCGATCAGTGGGAGCAACGGCGGCGGCGGGATCCGCAACGAAGGCGATCTCCGCATCGACAACAGCATCATCGCCAATCATCCCTCCGGCCAGGCCGATTGCTACAACAGCGGCTCGCTCATCCCCCTGACCAGCAACCTGATCGAGGACGGCTCGTGCGCTTTGGTCGGCTCGTTCACCGGGGATCCGATGCTCGGCGCTCCGAGCGGTCGGCCGCAGTCGATCCCGCTCGCGAAGGGCAGCCCCGCGATCGACGCGGGCGCGAATCCGGTGTGCGCCGGCGCCGACCAGAATGGCGCGCGGCGCCCGTACGACGGCAACGAGGACGGCTATTCCATCTGTGATCTCGGGGCGATCGAGTGGCGGCCGGCGCGCGCGTGCGGGCTGCTCGGCATCGACGCGCTCCTCGTGCTGCTGCCGCTCGCGCGCCTGGTCGCGCGGGCTCGGCGCGCGCAGGCGTCGCGCGCGGAGGGAGGAGCGGGGGGCTCTAGCAGGCCGCGCTCGTGATGCGTGAATGCGTCGAGCGCACGCCTCCCGCGACGGTTCGCTGGAGTGCGACGACCTCGGCGCCGATCGCGCCCTCGACGCGGGCGAGCAGCACGTCGCGGTCGCGGCGCAGGACGTCGACGGCGCTCCGCACGAGCCGGGCGCGCAGCGCGCACGCGACGGCCTCGAGCACCGTCTCCTCCCACAGCGGCGACCCGCGGTCGGGATCGTCACCGCGCCAGCCGCGCACGACGCCCATCGGCCGCTCCGCGCTCCGGCCGAAATCCTGCGCGAGAAACGCCTCCCGGACGTCCCCCAGCCGTCGCTGGCGGGCCGTCTCGATTTGCTGCTGCGACTCGATGGGCCCGGGACGGATCGGGTCGCGCCATTCGACGGCACGTGGCCACGTGGTTCGATGCGAGTCCGGCGGAGCGACACGCGCTCGCGGATGCTCACTCGTTCGCTCCAATTCCGCCTTGCTCGGGATCAGCCACCGCACGCGCCCCGCGGATCCTCGACGTCGCCGGCGTAGCGCGGGACCACGTGCAGGTGGAGATTCGGCACGGTCTGGCCGGCGGCCGCGCCGAGATTCATGCCGACGTCGAAGCCGTCCGGTCGGGTCGCGCTCCCGTTCCCAATGGCGCCGATGCGCGATCTCGTCGAGTTCCGCGCGGTGTGCACCACAAAGCCGCAGCGTCTCGTCCGCGCGATCGATCTATCTACGGCTTCCCGGCGATGCGCTGCTGTGGGCGGGGAAGGGTGCCTTCGTTCCAATCGATCGGCCGCAGCTGGTTCGGGCCTTCTCGGCCTGAACTAGAACGTGTACCGGATGTTGAGATACAGCTCGTCGCGTTCGCGCAATGCGGAGAGGCCGTTCGCGACGGCGTCTTCGTAGGCGTGTTTGCCGGTGCGGTTCAGGGCGGGGCGGATCTCGTTGATGGGGGCGTCGCGCCATTCGGTGCGGCCCCAGAAGACGTTGGCGCCGACGGTGACGGAGAAGCTCTCGGTGAAGCGGTAGATCACGGACGGCAGCAGCGCGCCGGAGCGCGACAGGAAGTCGTACACCAGGGTGTTGAAGAACATCAGGCGGTCCTGGTGGTAGCCGGTGAACGCGGTGAAGGTGGCCAGCACGTTGATCGGGCCGTTCGCGTAGAAGTTGTCGTCGTAGTCGTCGATGTACTGGAAGAACCATTGGGAGTTGAAGAAGAAGGTGCGCCCCGGGTTCAGGAAGTCGATGAAGGCGGGGCGGTCGGCGGAGATCGTGAGGTTCAGCGTATTGACCTTCGCGATGCCGTCCCACTCGTCGTTGCTGACGAAGGGCTGGCGGTTCACCCAGGTCATCTCGAAGCCCCAGTTCGACTTGGTGCGGTTCTCGTCGAAGTCGAACGCGAAGCCGAGCACGTTGCGCTTCTGGTAGTCGAGCACGAGCTCGCCGCCCGAGTGCCAGGCCCAGTCGCGGCGGCCGTAGCCGTTGTCGCCGCCGGCGCGGACGGAGTTGCGGCGTGCGCCCGCCGCGGAGAGGATCCCGCGCACCGAGCTGCACAGCAGCGGCAGGTAGATGCCGCACGCGGTCGGGAGCCCCTGCGCCGCGCGCTGCGGGTCCGCGCCCCGGCGTAGCTGGTCGGTGCGCGTGCCGTCGGCGAGCCGGACGTAGCCGTCGCCGTACGGATCGCGCGGGTCGAACTGGTCGATCTTCGGATTCTCTTCGTCGAGCTCGCGGCCGCCGAACAAGACCGTCACGAGGAAGTTCCAGGACGTCGCCGCCATTTCGCTGCGGAACTGCTCGCGCGGTCCGCCGTCCAGCGAGCCCGCATACGGATGGAAGAGCGTGATCGCCGCGGCCGTGCGCCCGTTGTCGCCGGCGCGGCAGCCGGACGACGTCGCGTCGACGCAGCCGTCGACGGTCGCGTCGTAGCCCGGGTCGAGCGGGCCGCGCGAGCCCGGCAGCATCACCTGGCGGCCGTCGCTCCAGCGCGTCGCCACCGGGCCGCCCCGAAAGTGCAGCGTGCCGGGCTGTCCCGAAGCGCGCACGTCCCACGTCGCGGCGTATCCCTGGGTGCCGTCGAAGCCGGGCCACGACTGGAGGATCGCGCTCGCCTCGGAGTTCAAGATGTCGATGCCGTCGAGGTCGCAGTCGATCTGGTAGTAGGGACCGCAGCCCCAGAGAGCCTCTTGCGCGGGCGAGAGCGCCTGGCCCAGCGCTTGCCCCGTCGGCCGTTGGTCCGCCCACGGATTGCCGGTGCCGGGCACGGCAAAGCTGCCGCCGCCGTCGCTGAAGGCGCCGACGCCGTCGCCCGGATCGAGGTTGAGCCGGATCAGCGACGCGCGCATCGCGTTGCGACACGGCCGTGCGTCGTGGCTGTCGTCGGTGGTCCAGCACACGAAGCGCGCGAACGACGACGTCGCGCTGCCGATCGCCGCCGGGCTGCCGGCGAGCAGCGCCGAGGCCCCGTTCGCGACCGAGCTCAGGTTGCCGCCGGGACCGTGGAGTCCGTTGGGCGTGGCGAAGGCGCACAGGCGCGGGTCCACGAACGGTCCCGAGACGCCGCACAGCGTGTTCGCGAGCGTCCAGGTCGTCTGGTTCGCGGGGTGGTTGCGGAGCACGTCGCTCTTGTGCTCGGGCTCGATGATCAGCTCGCCGGTCTTGTAGGCGGCCGCGAGGATCGGATCGGTGGTGCCGCGCTCGATCACCGTCTCGGGGAAGCCGTCGGGCACACCGTCCGGGCCCGACAGGTCGGCCACGCGCAGGGGCTGCGCGTCCGGGCCCATCCGCACGCCGTTGCGGCGGCCGAGGCACGCGCGCTCGCTGCCGTCGCGGCAGGCGCCGCGCGCGCCGGAGCGGCGCGGCCGCCCGCTCGTCTCGTCGACGTTGCGCTCGTAGGTCGAGATGCGGCGGGGATACGGGAAGTCGTCGTAGCCGTAGAAGTCGGAGACCTGGAAGCTGAAGCGCTTGTAGCGCCACTCGACGCGTGCGCCCGCCTCGATGCCCTCGACGTCGTTCCACGGGGCGGGCGGCTTGTCGTGGCCGGCGAGGCCGACGCCCGCGATGCCGTGCGCGAAGTAGCCGAGCGTGATGCCGCACACGAGCTCGAGCGAGAAGGGCTCGCCGCAGCGGCCGAGATCGGCGGGCTCGAAGTCGTCGAAGTTCATCGCGAGCTCGAGCCGGACGTCCTCGAGCTTGCCGACGTTGTAGAACGACCAGGTCCCGCGCGCCGACCACAGCGCGATGCGCGACTCCTCGAGCCCCGGCAGCGAGGCGAGCGCGAAGTCCTGCGGGTTGAACTGGTCGGTGTTGCGGAACAGCTCGGTCTTGCCCCACACGATCGTCTGCTTGCCGAGGCGCATCCAGAGCCGGCCCTCGGCGGCCTCGATGTCGACGTAGGCCTCCTTCAGCTCGCGCTCGTCCTGCTGGCTGGCGCCGTGGTTCCACGCCAGCTCCTGCTGTCCGAAGTTCTGGTCGATCGAGTCGAGCTTGCCGCTCTTCAGCTCGCGCACGAGCCCCGCGCTCGGCAGGTACAGGCCCTGCGCGTCCTCGGGATCGAGGCCGCGCTCGTCGGCGCGGTGGAACGGCGCGACGCGGTACGGAAGCTCGCGCACGCCCGTCGGGATGATGGGTCCGTTCGTGTAGCGGTCGAGCGGCTCGCAGCCGAGCGGCATGGAGGTGGGCAGGACGCAGGTGCCGGTCCCCGGCCTGCGATCGACGCCGAGCAGGATCGGATTCACGTCGCCCTGGTGGAACGGGTTCGGCTTGAAGCGCAGCGCGCCGATCTCGCGGATCGGGCAGCCGGGATTCCAGGGGCCGATGATCTCGCTGACGGTGCCGTTCTCGCCGCCCGGCGCATTGCGCACGCCGAACTTGCAGCGCGAGAGGATCGCGTCGAAGACGAACGGCGGCGGGTCGTCGCCGAAGTCGGGACCGACCGGCTCGAACTCGAAGTTCGGACCCTTGCCCGCCGCGAACAGCGACACGAAGTTGGGCAGCTCGTGGAAGCGGAGCGGGCGCTGCGGGAAGTCTCCGTCGCCGTCGCGCGGGTTCTCGAGCGTCACGGTCTCGCGCTTCACGTTCGCGTAGTAGCGGCGGTCGCCGCTGCGCAGCGAGCCGACGAAGCCGGCGTTGCGGCCGTCGATCAGGCGCGGCGGGAGGTGCTCGGCGCGGTTCCCGTACGTATTGACGGACGGGAACATTCCGCAGCCGCGCGTCCAGATGCAGTCGTAGCGCGCCTCGCCGCGCACGTAGAACTCGACGATCTCGAGCGGCCCGATCCCGTTCGGGAACGGCATCACCTCGAGCTCGATGGCGAGGACGTTGTACCACTGGGCGAGGTCGTACTCTTCGTCGGGATCGAAGTCGTTGGCGAGCGCGCGGATCTGCTCGGCGAAGTAGCCGTGCAGCTCGACCTTGCCGTCGAACCAGCTGAACGCGCCGGCCGGCGCGGCGCCGGCGAGCAGCAGCCACGCGGCGGCGCAGACCTTCGCGAGGCACGCCGAGCGCGCTGCGCCTCGCGTCCGCGCCGGGCCGCTCCCACTGCTCCGCCATCCGCTGCGCACGGTGCACCCCCCCGATCGCACGAAGGGGCACATCATCGCAGCACCTACATTGCGGACACAACCCAAAACGACGCGCGCGGGAGCCGCTCGATCACGCGGCGGACTCGGTCGCGGCGACGCCGCGCACGCGCGCGAGCGCCATCGCCTTGCACGGCAGCTCCGGATACGCCCAGCGGACGAGCGCGCTCTTCAGCCGGTCCGACGGACGCAGCACCAAGCGGCGGAGCAGGTCGGGCGCGTCGGTGCCGGTCAGGCGCTGCGCCCACGCGGGCAGCAGGTCCATCGACGCGCGCACGCCGATCCAGCGATCGATGCGCTCGCCTCGGCGCAACGGAAACGCGTCGCTGCCGCGCGCGACGAAGTCGAGGAAGTCCTGCAGCGGCTCGCTGCGGCAGAGCAGCGGGCGCATGCGCTCGACGTAGGCGTCGAGCTCGGCGACCGACTCGGGCACCCACTCGGCGCCGCCCATGCGGCCGATCACCGCCTGCTCGCGCAGGTAGCGGTCCTGCTCGTCGCGCGTGAGCGGGCGCGCGTAGCGGTCGTACGCCGTCATCACCGCCCACGGGATCGACGTGTGCACCCACGCGATCAGCTCGGGGTCGAGCGCGCGGTAGGCGACGCCGTCGGGCCGGGTTCCGTGCACGAACGAGTGCGCGCGCTTCACCGACTCGACGACGCGCGTCGCGCCCGGCGTGCTGCCGAAGGTGGTGCGCAGCACGTAGCCGAGCGAGTTGCGCGCGCGCCGCAGCGGATCGCTGCGGAACGACGAGTGCTCGTGCACGCCCGCCATCACCGACGGGTGGAGCAGCTCCATCAGGATTGCGGCGGTGCCCGCCACGACGAGCGTCGCGAGGTCGCCGTGGATCTCCCAGGAGAGGCTGTCGGGTCCGCCGGCGAGACCCGGGTCGCCGGGCTCGCCGGCGTAGATCTCGGGCTCGTCGTGGCGCCCGCCGGCCTCCTCGATGTCGCGCACGATGCGCTGGCGCCACGCTTCGAGCCTCCGGGTCGCGAGCCGCGCGAGATCCTGCATGCGGGATCCTCCCATTCCGGTCCCGCTAGGCTAAACCAAGCGATTGCTCGGATTGCTCGGATTTCGCCGGGCGGAGGACTCCACCTGCGACGATCGGCCGAAGCGCCCGCGCTCGCTCCGAAAAAGCGGCCGGTGCAAGAGCGCTCGCGCGTCACCTTCGACGCGCTGGTGGAGGCGTGTGCTGGGCTTCTGGTCGAGCGCGGCTACGCCCGCACGACGACCAACCACATCGCCGCCCGCGCGGGCGTGAACGTCGCCTCGCTCTACGAGTACTTCCCGGGCAAGGACGCCGTCGTGGCCGAGGTGGCGGCGCGCCTCGTGGACCGCGTGCTGCGCCGCCTCGGGCGCGGCGCGGCGCAGGTCGTCGAGGGCGGCGAGCAGCGCGCGGTGCGGCGCTGGATCGAGCGGATCCACGACACGTTGCTGCGCGAGAAAAAGCTGGTCGCGGTCTTCCTCTATCAGTTCCCGCACACGGGGCAGCTCGACTCGATCGAGAGCCTCGGCCCGCGCCTGCTCGAGTTCTCGCAAGAGATCCGCCGCCACGCCGCGGGCTTCGTGCGCTCCGACCTCAGCGACGCGTCGCTCCAGCTCCTGATCAACCTCGTCACGTCGACGATCATGCAGCTCGTGTTCGATCCGCCGCGCGGCATCTCGCGCCGCGCGCTGCTCGACGAGCTGGTCGCGCGCACCGAAGAGTGGATCCGCGACTGACGGCCACGCGATGGCGACCGCGAGGGGAAGTCGCTAGGCATCGAAGCCCGGAGGACATCATGAGCGCAGCGAAGGCGCGGAAATCGGCGGCCGGCGACCGGCCGGCCCGCGAGGTGATGCAGTCGAGCGTGATCGGGGTGAACCCCGAGATGCCGCTCGCGAAGGTCGTGCAGCTCTTCGTCGAGGAGGACATCCACGGCGCGCCGGTCGTGGACGAGACGGAGCGCCTGCTCGGCGTGGTGTCGACGATCGACATCCTGCGCGCGATCGAGCAGGAGCACGACGAGGGCAGCGGCGACCGCACCTACTTCCGCGAGACGCTCGAGTTCTCGGGTCCCGACTGGAGCGACACCGCCGCCGACTTCCAGGACCGGCTCTCGCAGCTGACGGCCGCGGACGTGATGCAGACCGACGTCGTCACCGCGCACGAGGACACGCCGGTGTCGGAGGTCGCGCGCCTCATGCGCGAGGGACGCCTGCACCGCGTGCTGATCGTGCGCGACGGCGTCCTCGCCGGGATCGTCACGACCTTCGACCTGATCTCGCTGCTCGAGGCCTGACGGCGCGAGACGCGAAGCGGGGGCCCGCCGGGCCACCCGCTCCGCGGCCGTCCGGTCGCCGCGGCCGTGCCGCGACGCGCTCGGAGTCGCGCGCCTAAGCGCGTCGCTTGCCGGCGATCGCTGCCAGACCTGCACCCAGCAGCAGCAGCGTGCCCGGCTCGGGGATCAGCTGCAGCGTGATGTTCTCCGACACGAGGTCGCCGGTCTTGTCGCCGCTCGCGTCGAGGAAGCGCGCCTTCACGCTGCCTTGGAACATCTCCGTGAAGAGGTCGTCGGCCTCGGAGAGCCCGATCTGGAACACCCACTCGTAGACGCCGTCGTTCGGCAGCGTCGCCGCGTTGGTGTCGTCGGAGGCCGCGCAGGCGAAGCCGTTGTTGTCGTTGCCCTGGCAGCCGTCGGCGTTGATGCCGCCGAGGATCTCGTTCCAGGAGCCGGCGCCGCCCGGCGCGTCGAGCAGGCTCACGGACTCGAGCTGCGGGCTCACCTTGAACGCGACTTCGCCGATCCGCGCGCCGTCGCCCTCGTAGCCGCTGGTGTCGATGCGCAGCGTGATCTCGAAGCTGGTGCTGCTGTCCGGGACGGGTCCGTACAAGAGCTCGATGCTCGTGCCCTGGCAGGTGGAGCAGTCCTCGGGCCCGATCGGGTCCGCGGCCGCGCCGTGTGCGAGGCCGAGACAGAGAGCGGCGCCGAGACTGGCGATGAGCAACTTCCGCATGCGTATACACCTCCGCAGATGGGAATGGCCGTCCCCCATGAGAAGAGGTGCGGAACCCGCCCGCGCCGGTGGCGGAAGCTGCCGGTCGAAGGACATGCGCGCGTCATCGGGCGGCTGCTGGAAACGCGGCTCTTCGCAGGCGGTACCGCTATCCGCGAGTGGCAGCGGGCGAGGCGGCGCCGAGCACTTCGCGCACGCCCGCGAGCAGCGGGACCTGCGGCGCGAAGCCGAGCTCGCGTTCGGCGCGCGTCACGGGGTAGTGGTACCGGCGCCCGACCACGCGCACCGCGTAGCGCGTGAGCCGCGGCTCGCCGCCGCGCAGCCACGCGCGCGCCTCCAGCGCCGCGGCCAACGCGAACGCGGCGGGGTAGGGCAGGTGGCGCGACGGCGGCGGCACGCCGAGCGCGTCGGCGACGCTGCGGATCAGCTCGTTCCACGTCGGGTTGGCGGGATGGGCGACGTTGTAGACGCGTCCGACCGCGGCCGGCTCGGCGAGCGCGCGCACGACCAGGTTGGCGACGTCGCGCACGTGGACGGCGTCGACGCGGTTGTCGCCCGAGCCGATGATCGCCGCGCGGCCGCCGCGCAGGTTCTCCACGAGCTTGCCCAGGAAGCGCACGTCGCCGGGCCCGTAGATCACGGTCGGCCGCAGCACGGTGAGATCCAGCTCGTCGCGCGCCGCGTGCGCGGCGAGGATGCGCTCGGCGTCGATCTTCGTGTCGCCGTACGGATCGCCCGTCTTGCGCAGCGGCGACTCCTCGTCGAGCGAGCGCTCCGCGACGCGCCCGTACACCGACACCGACGAGAGATGCACGAAGCGGCGCGCGCCGGCTTCGCGCGCGGCGTGCGCGACGTGCGCCGTTCCGTTGCGATTGAGACGCAGGCAGTGCTCCAAGCGCTGCCCGTAGCCGACCGCGGCCGCGAGGTGCACGACCGCGCCGCAGTCCTTCGCGACGCCGCCGAACGCCGCGAGCCGCGTGACGTCGCCGCGCACCACCTCCGCTCCGCACGCGGCGATCCACGGCGGCGCCGCTTCGTCCGGGAGCAGCAGGGCGACGGGCGCGTGACCCGCCTCTGCGAGCCGCGGCAGGAGGTGTCGCCCGACGAAGCCGCTCGCGCCGGTGACGAGGACCCGCACCGGCTACCAGTGGGCGGCGATGCCGGCGCGCGCGAAGCGCTGCTGCACGCCGGCGTAGAAGGCCTCGTCGGGCGGGCGCAGGCCGAGCGGACGGCGCCCGCCTCCGAGCGTCGGGAGCTTGGCCTCCCACAGGTGGTTGTACGGGAGCAGCGCGAGCGTCGCGACGCCGAGCCCGCGCAGGAACGCGGCGGTCGCGTCGATCTGCTCGGAATCGGCGTTGTGCTCGGGGATCACCGGCATGCGCACCTGCACCGGCGTTCCGGTCGCGAGCAGGCGCCGCAGGTTGGCGTGCACGGCGGCGTTGTCGTGGCCGGTCAGCGCGCGGTGGCGCGCCGGGTCGATCGCCTTCACGTCGTAGAGCACGAGATCGATCCACGGCAGCAGCGGCTCGAGCAGCGCGAACGGATAGTGTCCCGACGTCTCGAGCGCGACGTGCACGCCGGCCCGCGCGAGGCGCGGCAGCAGCCCGGCGAGGAACGCGGCGTGCAGCACGGGCTCGCCGCCCGAGAACGTGACGCCGCCGCCCGACTGCGCGTAGAACGGCGCGTCGCGCAGGATCTCGGCGAGCAGCGCCTCCACGCCGACCGTGCGCCCGATCGTGCGCAGCGCGGCGCTGGGGCAGACCTCGACGCAGCGCCCGCACGCGGTGCAGCGCGCCCAGTCGACGCGCTGCGCGCGGTGGTCTGCGAGCGCCTGCTCCGGGCAGACTTCGACGCAGCGCGCGCAGCCCGCGAGGCAGCGGTCGGCGGAGTACGCCAGCTCGGGTGCGGCGCGCAGCGCCTCGGGGTTCTGGCACCAGACGCACGCCAGCCCGCAGCCCTTGAAGAACACCACGGTGCGGATGCCCGGGCCGTCGTGCAGCGAGAAGCGCTGCACGTCGAAGACGACGGCTTCGTGCGGGCGCGTCACGGCGCGCCCGCCTGGCAGCCCGGCGGCGGCGCGGCGGCGCCGTGCAGCGTGCGCGCGATGATGTCGTCCTGCATCTCGGGCGTGAGATCGCAGAAGTAGGCGCTGTAGCCGGAGATGCGCACGACGAGATCGCGGTGCCGCTCCGGGTGCGCCTTCGCGTCGAGCAGCACGGCGGGGTCCACGACGTTGTATTGGACCTGCATGCCGCCCGCGGCGAAGTAGCCGCGCGTCAGCGCGACCAGCAGCTCGGTGCCGCCGTCGCCCTGCACCATCCAGGGATCGATCTTCTCGTTGAGGCAGAGCCCGTTCGCGACACCGTCGGAGGTTGCGCGCACGGCCGCCAGCATCGACGCGGTCGGACCGTCGCGGTCGGCGCCGTTGGCCGGCGAGATGCCGTCCGCGAGCGGCTCGCCGCGGCGGCGGCCGCTCGGCAGCGCGCCGAGCCGGCGGCCGAAGCCGACGTGCGTGGTCATCGTCCAGAAGCCCGGCAGGTAGCGGCCGCCGCGCGGGTTGCGGTGGCGCGACACGATCTCGCACCAGCGATCCGCCGCGAAGCGCGCCCAGCGCTCGCTGCGGCCGCGGTCGCAGCCGTACTTGGCGACGCGCTGCGCGAGCCACTGCGCGAGCGCGGGATCTCCGGCGAAGTCGTCGTCGAGCGCCCGCAGCAGCGCCGCGTACGAGAGGCGCCGCTCCTCGAAGACGACTTGCTCGAGCGCGGCGAGCGAGTCGGCGACGTCGGCGAGCCCGACGCCCTGCATGCCGGTGGTCCCGTAGCGCGCGCCGCCCGCGTTGACCTCGACGCCCGACTCGACGCAGCCCTCGACGAGCAGCGAGAGCAGCGGCGTCGGGCGGTGCAGCGCATGGGCGCGCTCGATCGCGTCGTTGCCGTGGGCTGCCTCCGCGACCGTGCGCTCGAGCTCCGCGACGAAGGCGTCCGCGACGTCGCCGATCGTCGCGGGCGCGGGCGCGCGGCGGAGCGCCGCGTCGAGCGCGGCGGGCAGCGACACGAAGGCCGCGCCGGCCGCCGGGAAGCTCTTGCGCGGCACGCCCCACTCGACGCAGCCGACGATCGCGTAGTCGCGCGCGTCGGCGGGCGCGACGCCGGCGCGCTCGAGCGCGGGCGCGATCGCCTCGTCGTTGAAGAAGGCGGGCATGCCGCCGCCCGCCTTCACCACCTCGTGCGCGCGAGCCAGCAGGCGCGGGTCGCTCGCGGGGTGCACGCGCAGGTGGAGGTTCGGCTGGCGCAGCCGGAGCTGGTCGTAGGCATCGAGGAAGAGGAAGCTGGTGTCGTTGGTCGCGTCGCGGCCGTCCGGGCCGGTGCCGCCGAGCGTGATTCCCGACGCCGACGAGAGGCCGCTGAAGTACTCGGTCGCCATGGCGTTGAAGAGCGGCAGCAGCTCCGCCGCCTTGGCGAGGAAGCACGCGAGCAGCTCGACCGCCTCCTCGCGCGAGAGGATCCCGGCCGCGCGGTCGCGCTGGTAGTACGGGTCGAGGAGCTGGTCGAGGCGTCCGAACGAGACGCCGTGCTGGAAGCTCTCCTGGTGGACGAGCACGTGCGCGGTGACGATCGACTGGAGCGCCTCGCGGAAGCTGCGCGCGGGCCGCGCCGGCACCTGCGCGAACGCTTCCGCCATCGCGTGCAGCTCGGCGGCGCGCGCAGATCGCGGCTCGCGCGCGGCCTCGTCCAGACAGTGCCGGCGCCAGCGCTCGCCGAAGGCGATCGCGGCGCGCGCGGCGATCTCGGCGGCGTCGTAGAACGCGGCGGCGTCCCGGCCCGCCGCCTCGCCGCGCGCGGCGCGCACGCGCGCGAGGATTCCTTCGAAGCCCTCGCGCACGACGCTCGCGTAGTCGGGCGTCACGTGCGAGATGCCCGCGAACTGCGTCAGCACGTAGCGTCGCCCGGCGACGAGCGTGTTCGCGAGCTGCGGATCGCGCGCGAGCAACGGCGCGCGCGCCAGCACCGAGCGCGAGAACCAGTACGGGAAGATCTCGCGCTCGAGCGTCCTGCGCTGCGCGTCGTCCACCTCGAGCGGGTTCACCGGCCGGCGCGCGAGCGTCGCGAGCTCGGGCAGCAGCAGGAGTCCGCCGTAGTCGGGATGGATCGGCGCGCCGATGCGCTGCGAGGACGCGTTGCCGACCAGCAGCTCGTGCTCGTGGATCCGCAGCGGCGCGCGCTCCAGCAGGTACGCGAGCGCGTGGGCGTGCTCGGCGATCGGCGGCTCGCGCCGCCGCGCCGCCTCGCACCAGAGGTAGAGCCGCTGCAGCGTCGCGTTGGCCGCGATCGCGAGCCGCGACTGCGGCGCGCCCGAGCCGAGGTTGCGCGCGATCGCGCGCCGCGCGAGCGACCAGTGGACCCGCGCGATCGCGTCGGCGAGCGGCGGGCGCACGCCGTTCGCGCGGAACCACTCCGTGATCCGCTCGGCCTTCTGCGTGCACAGGCGATAGGGAGCGGCGAGCAGATCCTCGCGAATCCGCGTCACGCGCTCGGAGCGAGGCGGCGCGGACGCCGGGCCGGCGACCGCGCGGAGCGGAGTCGGCCGGGGGGTGGAGGCGTTCGCGAGAGGCGGCGCTGCGGACATGACGCTCTCCTGGGCGTTCCCACCCGCTCCGGCCAAAGTGCAAGTCGGGTGCCGGACGCGCCGCTTCGAGACGCGTGCGCGCGCGGGCGACGTGGGACGGGGGCGCGCACGGCACGCGAGAGCGTGTGCCGATTCGGCGCAGCGCGCTCCGGCGGCGCGCGCGTCTCAGCGACGGCGGGTGCGCGCGCGCAGCAGGACCAGCGCGAGCGCGAGCTCGCCGCCGAGGCCGCAGCCGTTCCCGGCGCCCTCGGCGACTTCGGCGCTGGTGCACTGCGGGTCGCTCGGGCGGTCGGTCTTGCGGTCGCGGTCGTTGTCGATGCCGTCGTCACAGCGAAGTGTCGGATCGGTCTCGTCCAGGTCGTCGCTGCTGGCGCAGCCGGGATCGGCGGGCGCGTCGACGTCGCCGTCGCGGTCGTCGTCGCGCGCGTTGGCGCAGGCGGGCGCGCAGATCTGCACCGCGCGCGCCGACGCCGCGGTGTGACCGGCGCGCCGCACTTCGACGCGCGGCCGGCGCGTGCCGATCGGCGCGCCGAGATAGGCGGCGTCGCAGACCGAGAGCGGCGGCTGCCACGTCGCGCCCGTCTCGCCGGTGGTCGAGGCGTCGGGCGCGCCGCACGGCGGCGACGGGCAATGGCACCAGAGGTCCGCCTCCCACGCGCCGGCGGCCGCGCCCGCGACGGACACCGAGAGCGACGTCGCGCCGAAGGTCGCCGTCACGGCGGCGTCGGGCGCGAAGCTGAAGCCGGCGACGAGCGGCACGGGCGGGCGCCCGGGCGGGCTGCCGTAGCCGCACCCGCCGTCGTAGGGCACGACGGTCGCGTGTCCCTCCGACTCGACGTCGGCGATCATCGCGGCGAACTCCGCCTCGCTGAACTGCGCGGAGCGCTGGAGCAGCACCCAGCGCGCGCGGCGCGCGACGGCGCGGATCACCGCGGCCTCGTCCACGTCCGGCGTGGACGCGTCGTCGTAGACGCCGCCCGCGCGCCACACGAAGGGCGAGAGGTTCACCTCGTATGGAATGCCGGCCGCGACGAGGTCGTCGGCGAAGGCGGCCCAGCCCTGCACGTACTCCGGATAGCCGTAGCGCTTGGCCGGGCTGCTCCAGAGCGTGTCGTTGGAGCGCAGGTAGGCGTCGACGTCGGGCACCGCGTCGCTGTCCCACCACGCGGGCGAAGCGTCGGCGAGGTACTGCGAGAACTTGTTGTTGAGCTCGATCCCATCGAAGCCGCCCGCGTCGAGCGCGTCGCGCATGTGCGCGATGCGCCACGCGCGGTAGTCGGCGTCGCGCTGGTCCGCGAGCGCGGCGACGCCGAAGAACAGGCGCGGCGCGCCGGCGAGGCTGCCGCCCGTCGCGGGATTCGTGCCGTAGGCGACCTTCGTCTCGAACGTGCCCGGCCCGCCCGCGGCGTCGACGAGGTCGCGCAGACGCTGGCCGGGCGGCTCGTTCAGCGTGCTCGCGCCGGAGGCGTCGCTCCACTCGCAGCCGCAGGCGCACGACGGCGAGGCGTCGCGCTGGAAGAAGTCGCTGCTCTCGCGCCAGGTGCGCTGCGCGTCGACCAAGAAGTCTGCGTCGAAGCCCGGCGTGCCGACGAGGTGGCGCGTCACGACGTCGAAGCGCGCCTGATACACGAAGACCAGCGAGCGGCCGTACGAGGCGGCCAGCGCGCGCAGCCGGTCGTGATACGCCTTGCTGTTCTCCATCGTGTGCGGCCCGAAGCAGGTCGAGCCGTCCGGGACGACGCTGCTGTTCGACGGCCGCTGGAAGCCGTCGAGCACGAAATCGGCGCGCCGCGCGATCTCGTCGTCGGGCCACCAGGGCGTGCAGGGCGCGGCGAACGTGTAGAAGCGCTGGTCGGGGCGCACTGCGATCGGCGCGCACCAGTCGAGCTGCTCCGCGGACTGCGCGCGCGCGGGCGCCGGCTGCAGCAACGCCGCGAACGCCGCGAGCGCCAACGCGAACGGATTCCGGCGCACGAGCTCGCGCACGACCTGACGCAAGGACCCTCCGCGACCGCCCCGGCCCAACCTAGCAGCGATCGCGTAGTTGCGAGCGGCGGCGCGCGGGCGCGCGTCGCCGATTGCCTCTACCGTCCCGCGAACCCAAAGGGGGGTCGTCCATGCGAAAGCTCCTCGCGCGCGCCTTCTTGCGCGCGACCGGTTGGAAGCCGGAGGGCGCACCGCCCGACCGCCACCGCTTCGTCCTGATCGCGGCGCCGCACACGTCGAACTGGGATCTCTTCTACCTGCTCGCGCTCGCCGAGCACTACGACTTGCACATCTCGTTCATGATGAAGCACAGCGTGTTCCGCGGGCCGCTCGGGCCGCTCTTCAAGAGCCTCGGCGGCATCCCGATCTATCGCCACACGCGCGGCGACCTCGTGAAGCAGATGGTCGAGAACTTCACGGCGCGCGACCTCTTCGTGCTCGTGGTGCCGTCCGAGGGCACGCGCAGCCGCGTCGAGTTCTGGAAGTCGGGCTTCTACCACATCGCCCGCGAGGCGCGCGTTCCGATCGTGTGCGGCTATCTCGACTACGCGCGCCGGCGCGGCGGCTTCGGCCCCGCGCTGATGCCGAGCGGCAACGTGCGCGACGACATGGACGCGATCCGCGACTTCTACGCCGACAAGACCGGCCGCCACCCCGACCGCTTCGCGGAGCCGCGGCTGCGCGAGGAGACGCCGGCGAGCTGACCCGCGCGCCCCGACGCGTGCGATTGTCCGCGCTTCACGTCCTTCCATGCGGCCTCGCTCGCGACGACGCTCTCGGACGCGAGCGTCTACACGAACCTGCTCCGCGTCGACACGTTCACGAGCAAGTTCGTAGCCGTGATCCCGGTGAACGTGCCGGCCGGGGCGGCGACGCGGGACGCGGGCCACGGGACTTGCTAAACCGTTTGGGCGCTGGGAAGGGGCCACGAAAGGCCCTGTGAATGCTGACCCAGCAATTGTCCCGCCTCCTGCGCACCTGCGCTCCCGCACTCGCCGCGATCGCGTTCGCTGCCGCCCCGGCCGGGGCGCTCACCATTCCGCTGAACGTGGAGTTCGACGACGGCACCGTCGGTCCCCACGCGACGCTCACCGTCGAGGAGTCCGGCGGGGGCCTCGACTTCACGCTCAGCCTGGCCGGGACCGATCTCGGTCCGAACGCCGATCTGCACGAGTTCTACTTCAACATCGCCGGCGATCCCGGCGCCTTGCAGCTCGAGACCGTGTCGGCGGTCGCAACGCCGTTCGAGTTGTCGACCGACCCGGCAGTCGCCGGCGGCGCGGGCGCCGCCTTCGACTACGGCGTGAATCTCGGCGAAGGCGCGGGCCCGCCCGGCAACGGCGTGCTGCAGAGCGCGAGCTTCCGCATCACGGCCGACGATCCGCTCACGTTGGCGTCGCTGTCGCCGCTGTCCGCGACCTCGCAGGGCATCCAGGTGAACTTCGCCCTGCACGTGCAGGGTACGTCGGCGCCCTTCGCGACCTCCGAGACGGTCGGCGGCGTGATCCCCGAGCCCGGCACGCTGCTGCTGCTCGCAGCGGGCCTCTCCGGGCTCGCGCTGCACGGACGTCGCTCGAGCTAGCGAGCGCGAACCCAATCGAGACTCGACGAGGGGCGAGACGCTCGCCTCTCGCCGTGCGTCTCCGCTTCAGCGAAAGCGGCGCACCGCCTCGACGACGCGCGCCTGGTGGTCCGCCGGCAGCTCCGGATAGATCGGCAGCGAGAGGATCGTGCGCGCGGCCTCGGCGGCGCGCTGCGGCGGCTCGCGGAAGACCGCGCGCCCGCGCAGCGCCTCGACGTCGTGCAGCGCGAGCGGGTAGTGCACGAGCGACGGCACGCCGGCCGCGGCGAGGTGCTCGCGCAGCGCGTCGCGCCGCTCGCAGCGCACCACGAACTGGTGGTAGACGTGGTGCGCCTCGGCGCGCAGCGCGGGCAGCGCGACGGCGCTCGCGGCGAGCGCCTCGCGGTAGCGCGCGGCGTTCGCGCGGCGGCGCTCGTTCCAGGCGTCGAGGTGGCGCAGCTTCACGCGCAACACCGCCGCGTGCAGGTCGTCGAGGCGCTCGTTGCGGCCGGGCTCGACGAAGTCGAAGCCGCCGCGGTTGCCGTAGTTGCGCAGCCGCGCGCAGCGCTCGGCGAGCGCGGCGTCGTCGGTGACGATCGCGCCGGCGTCGCCGTAGGCGCCGAGGTTCTTGGTCGGATAGAAGCTGACCGCGCCGGCGGCGCCGAGCGTGCCGGCGGGGCGGTCGCGGTCGCGCGCGCCGTGCGCCTGCGCGCAGTCCTCGAGCACGGCGAGCCCGTGGCGTGCGGCGATCGCGCCGATCGCGTCCATGTCCGCGCACTGCCCGTAGAGATGGACGGGGATCACGGCGCGCGTGCGCGGGCCGATCTCGTGCTCGAGCGCCTTCGGGTCCATCAGGCAGGTCTCGAGCGCGACGTCGACCAGGCGCGGCGTCGCGCCGACGGAGAGCACCGCCATCGCGGTCGGCACGGCCGTCAGCGCCGGGATCGCGACCTCGTCGCCGGCGCCGACGCCGAGCGCGAGCAGCCCGAGCTCGAGCGCGGCCATGCCCGACGCGACGCCCACCGCGAAGCGCGCGCCCGCGTGCGCCGCGTACTCGGCTTCGAAGGCGCGTCCTTCGGCGCCGAGCACGTACTCGCCGCCGGCGAGCACGCGCGCGACCGCGGCGTCGATCTCGGCGCGGTGCGCGCGGTACTGCGCGCCGAGGTCGTGGAAGGGGATCGCCGCCGCCGCGCTCACGCGGCCGGCTTCGAGCACAGCATCAGGTGATACGGGCACACGCCGCTCGAGTAGGTCTCGCTGCGCGCGATCGGCAGCACGCCCGAGACGAGCGCCTGCCAGGCGGGGACGTCGCGGATGTGGTCGCCGTAGTCGAGCCGGTGCACGATGCGCGTCACGAGCGGCGCGCCTGCGAGCCGCACGTCCTCGATCACGAGCAGCTTGCCGCCCGGCCGCACGAGCGAGCGCGCAGTGTGCAGGAACGCCTGCGCGCGGGCGTCGTCGAGGTGGTGCAGCACGCCGTGCACGAGCACGAGGTCGAAGGGCTCCTCGTCGGGCTTCCACTGACACACGTCGGCGACGAGAAAGCGGTGGCGCGGCAGGCGGCGCTGGGCGAAGCGGACGTAGCCCGGGTGGATGTCCACGCCGAGATAGCGGGCCGGATCGAAGAGCTCGGCGTACTCGGCGGTTCCGCAGCCGAGGTCCAGCACGCGCGGGTCGCCCATCGAGTCGCGCACGGCGGCGACGCGCGGCTTGGTCGCCTGGTAGTTGCCCTCCGGCAGCTTGCGCACCCAGTGGAAGGTCGCGGGGGTCAGCGCGAGGCGGTCGGCGACGCGGCGGATCAGTCTCAGCATGGTCAATCGAGATACCGGGGCAGATGCGTTTCGTAGTAGCGGATCGAGCGCGCGAGGCCGTCGTCGAGCTCGACGCGCGGACTCCACGCGAGCTCGCGCTGGATCCGGGACCAGTCGATGGTGACGGAGCCGACGTCGATGCGCTTGCGCTCGGGCGGGAACGGCACGAAGCGCAGCGAGCCGCGCCCCGCGATCTCGATCATGCGCTTGGCGAGGCTCGCGAGCGAGACCGGCGCGGGCGCGCCGAGGTTGAAGACCTGGCCGCGCGCGGCGGGCGCGGCGGCGGCGAGCAGCAGCGCGTCGACCACGTCGTCCACGTAGTTCATGTCGCGCAGCTGGCTGCCGTCGCCCATCACCTCGATCTCGCCGCCCTCCGCGATCTTGCGCAGGAACCAGCCGATGAAGCCCTGGCGCGGGTGCTTGACGAGCACGCCGGGGCCGTAGGTGTTCGAGAGGCGCAGCACCACCGAGGCGATCCCGTACACCTCGTCGTAGAGCCGGTGATACTGCTCGGCGGTCCACTTGTGGATGCCGTTGACGTCGACGGGCCGGCACGGGTGCGACTCGTCGACCGGCGTGCGCTCGGGGCGGCCGTAGATCTGGCGCGTGCTCGAGTACACGACGCGCGCGGCGCGGTTGGCCTTGCGGCACGCCTCGAGCACCGCGAGCGGCGCGCGGCAGTTGTTCTCGAGATCCAGCTCCGGGTCGCTCATCGAGTCGGTGTGGCTCACCTGGCCGACCAGGTTGAAGACGTAGTCGCGGCCCTCGACGCACGCCTCGATCGCCGGCTCGTCGCGCACGTCGTCCACGATCAAGTGGATGCGGTCGCGCACGTCGTGGACGTTGAAGAGATTGCCGCCGTAGCCGGGCACCAGCGCGTCGATCACGGTGACGTCGGCGCCGAGCGCCACCAGGCGCCGCGCGACGTGGCTCCCGATGAAGCCGAGCCCGCCCGTGACCAGCGCGCGGCGGCCCGCGAAGGCCGGGCGCAGCTCGCGCGTCACCGATCCGTCCGCCGGATCCGGCCGTGCACGATCAGCTCGAGCCAGAGCGTGCCGAGGCCGACCGCGACCTGCCCGACGCGCCGCAGGTTGAAGAACTGCGAGCGGCCGTGCACGCGGTGAAAGTGGTGGACGGGCACGTAGGCGGAGCGGAAGCCCGCCTTCTCGATCTTCGTCACCAGCTCGACGCAGATGAGACCCGTGTCGCGCGTCAGCTCGATCGTGTCGAAGACCGAGCGGCGCACCAGGCGGAAGTCGCAGTCGACGTCCGGGGTCCGCAGCCCGAACACGAGCTTCACCATCCAGTGGTAGAGCCGTCCGATCCAGATGCGGTGGACCGGATCCGAGCGCGAGATCTTGAAGCCGTTCACGAGCTCGACGCCCTCGCGCGCGGCCCACAGCAGCGGCAGCTCGCAGACGTCGTACTGCGCGTCGCCGTCCGTGTAGAAGACCCAGTCCTTGCGCGCGGCCTCGAAGCCGGAGCGCAGCGCGCCGCCGTAGCCGCGATTGCGCACGTGCGTCACGACGCGCAGCCGCGGGCAGAGCTTGGTCAGCTCGTCGAGCACCTCGGGCGTGCGGTCGCGCGAGCCGTCGTCGACGACGATCACCTCCCAGTCGTCGGTCAGCTCGCGCAGCGTGCGCGAGACGAGCACGACCTGGCTCGCGATCGTTCCCCAGTCGTGATAGGCCGGGAAGAAGGCGCTGATGCTGCCGGGGGCGGAGCGCCGGGCCGCCTCCTTCGCGGCGGGATCCGGCGCGGAGCTCGGCGCGTTCGCCGGCGCATCCGTCGGGGCCGGATCGCGGGGCGCCGCGCCGGGCGCGGCGTCGCTCGGAGCGCTCACTGCCGTCGTTCTCCTGCCACTGCGATCCAGGCCACTCGCCTATCTACACCGCACCCTCTGGGGCGTCAATCGCCGAAGTCGCGCGCCGCACGCGGCCGGCGCGCCGCGCGTCGGCTGCGAATCGCCCGCTGCGCGGCGCGTTTGCGGCGCGGTTTCGCGGGTTCGCTTCCGGTCGCTGCGCGGTTGCCTCGGCGTTCGCAACGGCGGCATGCTTGCGAGCACGCGCGCAGCATGCGCGAGCGGGAGGAGCGCGATGCCGGGACCGCTGGCGGGAATCCGCGTGCTCGAGCTGGCGCAGTGGTGGTTCGTGCCGGCGGCCGGCGCGGTGCTCGCCGACTGGGGCGCCGACGTGCTGAAGGTCGAGCACCCGGTGCGCGGCGACGCGCAGCGCGGCCTCGCGGCCGCGGGCTTCGGCATGTCGATCGCGGGCGTCGACTTCATGATGCAGCAGAGCAATCGCGGCAAGAAGAGCATCGGCCTCGACGTCGGCGTCGCGGAGGGCCGCGCGCTGCTGCTGCGGCTGGCCGCCGAGAGCGACGTCTTCCTCACCAACTTCCTGCCGAGCGCGCGCCGCAAGCTCGGCATCGAGGTCGAGGACCTGCGCGCCGCGAACCCGCGCATCGTCTACGTGCGCGGCTCGGGCCACGGTCCGCTCGGCCCCGACGCGGACCGGGGCGGCTACGACGCGACCGCGTTCTGGTCGCGCGGCGGCGTGGGCGCGGCGCTGACGCCGCCGCAGGCGCCGGCGCCGACGATGCAGCGCGCGGCGTTCGGCGACTCGATCGGCGCGATGACGATCGCGGGCGGCGTCGCGGCGGCGCTGCTCCAGCGCGAGCGCAGCGGCGTCGCGCCCGTCGTGGACGTCTCGCTGCTCGGCACCGCGCTCTGGGTGATGGCGCCGGACGTCGTCGCGAGCAAGCTGCTCGAGCGCGGCGACGGCGGCGGCGGCATTCCGAGCTTCGGCCGCGGCGCGGCGCCGAATCCGCTGGCGAACTCGTACCGCACGCAGGACGGCCGCTGGCTGCTGCTCATGATGCTCCAGCCCGATCGCTACTGGGCCGGCTTCTGCGAAGCCATCGAGCGCCCCGACCTCGCCGCCGATCCGCGCTACGCCGACGGGCGCGCGCGCTTCGAGTCGCGCGAGGCGCTGATCGCCGATCTCGACGCCACGTTCGCGAGCCGTCCGCTCCCGCACTGGCGCGCGCGGCTCGATCGCCAGGAAGGTCCGTGGGCGCCGATGCAGACGGCGCGCGAGCTGCACGACGACCCGCAGACGCACGCGAACGGCTACGTGCGCCCGGTCGACGGCGGCGACAAGGGCGTCTTCGACCTCGTCGCGAGCCCCGTCCAGTTCGACGGCGCGCGGCCCGCTCTGGCGGCGTCGCCGGAGATGGGTCAGAACACCGAGGAAGTGCTGCTCGAGCGCGGCCTCGACTGGGACGCGCTCGCGGCGCTCAAACGGGTGGGGGCGATCCTGTGATGCACGCGACCGCGCGGGGACGCGGATGTCTCCCACCGAAGCGCAGCTCGACGCGCTCGAGGCGGCCGAGCTGGCCGACGCCTGGCCCGCGCTCTCCATCGAGGAGCGCGCCGAGGGCTTCCGCCTGCTCTCGCCCGTGCAGGGCGAGGACCTGTTCTCCGGCCTGACCGCGCACGACCAGGCCGAGCTGCTGCATGCGCTGCCGCCGAACGAGCGCCAGTTCTGGATCCGCCAGCTCGCGCCCGACGACGCGGCCGACCTCGTGCAGGAGGCGCCCGAGGAGGACCGCGAACTCTTCCTCGGCCTGATCGACCCACCGACGCGCCGCGAGGTCACGGCGCTGCTCGCCTACGCCGAGGACGAGGCGGGCGGCCTGATGAGCCCGCGCTACGCGCGGCTTCGCCCCGAGATGCGCGTCGACGAGGCGATCTCGTACCTGCGCCGCCAGGCGCGCGAACGGCTGGAGACGATCTACTACCTCTACGTCGTCGACGCGGATCAGCGGCTCGTCGGCGTGATCTCGTTCCGCGAGCTGTTCGGCGCGGCGCCCGAGAAGACGGTGCGCGACGCGATGCGCACCGACGTCGTCAGCGTGCCCGACGACATGGACCAGGAGGCGGTCGCGCAGGTCTTCGCCGAGCACGACCTGATGGCGGTGCCGGTGCTCGACGCCGGCGGCCGCATCGCGGGCATCGTCACCGTCGACGACATCGTCGACGTGGTGCGCGAGGAAGCCACCGAGGACATCCAGAAGATCGGCGGCACCGAGGCGCTCGACGCGCCCTACCTCCAGGTGGGCATCCTCGAGATGGTGCGCAAGCGGGTCGGCTGGCTCGCGATCCTGTTCGTCGGCTCGCTGCTCACCGCGACCGTCATCTCCTACTTCGAGGACCAGATCGCGCGCGCCGTCGTGCTGGCGTTGTTCATCCCGCTGATCATCTCGAGCGGCGGCAACTCGGGCTCGCAGGCGACCACGCTGGTGATCCGCGCGCTGGCGATCGGCGAGGTGCGCCCGCGCGACTGGATGCTCGTGCTGTGGCGCGAGGTGCAGGCGGGCCTGCTGCTCGGCCTGATCCTCGGCGCGATCGGCTTCCTGCGCGTGACGCTGCTGCCGCCCGCCGACGAGAGCGTCACGGCCGCGCGCATCGCGGCGGTCGTGGCGGCGAGCCTGGTCGGCATCGTGCTGTGGGGCTCGCTGGTCGGCGCGATGCTGCCGTTCGCGCTGCGCCGGCTCGGCTTCGACCCGGCCAGCGCGTCGGCGCCGTTCGTCGCGACGCTCGTCGACGTCACCGGCCTCGTCATCTACTTCAGCGTCGCGATGCTGTTCCTGCGCGGCATTGGACGCCAACAAGGCGCGCGACTGAGCCGTAGCGGGAGCTACGGCGCAAGGAGCGCAACGCAGTTGGCGGCGATGCCGCGGCGGCCGGGCGACCCGATTCCTTTTGGGTCGGCCTCCTGAACGAGCGCGCCGCCGCAGCTCGAGCCGGCGCCCGCGGTGCAGCCGAAGCAGTGGGGCGCCGTCGCGATCGGCGCGCCCGCCAACACCGCGAGGTCGTCGGCGTCCCAGATCGTGCGCACGGGCCCGGTCGGCGGCAGCTCCTGCATCTGGTGGAAGTCGCAGTCGTAGACGCGGCCGTCCCAGGCGATCGAGAGCAGCGTGCGGCACATGAGGCCGGGCACCGTCGCCGGATTGAAGTGCGCGCCGAGCAGCGCGAGGTAGCGCTCGTACTGGCGGTCGCGCGCGAGCGCGGAGGCGAAGCGGCGCACCGGCATGTTGGCGAGCACGAGCAGATGGTCGAACTCGATGCCGTGGCGCGCGCGCAGCTCGTCGCGATAGCGCGCCTCGAGCTCCGCCTGCGGAGGCGGCAGCGACGCGCCTTGCGGGTTGTAGACGAGGTCGAGACGCAGCCCGCGCCCGTAGCCGAGCGCGTTCAGGCGCCGCAGCGCCTCGACGCTGCGCGCGTACACGCCGCGGCCGCGCTGGCGGTCGACGTTGGGCGCTTCGTAGCAGGGCAGCGACGCCACGATCTCGACGCCGTGCGCCGCGAGGAACGCCGCCGTGTCCTCCTGGCCCGGCTCGAGCAGCACGGTCAGGTTGCAGCGGTCGATCACGCGGCGTCCGAGCGCGCGCGCCTCGGCGACGAGGAAGCGGAACTCCGGGTGCAGCTCGGGCGCGCCGCCCGTCACGTCGAGCAGCGAGACGGCCGGGTTGCGCCGCAAGAGGTGCAGCACGCGCTCGACGCCGGCGCGGTCCATCGCCTCCGTGCGCTTCGGGCCCGCCTCGACGTGGCAGTGCGTACAAGCGAGATCGCAGCGCCGGCCGATCTGGAGCTGCAGCGTCGTCACCGCGCTGCGTCGCAGCGGCGCGAGCCCGTGCGCGCGCAGGCGGGCGTCGAAGTCGGGGATCACGCGCGCCGCCGCGGCGCGCCGGCGGCGAGCGCCGCGGCGCCGCTCTCGGCGTCGTCGTCCACGAGCTCGTCGACGAGTCCCCAGCCGAGCGCCGTGCGCGCGTCGAGCCGCGCGCCCGACAGCGCGAGCCAGGCCGTGCGCTGGCGGCCGATCCGGCGCGGCAAGCTCACGGTGCCGCCTGCGCCGGGCACGAGGCCCATCGACAGCTCGGGCAGCGCGAACCACGCGTCCGCGCGCGCGACGACGCGCCCCGCGAAGGCCGCCAGCTCGACGCCCGCGCCGATGCAGGCGCCGTGCAAGTGCGCCTCGAGCCGGTCGCCGAGCGCGG
>QEVM01000189.1 GCA_003576805.1 Pseudomonadota bacterium | reverse complement strand
AGGCCCGCGATCGCCGCGGCGAGCGCCGCCGCGGCGAGTCGAAGCGATCGGCGTCGAGCCACGAGCGATTCCCCCCGGCGATTGCGAGGCCGCTATCGTAACCCGGTTCCTCGCGCCCCGAATCGCCGGAGGAGCCGTGCGCCGCTCGATCGGGCTTCCGCTCACCATCGGCATCGTGCTCGTCGTGCTCGCGCTCGCGCTCGCGGTGGGCTGGAACGTGCTGGTCGTGCGCGGCGTCGGCGAGGTGCGCGAAGTCGCCGAGAGCCTCTCCGGCACGCACTGGCTGCTGCTCTCGCTCGGCACGCTGTTCTACGCGCTCCTGATCGCCGGCCTCGCGCTGCTGTGCGCGTGGCTCGTGCGCGAGATGCGCCACAGCCAGCGCCAGCAGGCGTTCCTCGACGCGGTCACGCACGAGATGAAGACGCCGCTCGCGTCGCTGCGGCTGTACCTCGACACGTTCGCGCGCGGCGACCCGGGCGAGCAGCACCGCCGCGACTTCCTCGGGCGCATGCGCTCCGACGTGGACCGGCTCGAGCGCACCGTCGACCAGGTGTTGGCGGCGGCGCGCGCGGCGCGCGCGCGTCCGGCGCAGCCCGATCGCATCGCGCTGCGCGACCTGCTCGGCGCGCTCATCGGCGAAGCGCGCGACCAGTACGGGCTCGCAGAGGAGGCGCTCCGCCTCCACGTGGACGGCGACCTCGCGGTGCTCGGCGACCGCGAGGAGCTGTCGCTGGTGTTCCGCAACCTGATCGACAACGCCGTCAAGTACTCCGGGGCGAACGTCGACGTGCGCGTGCGCGCGGCGGGCGAGGGCGAGAGCGGCGTGCGCATCGACATCGAGGACCGCGGCGTCGGCATCCCGCGCGAAGAGCTGCGCCGCATCTTCCAGCCGTTCTACCGCGCCGGCGCCAACGTGCAGCGGCGCGTGAAGGGCCTCGGGCTCGGCCTGTTCATCGTGCGCTTCCTGGTGCGCCGGCAGGGCGGCCGCGTCGAGGCGCGCAGCGAAGGCCCCGGGCGCGGCGCGCGCTTCGCCGTCTGGCTGCGCGCGGCGCCGGCCGCCGTCCCCGCGCGGCGCGGCGCGGCGACCGTGGCGGCGCGCTGACCGTGTCGCGCATCCTGGTCGTCGAGGACGAGGTCCACATCGCCGACGGCCTGCGCTTCAACCTCGAGGCGGAAGGCCACGACGTCGAGATCGCGAGCGACGGGCGCGCCGCGCTCGACCGCCTGCTCGGCGCCGGCGAGCGCTTCGACCTCGTCGTGCTCGACTGGATGCTGCCCGAGCTGAGCGGGGTCGCCGTCGCGCGCCGCGTGCGCGCCGCGGGCAACTTCGTGCCGATCCTGATCCTCACCGCCAAGGACGACCCGGCCGACGTCGTGCGCGGCATCGAGGAGGGCGCGGACGACTACCTGACGAAGCCGTTCGTGCTCGAGGAGCTGCTCGCGCGCGTGCGCGCGCTGCTGCGGCGGCGCCGCTGGGACGCGCCCGGCGACGCGGGCCCGCGCCCCGTCGCGTTCGGCGACGTCAGCATCGACTTCGATCGCTTCGAGCTCGAAGGGCCGCACGGTCGAGTCGAGCTCACGACCCGCGAGGCGGCCCTGCTGCGCGCGCTCGTCGAGCGCGAGGGACGCGCCGTTCCGCGCGGCGAGCTGCTGGAGGTCGTCTGGGGCCTGCGTCCCGAGACGAACACGCGGGTGGTCGACTCGTTCGTCGCGCGCCTGCGCCGCTACGTCGAGCGCGACCCCGCGCGGCCCGCCCACATCCTCTCCGTCCGCGGGCACGGCTACAAGTTCGTTCGCTGACTTGCCCCGGCTCCACCGGCGGGCGAAGCTCGTCCACATGATCGATCCGCTCCGCTGGCACGTGCGGCCGCAGCTCCGCGAGCCCGTGCTGGTGCTCGCCTTCGAAGGCTGGAACGACGCCGGCGAATCAGCGACGAACGCGGCGCGCCAGCTCGCGGCGCAGCTCGGCGCGGCGCCGCTCGCCGAGATCGATCCCGAGCACTTCTTCGACTTCACCGTGCGGCGGCCGCAGGTGACCGTCGAGGACGGCGTCGTGCAGAGCCTCGAATGGCCCACGTGCCGCTTCCTCTACGCGGCGGCGGACGACGCGCACGAGCTGGTGATCGGCATCGCGATCGAGCCGCACCTGCGCTGGCGGCTCTACACCGAGCAGGTGCTCGCGATCGCGAGCGAGATGGGCGTGCGGCGGGCCGTGCTGCTCGGCGCCTATCTCGCCGACGTGTTGTACTCGCGGCCGGTCGGGATCACCGCGGTCGCGAGCCACGCCGATCTGCTCGACCGCCACGGGCTCGAGCCGACGCGCTACGACGGCCCGACCGGCGTGATCGGACTGCTCGGCTGGGAGCTGCGCGCGCGCGGCGTCGAGACGATCGCGCTGTGGGCCGGGCTGCCGCACTACATCAACGTGACGCCGAACCCGCGCGGCGCGCTCGCGCTGCTCGAGCGCGCCGCGCCGATGCTCGACGTGAAGCTCGATCTCGAGCCGCTGCGCGCGGCGTCGCGCGAGTGCGAGCAGCGCATGGTGCAGATGGTCAACGCGGATCCGGAGCTCGCCGAGTACGTGCGCGAGCTGAAGCGCCGCGAGTTCGCGCAGTAGCCCGCGGGCGTCGCAGCTCGTTGTAGAAAGTCGCGGCGTCGGGGTTCGCGGCGCGCGCGCAGGAAGCGCGCGGTTGGAACGCTTCTCGCATTCGATCCTTCCGGGAACGGACTTCGTGTACCGGAGGAACGGACGATGAAGCTCCGCAACGCGCTCGCGCTCACCCTGCTCGGAACGACCTTCGGACTGGGCCTCGCCGGCTGCAACACCGTCGGCACGGCCGGCGGCTCGGCGGGAGAGGCCGTCGGCGACACGGCCCGCGCCGCGGGCGACGCCGCTGGCACGGCCGCCGAAGGCGCCGGCGACATCATCGAAGACACGGCAGGGGCCGCGGAAGACGACCTGGATTAGACCGGTTCGTCGCCGCGTCGCGCTCAGCCGAGCTCGATCGACTCCTCGACCAACATCACCGGAATGCCGTCGTCGACCGGATAGGCGACGCGGCCGTCCTCGCGCACGAGCGCCTCGGCGAGCTCCTGCTTGACCTCGCCGCCGCCGCGATTGCGCAGCGCGCCGCCGCGGATGCGTTCGTTGAGACGGCTCAGCTCCGCGGCGTTCATCAGCCGCACGGGCTGCTTCGTCTCGGGGCAGATCAGGATCTCGACGAGATCGGGCGCCACGGTGGGCATCGGGGCTCCTTGCTTGCGCGACCGCGAGCTCGATGGGGTCGGCCCGCTCGCCTGTGGCTCGCTACGGCGGAAACGGGTCGGCTCCGGTCGTTGGTTCGTTCGTGTGCGACCGCGAGCCTTATGGGGTCGGCCCGCTCGCCTGCGGCTCGCTACGGCGGAAACGGGCGCTCGTGCTCTGTCGCCGCATCGAGCTGACGTTCAGGACCGACGTTACCGCAGGACGCTCGACGAGTAGTCGAGGATGCGGCGGGCGACGATGAGCTGGTTGATCTGCTGGGTGCCCTCGTAGATGTCGTTGATCTTGGCGTCGCGCATCCACTTCTCGACGAGCAGCTTCTGCGAGTAGCCGAGCGGGCCGAGCAGCTCGACGGCCTTCTGCGTGATCTTGGTGACGGCGAGCCCGGCCTTCGCCTTGGCCTGCGACGCTTCGAGATTGTTGCGCTGGCCGCGGTCGAGCATCTTCGCCGCGCGCCAGGTGAGCAGCCGCGCGGCCTGGAGCTCCGCCTCCATGTCGATGACGTCGCGCTCGATCGCGGTCTGCTGCGCCGGCGGCGCGTCGTAGCGGATCGCGACGCCCTGACGCTCCAGCTCCTCCTTCACGAAGTCGAGCGCGGCGCGGCCGACGCCCACCGCCATCGCGGCGACGATCGGGCGGCTCGCGTCGAAGGTCGCCATCGCGCCCTTGAAGCCCTTGTCGCCGCTGTCCTTCTTCACCTCGCTCTTGCCGAGCAGATAGTTGGCGGGGATGCGGCAGTTCTCGAGGGACAGCGTCGCGGTGTCGCTGGCGCGGATGCCCAGCTTCTTCTCGCAGCCGACCACCTTGATGCCGGCCGTGCCGGCCGGGACGATGAACGACTTGACGCCCGCGCGGCCTGCCGTCTTGTCGACGGTGGCCCACACCACGACGAAGCCGCCCTCGTAGCTGAGCGCGCCGTCGCCCGCGGTGCAGAAGATCTTGGTGCCGTTCAGCACCCACTCGTTGGTGCTCTCGTCGAAGACCGCGGTGGTCTGGATCGCGGCGGCGTCGGAGCCGGCCTGCGGCTCGGTGATCGCCATCGCGCCCCACTTGGGCTTGCCGCTGCGGAACGGCGCCAGGAACTTCTCGCGCTGCTCCGGCGTGCCGGCCGCCGCGACCGCCGAGCCGCCGAGCAGCGGCGACGGCGAGCGCAGGTACAGGCCGGCGTCGCCCCAGCACAGCTCCTCGGTCTGCACGCACACGGTGACCATGCCGTCGCCCGGACCGGCGTCGAGCTTCGCGCCGCCCTTGCCGAGCGAGCGGTCCCACATCGGGTTCACGAACTCCCACGGCATCTCGTGCTCGTGGACGTCGTACTTGCGCGAGTAGGGCCGCATGAACTCGCGCGCGATCTGGTTCATCTCTTCCTGGCCGTTGACGGTGGCGGGATTGGGATCGAAGGAGATGGGCATGGTTGCTCCTCAGGGGGCTCGGTGGTCTGCGACCGCGAGCCTGATGGGGTCGGCCCGCTCGCCTGCGGCTCGCTACGGCGGAAACGGGGCATCGGTTCTCCGTTCGTGGCGTCGAGCTTCGTTTACACGAGGGCCAGCGCTTCGAAGGTGGCGAAGCCGCGGGCGTTGCGGAGGTGGAGCTCGGGCAGGTAGTCGCGGATGTAGCCGTGGCCGCCGAAGACCTGGACGGCGCCGTCGGCGACCTCGAGCGCGACGCGCTGCGCCTGGCGCTTGGCCAGCAGCGCCTCGCGCGTCGCGTCGTGGCCCTGGTCGAGCTTCCACGCCGCCTCCCACGCCAGCAGGCGCGCGGCGTCGATCTCGATCGACATGTCGGCGAGCTTGAACGCGATCGCCTGCTTGGTGGCGACCGGCACGCCGAACACCTGACGCTCCTTGGCGTAGTCGCGCGCGACTTCGAAGGCGGCGCGCGCCACGCCGACCGCCATCGCCGCGAGCGCGACGCGGCCCTGGTTCAGCACGCGGCGCAGGTCGGCGCCGCGCTCGCCGCCGAGCTTCGCGGAGGCCGGCACGCGGACACTGGAGAGCGTCAGCTCCGCGGTGGGCAGCGCCTGGATCCCCATGTTGCGCTCGGCCTCGACGCCGAGGCCCTGGGCGCCGCGCGGCACGAGGAAGCCGGCCAACGCGCCGCCCTCGCTCGCGACGACGAGCACCGTGTCGCCGCCGTCGATCCACGGCACGAAGCACTTGGCGCCGTCGAGCACGTAGTCGGAGCCGTCGCGGCGCGCGCTCGTCTTCGGGCGGAACGCGTCCGAGTCGAAGCGCGGCTCGACCCACGCCAGCGAGCCCGGCACGAAGCGCGGGCCGGTGAAGGCGGCGAGCGCCTGCTTCTGCTCGTCGGTGCCGAACTCCGCGATCGGGTACGCCGTGAGGCCCGGCGAGAGGACCGCGGCGGCGATCGCGAGGTCGCCCCAGGCCAGCTCCTCGGCCACCAGCACGCCGGTCACGGCGCTGCGGTCGCCGCCGCCGCCCGCCGACTCGGGCAGCGCGTTCGCGACGAGCCCGAGCTCGTGCGCCTGCAGCAGCACCTTCTCGGGGAGCTTTCGGGTCTCCTCGCACTCGCGCGCGACCGGCCGGATCTCGTTGGCCGCGAACTGGCGCACGGTGTCGATCACGAGCTGCTGCTCGTCGGTCGGCTGGAAGTCGATCATTTGCCTTCGTCCTTTTGATTGGCCCGCTCGCCTGCGGCTCGCTACGGCGGAAACGGGCTTTTCGCTTCGTTCGTTGCTTTGCGCTTCGTGTACGACCGCGAGCCTCATGGGGTCTGCCCGCTCGCCTGCGGCTCGCTACGGCGGAAACGGGCGCTTTTGCGTCGTTCGTTGCTTTGCGCTTCGTGTACGACCGCGAGCCTCATGGGGTCTGCCCGCTCGCCTGCGGCTCGCTACGGCGGAAGCGGGCTTCTTTGCTTCGTTCGTTGCTTCGGACTTCGTGTGCGTGCGGTGGTTTCAGACCCGTTCGATGATGGTCGCGATGCCCATGCCGCCGCCGATGCACATCGTCACCAGGCCGGTGGTGAGGTCGCGGCGCTCGAGCTCGTCGAGCACGGTGCCGAGCAGCATCGCGCCGGTGGCGCCGAGCGGGTGGCCGAGCGCGATCGCGCCGCCGTTCACGTTGACCTTCTCGGGATCCATTCCGAGGTCGCGCATGACCTTGAGCGGGATCGCGGCGAACGCCTCGTTGATCTCGATCAGGTCGATGTCGCCGATCGTCATCTTCGCCTTCGCGAGGCAGCGCTGCGTCGCGGGCGTCGGCGCGGTCAGCATGATGATCGGCTCGTCCGCCGCGGTCGCCATCGCCTTGAAGCGCGCGCGCGGCCGCAGGCCGTGCGCCTTCGCGTACTCGGGCGACGCGACGAGCACCGCCGCGGCGCCGTCGACGATGCCCGACGAGTTGCCCGCGTGGTGCACGTGCTCGATCTTCGAGATCTGCGTGTAGCGCGACAGCGCGCGCTGATCGAGCGTGCGCGTGTCGCCCTTCGGCACGTACGCGCCGAGCTGCTCGAACGACGGCGCGAGCTTGGCGAGGCTCTCGACCGTCGTGCCGGCGCGCGGGAACTCGTCGCGGTCGAGCGCGATCTGGCCGGCGGCGTCGCGCACGGGGATCAGCGAGTTCTCGAAGTGGCCGTTCTTCTGCGCGGCCGCGCAGCGGCGCTGGCTCTCGGCGGCGAACGCGTCGAGCTGCTCGCGGCTGAACCCTTCCAGTGTCGCGATCAGGTCCGCCGAGATGCCCTGCGGCACGAGCGGGTGCATCTCGACGAGCGCCGGGTTGTTGCCGTCGAGCCCGCCGCCCGTGGATCCCATCGGGACGCGCGACATCGACTCGACGCCGCCGCCGATCACGAGCTCCTGCTGGCCGGCCATCACGCCCATCGCAGCGAAGTTCACGGCCTGCTGGCCCGAGCCGCAGAAGCGGTTCAGCGTGACGCCGCTCGCCGTCTTGGGATCCCAGCCCGCCGCGAGCACCGCGTTGCGCGCGATGCAGGCCGCTTGGTCGTTCACGTCGGACACGCAGCCCGCGACGACGTCCTCGACGTCGGCCGGCGCGATCCCGGTGCGCTGTTGCAGCGCGTTCAGGCATTGCGCGAGCAGCGACTGCGGATGGATGCCGGAGAGCGCGCCGCTCTCCTTCTTGCCCTTGCCGCGCGGCGTGCGGACGGCGTCGAGGATCCAGGCGTCGGCCATGATCGAGGCTCCCATGCGGTCGGGGATGAGCGCGACCGGTGCGCTTCGCTCCGGCGCGCTCCCTCGCCTCACGGCACGTTTCCGTCGCCTGGGCGGCGGGTTGGGAGACCTCGAACGCGGGGGGTCGCGCGGGCGCGCGCAGTCTAGCTGCGCGATTTCGCGATCGCTGCAAGCGAGCCGACGCGGCGGATCGCGCACGCACGCGCCGCGACTCGCGGTCACGTTCCGCGCGGCCGGGTGCTTCGGCACGCGCGACGTGTACGAGCTTCGTCGACGGTTGACGCGGCGCTCCCGATGGCGCTAAAAGGCTGCCGCTCACGGGCCGGAGCGGGGGCGCATCGGGGACTCGGTCTCGACGCGTGCTCGTCTCGTTCCCGGTTTCGTCGTTCGGTGAGATCACGGAGCGACGCGCCGGGCTCACGGTGAGCTCACGGGGCTCGAGCGATCGAGCACTGAGCAGCCGAGAACCGAGCAACCGAGCAACCGAGCAAGAATGGGGGCGCACGAGCGTGATCCCGAACCGCCTGCGCCGGCGCATCCTCGAGATGGCACTCGCCGTCTTCGTGGCCGCCGGTCTCGTCCTCGGTCTCTCGGGACCGGATCCCGTCGAAGCGCAGGCTCCGGCCGCGGCGCCCGCGGGTCCGAAGTCGAGCCAGAAGGCGTACGACGCCCAAACGGCGGCCGCCGATCCGGACGCGCCGGGCCCCGTCCAACCCATTCCCTTCAGCCACAAGCTCCACGCCGGCGACTTCCAGATCCAGTGCCTCTACTGCCACACGGGCACGGACAAGTCGCGCATGGCCGGCGTTCCGTCGGTCGAGCTGTGCATGGGTTGCCACGCGCAGTTCGGCCAGGACCTCGAGGGCGTGCAGACGCTCAAGAAGTACTGGGACGAGAAGAAGCCGATTCCGTGGGTGCAGATCCACCGCGTGCCCGAGCACGTCAAGTTCCGCCACAACCGTCACGTCCAGGCCGGCGTCGCGTGCCAGCGCTGCCACGGCCCCGTCGAGCAGATGGACAAGCTGGCGCTCACCTCCGACACCATCTGGTGGCCCTGGCTGTTGCCCTCGGCGAAGCTCGAGATGGGCTGGTGCATCGACTGTCATCGGAACAATCAGGCGTCCCAGGACTGCCTGACCTGCCATTACTAGGAAGCCGCGGATGCCCGAATTCCATCGTCGCGAATTCCTGAAGCTGGTCGGTGCGAGCGCCGGCGCGGCCGCCACCGTCGGCTGCGGGGACACCGTCACCAAGCTGATCCCGTACGTGGTGCAGCCGGAAGAGCTCGTGCCCGGCATCGCCAACCACTACGCATCGACGTGTACCGCGTGTCCCGCCGCGTGCGGCCTGCGCGTGACCACGCGCGAAGGCCGTCCGATCAAGCTGGAAGGCAATCCCGACCACCCGGTGAACCGGGGCGCGCTGTGCGCGCTCGGCCAGGCTTCGATCGGCTTCACCTACCACCCCGACCGCTACAAGGGCCCGCTGCTGCGCGGCGCCGACGGCAAGCTCGCGCCCATCTCGTGGGACGAGGCCGTGCGCACGCTCGCGGCGGAGATCGCAAAGGGCGCCAACCGCACGTGGGTGCTCGGCGGCGAGACCGGGCCCACCGCGAGCAACGCGATCGACGCGTGGGTCACCGCCGTCGGCGCGGGCGGGCGCGTCGTGTACGAGCCGCTCGCGCCCGAGGCGCTGCGCCAGGCGGCGCAGGCGGTGTTCGGCGTCGCGGGCGAGCCGGTCTTCGACCTCTCCGGCGCCGACTTCGTGATCGACTTCGGCTCCGACTTCCTCGAGTCGGGCCCGTCGCCGACCGAGCACGCGCGCCAGCTCGCCGAGGCGCGCGACGTGTCGAAGCCCGAGGGCCGCGCGGCCCGCTTCGTCTACGTCGGCCCGCGCCTCTCGATGACCGGTTCGAACGCGGACGAGTGGATCGCCGCCAAGCCCGGCACGGTCGGGCTCGTCGCGCTCGCGCTCGCCAAGGTGGCGCTCGGCGCGCGCGGCCAGGGCTCGCCGATCGACGGCGTGCTCGGCGGCGTCGACGTCGCCGCGATCGCGCGGCAGGCGGACGTGCCGGCCGCGACGCTCGAGCGCGTCGGCCGGGCGCTCGGCGCCGCGCAGGC
>QEVM01000188.1 GCA_003576805.1 Pseudomonadota bacterium | reverse complement strand
CGGCGCAGCTCGGCGTCGCACCAGTCGAGCTCCGCGCGCTTGGCCGCGGCGATCGCGTCGCGCGCGCCGCGCAGCGGCAGCAGCAGGGCGCTCGCGGCGGCGACGAGCGCGATCGCGCCCGCGAGCAGCACCACCGCGAAGAGCCCCTTCTTGGCGTAGTCGAACAGGTAGAAGGCGAGGATCGAGAGCACGCCGATCGTGAGCAGCGCGTAGCGCAGGCCCTGCCGCGTGAGCGGCGCGAAGCGGCGCGCGTCGAGGAGATCCACGGCGACGAGCGAACGCCCGATCTGCGAGAGCCGCCGCGACTCCGCCCACAGCGAGTAGATGAAGCGCGCGGCGAACCAGCCGACGGGCGGCAGCAGGACGCGCTGCGCGATCGCCTCCGACGCGTGTCGCCAGATCACCCACGCCTCGAGCTGGCGGTCGATCCAGATCGGGATCAGCACGGCGAAGAAGACGCCGATCCAGCCGGCGCGGCGCAGCGCGACCGGATCGAAGCGGCCCGCCTGCTCGACGATGGCCGCGGTCTCGCCCGGCGACGCGCGCAGATGCGGCGCGAGATCGGCAGTCGCGCGGCGCGCGGAGCGGGCGCCGTCGGCGAACGCCGCCGGCAGGTACGCGAACAGCGGGATCATCACCAGCGTGATGCGGAAGTTGACGCGCGCGGTCTCGGCGTGCGCGCCCACGTCGGGGCCGAACACGATCTCGAGCCGCCCCGTGATCCACTCGACCGCGAAGAACGCCGCGAAGAGCACGGCGGCGATCGCGGCCGCGAGCCGCCACGGCGTCCACGGCGGCGTCGCCGCGAGCCGCTGCATCCACGGAACGCGCGGTCCCGCGGCGGGAGCGGCGAGCGCGATGCTGTGCGAGTCGGCCATCGGCGCGGAGAGTACCGTGGCGGCTCGCTCCCGCCCTGACGTAGCCTCGGCGCGTGGCGAGCCCCTCCACCTCCATCGCGCGCGGCGGCGCAGCGCGCGCCGCGCCGCCGCCGTGGCGCCGCGCCGCGCTGGCGACGCTCGGTGTCGCGGCGATCGTCGCGGCGGGCTTCGCCGCGCTGCCGTCGGCGGACGTGTGGTCGCGCCTCACGCCCGGCGACTGCGCCGAATACTGCGAGGCGCACACGCGCTGCGGCGCGCCGTCCGCGCGCGCGGCGATCCAGCAGCCGCTCAACGCGTGGTCGAACGCGGCGTTCCTCTTCGTCGGCCTGCTGGCGTGGCGGCGTCCGCTGGCGCCGACGCGCGCGCTCTTCGCCGTCTCGTGCGCGCTGCTCGCGGCCGGCAGCTTCCTGTTCCACGCGAGCGTGACGCGCGAGATGCAGTGGCTCGACATGGCCGGCACCTACGCGGCGCTCGTGGCGGTCGTCGCGCGCGGCGCCGTGCAGGCGTTCGACTGGCCCGAGCTGCCCGTCGTCGCGGCGGCGCTCGCGGCCGACGCCGGCTTCGCGCTCTTCAAGTGGCGCATCGACGCCCACGTCGCGCTGCCGCTGTTGCTCCTGCTCGCGTCGATCCCGATCGCCGCGCGCGTGCGCGCGGGCCGGCTCTCCGTGCGGCTCGCGCTCGCGCCGCTCGGGCTCTTCGCGCTCGCGTTCGCGCTGCGCCAGGCCGACGTCGCGCGCGTGCTCTGCTTTCCGGACAGCCTGCTCTATCAGGGACACGCGCTCTGGCACGTCGCGACGGCGGCGTCGCTCGGCGTCGCGTTCGCGTGTCTCGGCGAGCGCGCCGCGGAGAAGCGCTGATGCGCTACGCCGCCGACCTCGCCGCCGTGCGCGCCGCCGCGGATCGGCTCGCCGGGCACGCGCACCGCACGCCGGTCGCGACCTGCGCGTCGCTCGACGCGCTCGCCGGCCGCCAGCTCTTCTTCAAGTGCGAGCAGCTCCAGAGGGGCGGCGCCTTCAAGTTCCGCGGCGCGTGGAACGCGGTGGCGATGCTCACCGACGCGCAGGCGGCGCGCGGCGTCGCGACGCACAGCTCGGGCAACTTCGCGCAGGCGATCGCGCTCGCCGCGCGCGCGCGCGGCGTTCCGGCGCACGTCGTGATGCCGAGCAGCGCGCCCGCCGTGAAGCGTTGCGCGGTCGAGGGCTACGGCGCGCGCGTCGTGTCGTGCGAGCCGACGATGGCGGCGCGCGAGGCGGCGCTGGCCGGCGTGCTCGCCGAGACGGGCGCCGCCTTCCTGCCCCCCTACGACCATCCCGACGTGATCGCGGGGCAGGGCACCGCGGCGCTCGAGCTGCTTGCCGACGTGCCCGAGCTCGACGCGATCGTCACGCCGATCGGCGGCGGCGGGCTCGTCGCGGGCACGGCGATCGTCGCGACCGCGCTCCGCCCGGCGATCCGCGTGTTCGGCGCCGAGCCGCACGGCGCCGACGACGCCGCGCGCTCGAAGCGCGAGGGCTTCCTCGTGCCCGAAAGCGCGCCCAAGACGATCGCCGATGGCCTCCTCGCGAGCCTCGGCGAGCTCACCTGGCCTGTGATCCGCGACCTCGTCGAGGACGTCGTGCTGGTGCGCGAGGACGAGATCGTCGCGGCGATGCGGCTCGCGTGGGAGCGCGCGAAGCTGCTCGTCGAGCCGAGCGCGGCGGTCGCGATCGCCGCACTGCTCTCGGATGCGTTCCGCGCGCTGCCGGGCATGCCGCGCGTCGGCGTGATCCTGTCGGGCGGCAACGTGGACCTGGACCGCCTGCCCTGGTGAACGAAGCCCGGGGGAACGAAGGAGTGGAAGCGATGGACGAGCTGGCGCGCATGGACGCGATGGCGCAGGCGGATCTCGTGCGGCGCGGCGAAGCGACGCCGCTCGAGCTGGTGGACGCCGCGATCGCGCGCATCGAGAAGACCAACCCGAGCCTCAACGCGGTGATCCTGCCGGCGTTCGAGCGCGCGCGCGAAGAGGCGGCGGCGCTCGGCGAGGAGGCCCGGCGCGGCGCGCGGCGGCCGTTCCTCGGCGTGCCGTTCCTGATGAAGGACATCGGCGGCCAGGAAGCCGGCGCGCCGTGTCACATGGGCATGAAGTGCCTGAAGCGCGCGGGCTGGATCGAGCCGCAGTCGAGCTGGTTCGCCGAGAAGATCCGCGCGGCCGGCTTCGTGAGCCTGGGCCGCACCAACACGCCGGAGCTCGCGCTGCTACCGACGACCGAGCCCGAGGCGTACGGGCCGACCGCGAACCCGTGGAACGTCGCGCACGGCGCGGGCGGCTCGAGCGGCGGCGCGGCGTCGGCCGTCGCGGCGGGCATGGTGCCGGCCGCGCACGCGAGCGACGGCGGCGGCTCGATCCGGATTCCGGCGGCGCACTGCGGGCTCGTCGGGCTCAAGCCCACGCGCGGGCGCAACTCGTTCGGCCCCTTCGCGGGCGAGCGCTGGAGCGGCTTCTCGGCGGAGCACGTCGTGTCGCGCACGGTGCGCGACACCGCCGCCATCCTCGACGTCGTCGCGGGCCGCATGCCCGGCGATCCGTACGCCGCGGCGCCGCCGGCCCGCCCGTTCCGCGAGGAGGTCGGCACCGATCCCGGCCGCCTGCGCATCGGCGCGCTGTTCGGCTCGCCGCGCGAAGGCGTCGCGGTCGATCCCGACTGCGCCGAGGCCGCGCGCATCGCCGCGCGCACGCTCGAGTCGCTCGGCCACCGCGTCGAGGAGGCGGCGCCCGCCGCCTACGCCGACACCAACGTGGGTCGCGCCTACGTGACCGCGGTCGCGTGCAACATCGCGCGCACGCTCGACGCGGTCGGCGAGAAGCTCGGCCGCGCGCTCGAGCCGGACGACGTCGAGAACACGACGTGGGCGGTCGCGCAGCTCGGGCGCGCGGCGAGCGCGCCGGCGTATCTCGCGATGGTCGAGTGGTGGCACCGCTTCGGGCGGCGCATGGCGGAGTGGTGGGAGAGCGGCTTCGATCTCCTGCTGACGCCGACCGCCGCCGAGCCGCCGCCGCCGCTCGGGCAGTTCACGTCGCCGCCTGACATGCCGCTCAAGGCGTACCTGCGCGCCGCGCCGTTCGGCGCCTTCACGTTCCCGATCAACATGACCGGCCAGCCGGCGATCTCGCTGCCGCTGCACTGGACGTCGTCGGGGCTGCCGGTCGGCGCGATGCTCGTCGCGGGCTACGGGCGCGAGGACCTGCTGCTGCAGGTCGCCGCGCAGCTCGAGGCCGCGCACGCTTGGCGCGACCGCCGGCCGCCCGTGCACGCGTGACGCGCTACGCCTGCGCGGCGAGCGCGGGCGGCCTCGGGAGCGGGCGCGGGAGCGGCGTCGGCGTGGGCGGGACGTCGCGTCCGCTCATCGCGGCGTCACGGCGCGCCGCGTGCGCCTGGTCGAGCATCGAGCGCGCGTCGAAGGCCTCGCGCAGCAAGTGGCGCACGGCGGGCTCCATCAGGAACGAGACGTGGCCGCCCTGGTACCACGCGACGCGCGGCCGCTCCCAGTGACGCCACAGATCCCAGGCGTGGTGCGGCGGGGCGAGGCGATCCGAGATGCCGGCGTAGATGTAGCGGTGCTCGCGCGCGAGCCGCGGCGGCATCGCGAGCGGCGACACGACGCGCAGCACGTGCTCGATCGTGCCGATCGGGAAGCCGAGCCACTCGGCGGCGCGCAGCAGCGCCGGCGGCACGTGCGCGCGCGCGAGATCCGCGAAGCAGGCGGCCGGGATGCCGAGCACGGCGCGCTCGATGCCGGGCTCGAGCGCGGCGAGCAGCGCGGTGGTGTAGCCGCCGAGCGACACGCCGTGGACGCCGATCGCGGGCGCGCCCTCGTCGCGCAGGCGGCCGATCAGGCGGCGCAGGTCCCACACCGCCTGCGCCTGCGCGTGGATGGTGTCGAGGAAGTCGCCCGAGAGATAGCCGTCGCCGCCGCGCCGCCCGCTCGTGCGCGGGCCGTGGAAGGGCATCACGAACACCGCGACGTTCACGCCGAGCGCCTTGTGCAGCCAGCTCGTGCGGAAGCCGGTGAAGTCCACGGCCGGACGGCCCATGCGATAGCCCGGCACGCACACGACCCAAGGCCGCGGCGGACCGGAGTGGCGCATCAGGTACGCGTGCGCCGTCTGGTTCGGCGCGTACGAGAGCCAGCGCGCGCGGCCCGGCTCGCCCGGCGACGGCGCCCAGCCGCTCGCGTACGAGAGGTGCGAGAACCTCCACGGCCCGCTGCGCGCGTCGACCTCGCGCGCGTCGCGCACGCGCGGCGGCGTCGCGTGATACGACGCCGGATCGGCGAGCCAGCCGCGCGTCTCGAAGAGCGCGTGCGCGTCCTCGACCTCGCGCCGCACGCGGCTCCACTCGCGGCGCCCGAGCGCGAGCGCCGCGCTCGCGGCCTCGCTGGCGAAGAAGAGCTCGTCGAGCGCCACCTTGGCGGCGAGCGTCGCGGAGCGCTTCGCGCGCGGCATGTCGTGGCGCACCGGCGCGAGCGCGCGCCCGGCCCAGCGCAGCCCCATCACGCCTGGCAGCGTCGCCGCGCGCAGCGCCATCTCGGCGCCGAGCTGCGCCCCTTGCTGCACCGCAGCCGGAACCACACCCGAGAGCACCCGCGTCAGCCAGTCGACCACCGCATCTCCTGTGAGCGGTTTACGCCCGTGACGCCTGCGGCGTCAACAAGATCCCGCCGCGCTGGACGGAATCGGCAGCCGATGTGCAACGGTGCGTCGCCCGGATGACTCGCGCGCGCAGTCAGCGCGCGGCGAGCGCCTTCTCGTCGGCCTCGAGATGGCGCGCGCCGCGCAGCAGGCACAGCACGGCGGCGCCGTTCGCGCCGAGTCCGCACAGCATCGCGGTGCGCAGGCCGAACGCGTCGGAGAGCTCGCCGATCGTGTAGGGACCCATCGCGAGCCCGACGAAGGTGACGACGAGGAGATACGCGGCCGACGCGGTCGCGCGCATGCGCGGCAACACCAGGTTCTGCACGGTCGCGGCGCCGACGCCGACCCACAGCGAGGTCGCGACCGCGAGCGGCACGTTCAGCACGAGCGCGAGCGCGGTGCTCTCGGTCGTCAGCATCCACGGCACGAGCGGCAGCGGCAGCAGCGCGCCGAGGAACGCCACGCGCAGCCGGCCGAGCGGCGAGCGGCGCCGCCACGCGTCGGCCAGCACGCCGCCCGCGGTGACGCCAATCCAGCCCGCCGCCGCGGCGGTGCCGCCGACGAGCAGCCCGACGCGCTCGATCGGAACCTCGTGCACGCGCAGGAAGAACGGCGCCGTCCAGTAGCCGAGCCCGTAGCCGGTGAAGGCGAGGAACGAGAAGCCGAGCGTGCACCAGCGCAGCGACGGCGTGTCGAGGATCAGCCGCGCGCTCTCGGGATCGCGCAGCCGCAGCGCCTGCGCCCACGAGAAGGCCGCGTAGCAGCCGACGCCGAGCGCGGTCCACTGCAGCCAGTCGCCGGTGGCGCGCGTCAGCGCGAACGCGACGGCCGCGATCGCCAGCGCCGCGCCGAGGTTCGTCGCGATGCGCCGCGCGCCCGCGCCGACGAGGTGCAGGTGCAGCAGCGTGAAGGGCGGGATCACCGCGCGCAGCTCGCGCGCGAACTCGGCGAAGGGCTGCGCGTGGCGCTCCACGTGCGCGACGCCGTCGAGCGCGCCGCGCACCGGCTCGCGCAGCGTGCGCACCCAGATCGCGAGCAACAGGCCCGGCAGCCCGACGGCGAAGAACGCGACCTGCCAGCCGCGCAGCCCGAACGGCGCGCCGCCGGCTGCGAACGCGGCGTCCCAGCGCCCGACGATCTGACCGCCGATCATCAGCGAGAGACCCGAGCCGATGTAGATGCCGCTCGAGTAGATCGCGAGCGCGGTGGCGCGGCGCGCGGGCGGGAAGTGATCCGAGAGCAGCGAGAACGCGGCGGGCGACGCGCCCGCTTCGCCGATGCCGACGCCGATGCGCGCCGCCGCCAGCTCCGCGAAGTTGCGCGCGAGGCCCGACACCGTCGTCATCGCGCTCCACACCGCGAGCGACAGCGAGATCAGCGTGCGCCGCACCCACAGGTCCGCGAGGCGGCCGAGCGGGATCCCGAACAGCGCGTAGAAGATCGCGAAGGCGGTCCCGTACAGGAACCCCATCTGGCCGTCGGAGAGGCCGAGGTCGCGCCGGATCTCCTCGTTCAGGATCGAGAGGATCTGGCGGTCGACGAAGTTGAAGACGTAGACGAGGACGAGGACGCCGAGCACGTACGACGGCTCGCGACCGCCGCGCGCGCCCGCGTCCGCCACTACGCGATCTTCCGGCGCAGCCAGTCGACGAGGATGCGGTTCAGCTCGTCCGGCTTCTCCTGCTGCGTCCAGTGTCCGCAGCGCTCGATCGTGACGGTCTCGAGGTCGCGGCACACGAGCGGCATGCCGGCCGCCATCTCGGGCCGCAGCACGGGATCCCAGGCGGCGCACACCATGAGGCACGGCACGCCGATCGGCGCGACGCCGACCTCCGGCGCCGTCTCCCAGTTGCGATCCATGTTGCGGTACCAGTTGACGCCGCCGCGGAAGCCCGTGCGCTGGAACACCTCGGTGTAGTGCGCGCGCTCGGCGTCGCTGCCGATCGGCTCGCCGAAGCTCTCGAGCTCGGCGAGCCGGCGGAACGGGTTCATGTCCATCTCGGGGCCGGCGCGCCGGGCGATCTCCTCGAGCGGCACGCCGCTGCGCAGTAGCTTCTCGAAGACGAGGCCCGGGTTCGCGTCGAGCACCGCCTCCGCGACGCCGGGCTGCTGGAACCAGAGCATGTAGATCTTCTCGTCGTTGCCGCCGGCCATCGCGCGCAGCAGCGCCATCGGCGGCATCGGCGGACGCGGCAGCAGCGGCGTGTTGACGCCGACCACGCCCGCCACGCGCTCCGGGTGCAGGTACGGCATCGCCCACACCACGAAGCCGCCCCAGTCGTGACCGACGAACACGGCCTTCTCGATGCCGAGCGCGTCGAGCAGGCCCGCGAGGTCGCCGCACAGGTGGTGGATGTCGTAGGCGGGGATCGGCGCGGGCCCGTCGCTCCCGCCGTAGCCGCGCTGATCAGGCGCGATCGCGCGGAAGCCCGCGCCCACGAGCGCAGGGAACTGGTGTCGCCACGAGTAGCCGAGCTCGGGAAAGCCGTGGCTCATCACGACCGCGGGGCCTGCGCCCGCGTCGTGCACCGAGAGCGTGAGCCCCGGCTCGCTGGATCCGTCGGGAAGCCGCAGCGGCGGCAGCGCGATGCGGCGCGGGGCGGGAAAGCTCACTCCGGACTCCTTGGATGGGTCCGGCAGTATACGAAGCAGCTCCGCCGCGCCGTCAGGAATTCCGGCGGCGGCTTCCGAAGCGCCACAGCCCGGCGACGCCGAGCGCGAGCAGCAGCGCGGTGTTCGGCTCCGGCACGATGCCGACCGGCACCGGCGCGGGCGCCACCGCGACGTGCTCCTCGTCGGGACCGAACGCGAGCGCCTCGAGCAGCGCGGGATGCACGTCGCTCCCGGCGTCGGCGCGCACCTCCGGCGCGACGAGCGCACCGGAGGCGGTGGACAGCACCAGCGCGATCAGGGAGGCCCGCAGGAAGGAACGAGGGCGCAGCAAGCTTGGACTCCGCAGGCCGCGGCGGCGTGCCGCGGACCCCTTCCCGTCCCGCAGCACGAGCAAGCCGCGTGCCCGCCGAAGCGCTCGCAAGTTCGCGCACTTGCGCTGCGACGGCGGAGCGCGGTGGAAGCCCGCTTCCGCCAGGTGGAAGGCCGCTACACCCGCGGACGCCGCCCGGCGTCGCCCGCGGTCTGCGCGGGTGCGCGCGCAGCTCGTGTGCAAGTCGCGCGCGCGATGGCCTAGGACGGAGCCATGTCGCGCGTCCCGACGCCGCGCGCGGCGCGCACGACGATCCAGCCCGCCATCGCGACGGCGGCCAGCAGGTTCGCGACGCTGACGCGCACCACGCCGAGCACGTCCAACGCGTCCGGCACGAACATGCGCGCGAACAGCCAGAAGCACAGCTCGAAGGCGAGGAAGAGCAGCAGCGCGAGCAGCGCCGCGCGACCGAGGCTCGCGCGCGGCCGGATCTGGGTGTCGAAGTAGAACGCGGCCATCAGTCCGAACGCCACGAAGACGGTGCCGTGCAGGGCCGTGTAGCCGGCCACCATCGCGAGGTCGATCGCCGCGCCGGGCTCCGGCAGTTCGTTCACGAAGAACACCGAGCCGAGCGCGAACGGGGTCCACAGCGGCCGGCGCGCGGCGACGTCGAAGATCAGGAAGAAGACGGCGACGACGGCGGCGCCGATCACGCCGGCGAGGACGCCCTCGATCCTCCAGGTGACTGCCTCGACGTTCGCGTCGTCGTCGGCGACGGAGCTGGGACTGCGTGCCATGCCACGGGATCTCCTCCCCGCGCCCAGTCGGGCGGTCCCCGCACTTCCAGGTTCGATCTTCGCACACCCGCTAGCCTGCCCACTCCGGAGCGACCCGTGCTCGACTTCCCTCATGCGCGCATCGCCGTTCGCGAGGCGGGCGGCGAGGCCGCCTGGCGCGCGGCGCGCGCGCGGCTGCGCGCGGCGCCGGGCTTCTGGCTGCTCGAGAGCGCGCTCGCCGACGAGCGGCTCGGGTGCTGGTCGTTCGCGGGCGCGGCGCCGCTCGCGGTGCTGCGCGTGCACGGCGAC
>QEVM01000187.1 GCA_003576805.1 Pseudomonadota bacterium | reverse complement strand
CCGAGCGCGCGTCCCGCCGCGCCGGTCGGCGCGCCCGCCGCGGTCCACCGCGTGGTGCCGCCGAGCGCGGGCGGCGCGACGCCGCCGTACCTCACGTACCAGGTGGAGGAGGGCGACCGCATCGTCCCGATGACGCCGCTGCGCAAGATCGTCGCGGAGCACATGGTGCTCTCGAAGCAGATCTCGCCGCACGTCGGCACGGTCGCCGAGGTCGACATGGCCGCGGTGTCGCGCTTCCGCGATGCCCACAAGAAGGCGTTCCAGGCGCAGCAGGGCTTCAGCCTCACGTTCCTGCCCTTCATCGTGCAGGCGGCGGTGCGCGCGCTGCGCGAGTTCCCGCGTCTCAACGCCTCGGTGCTCGAGGACGCGATCGTCGAGAAGCGCGCGCTCCACGTCGGCGTCGCCGTCGAGACCGACAAGGGGCTCGTCGTGCCGGTGATCCGCGACGCGGACGCGCTCTCGCTGACGGGCCTCGCGCGCGCCATCGAGGACCTCTCGGCGCGTGCGCGCACCAAGAAGCTCTCGCCCGACGACCTGCGCGGCGGCACCTTCACCGTGTCGAATCCCGGCCGCCAGGGAAACCTCTACGGCTTCGCGATCATCAACCAGCCGCAGGTCGGCATCCTGCGCATGGGCGAGATCGTGAAGCGCCCCGTGGTGCGCAGCGTGGACGGCGAGGATCACATCGTGATCCGCCCGATGATGCACCTCGCGCTCTCGTACGATCACCGCGCCGTCGACGGCGCGCCCGCGAACGGCTTCCTGTACCGCGTCCGCGAGCTGCTCGAGAGCGGCGAGCTCGAGCTCTGAGGCGCGGCTGCAGGATCGCCCGTAAATGCGCGCCCGGCGCGCTCGCCGCGGCTTTCTGGCTCCGCTAGCCTGCGCGCCCGAATGACCGCCCGCGTCGTCAAGGTGAAGCGCCACGAGAACCTCGGCTGGGCCGAGCGCGCCTACCTGCCCGCGATCCTGAAGGGCCTCGCGACCACGAGCCGCGTGTTCTTCCGGAATCTCGCCGGCTGGCTGTCGGGCAAGCCGACCGGGTTCGTCGTGCAGTACCCGGAGGAGCGCGTCGACTATCCCGACGCGTTCCGCGGCATGCCGGTGCTCGTGCAGCTCGAGAACGGCCTGCCGAAGTGCGTGGCGTGCGGGCTGTGCGAGTTCGCGTGCCCGACCGACTGCATCACGATCGTGCCGGGCGAGCTGCCCGAGCACGGCATCGAGCGCTACCCGGAAGCCTTCGACATCGACATGTCGCGCTGCATGTTCTGCGGGCTGTGCGAGGAGGCTTGCCCCGAGGAGGCGATCGTCATGAGCCGCCAGGTCGAGATCGCGGGCTACGACCGCGGCTCGATGCTCTACGAGAAGCAAGACCTGCTCGTCCCCGAGGACCTGCTCGGGCGCCGCCTGCGCTTCTTGCGCGCCGAGTACGACCGCAAGCACGCGCCCGTCGCGAGCGGCGAAGGCCGGCCGCGCTGATGGACGACTTCGGGTCCGCCGCGCTGCGGCGCCTCCTCGACGGCTTGCCCGACGCGGTGCTCGCGACGCACGCGCAGCACGGCGACGCCACGGCGATCGTCGCGCCGGCGCGCGTCGTCGAGGTGCTGCGCTTCCTGCGCGACGCGCCGGGTCTCGAGTTCGACGTGCTCTCGGATCTCTGCGCCGTCGACTACCTCCGCTATCCGGATCGCGAGGGGCCGCGCTTCGAGGTGGTCTACCACCTGCTCTCGACGCGCCATCTGCACCGGCTGCGCGTGAAGGCCGGCGTTCCCGAGGTGCCCGCGCAGATCGACTCGTGCGTCGACGTGTGGCCCGCCGCCGACTGGATGGAGCGCGAGGTCTTCGATCTCTACGGCATCCGCTTCCGCAACCATCCGGACCTGCGCCGCCTGCTCCTCTACGAAGAGTTCGAGGGGCACCCGCTGCGCAAGGACTACCCGAAGGAGCGGCGCCAGCCGCTCGTCGGCCCGAGGAACTGAGGCTCCCATGGCGCACGGGCGCTCGCTCGACGACGCAGCCGCACCGGATCTCCACTCCGAGCACCAGATCCTCAACATGGGTCCGTCGCATCCGGCGACCCACGGGACGGTGAAGTTCCTGATCGAGCTCGACGGCGAGACGATCGTCGACCTCGACATCCAGGTCGGGTACCTGCACCGCGGCTTCGAGAAGGAGTGCGAGAGCGGGACGTGGTACCAGGCGATCCCCTACACCGACCGGCTCAACTACAACTCCGCGATCCTCGCCAACATCGGCTACTGCCTCGCGGTCGAGAAGCTGCTCGCGATCGAGACGCCCGAGCGCTGCCAGTGGCTGCGCACGATGTCGGGCGAGCTCGCGCGGCTCGCCGACCATCTCACCCGCTGCGGCGCCGCCTGCCTCGAGCTCGCCGCGATGACGCCGTTCCTGTACGGCATCGAGGCGCGCGAGCTCGCCTGGGACCTGTGCGAGACGCTGTGCGGCGCGCGCGTCACGTCCAACTACGTGCGCATCGGCGGCGTCAAGCACGACATGCCCGACGCCTTCCCGGACCTCGCGCGCCGCAACATCGCGCGCATCCGCGAGCTGCTGCGCGACTACGAGTCGGTCGTCACGCAGAACCGCCTGTTCGTCGACCGCCTGCGCGGCACGGGCGTGCTCTCGAAGGAAGACCTGATCCGCTACGCGGTGACCGGTCCGCTGCTGCGCGCGGCCGGCGTGCCGCTCGACCTGCGCAAGGACCAGCCGTACCTCAAGTACGCCGAGGTCGACTTCGACGTGCCGGTCGGCGAGGTCGGCGACAACTACGACCGCTATCTGGTGTGCGTCGAGGAGATGCAGCAGAGCCTGCGCATCGTCGAGCAGTGCGTCGCTGCGCTCGAGAAGCTCGGGCCGGGCCCCGTCAACGTCGACGACCCGCGCGTGCGCTGGCCGGCCAAGGGCCGCGTCTTCAACAAGATGGAAGAGCTGATCCAACAGTTCAAAGCCGTCACCGAGGGCCCGATGGTGCCGCCCGGCGAGGCGTACCAGGCGATCGAGTCGGCCAACGGCGAGCTCGGCTTCTACCTGGTGTCGGACGGCACGGCGCAGCCGTGGAAGGTCCGCTGCCGTCCGCCGAGCCTGATCAACCTGCAGCCGATGCCGATCATGCTGCGCGGCGCGATGCTCGCCGACCTGATCCCGACCTTCGACTTCATCAACATGATCGGCGGCGAGTGCGACCGGTGACGGCGCAGCCCTCGGCTCCCGTCGATCGTGCGGCGGACGCGGTGAAGCGCACGCGGCGCGAGGTCTGGAAGCTGCTCGGCGCGCCGACCGACCAGGTCGGCAGCGTGAACGACCCGCGCACGCACGACGAGCTCGGCGTGCGCTGGAACGAGAAGTGGATCTACCGCGACGGCAAGGAGGTCGTGCGGGTCGTGCTCTGGCACCGCTACGACTTCCTCGGCGCGTACCGCGCGCTCCCGGACGGCGGCTTCGAACGAGAGCCGCTCCCGGATTGAGCGAACGCGCAGATCCGCCCGCGGCGGGCCCTCCGCCGCTGCGCCCGTTCGGACTCGTGCTGCACCGCGACGGCCGCTTCACGCACGACGGCGAGCCCGTGCGCAATCGCAAGCTGCGCGCGGCGTTCGACCGCGGCGTCGTCTACCTGCCGGCCGAGGGCAAGTACGTGGTGACGCTCGGCCACTTTCGCGGGCAGGTCGACGTCGAAGAAGCCGGCTTCTTCGTCCGTTCGGTGGATCTCGACGCCGCGACGGTGCTGCTCTCCGACGGCAGCGTCGACGCGCTCGAGCCGGCGTCGCTGCGCGCTTCTGCGTTCGACACCGACGTTATTTTGTGTACCGTCAAACGCTCGCTCACGCCGTGGGGCGTGCCGGCCCGCTTCCTGCGCGACGCGCAGGGAGCCTTGCTCGCGGCCGTCGAAGAGCGTGCCGACGGGATCGCGCTGCGCGTCGCGGGAGCGCTGCACCCGCTGCCGTCGCTGCAGCCGGACTAGCCGGGAGACTTCGCTTCCCTGCGGCTCGCTGCGCGGAGACCGACGCTCGAGCCGGTCTCCTCTAGCCGCTCCGCCCGATCACGACGCCCGCGGCGACCGCCGCGACGCACACGACGACGCTGGCGCCCGCGTTCGTCGCGGCGGCGACGACGCGGCCGTCCTCGATCAACCGGAACGTCTCGAGGCCGAAGCTCGAGAACGTCGTGAAGCCGCCGAGGACGCCGGCGACCAGGAACGTGCGCCACGCTGGACCGGCGATCCCGCGCTCGTCGATCCAGGTCGCGACGAGGCCGATCGCGAGACAGCCGAACGCGTTCACCGCGAACGTGCCCCACGGAAACGAAGGGCCGAGCCGCGCCTGCGCGAGGCCGCCCAGCTCGTAGCGCAGCCACGCGCCGAGTCCGCCGCCGAGGAACACGAGCCACCATTGCACGGCGCGCACCGTAGCGTCGCAGCCGGAATGCGTCTGCTATGGTGCTCGTCCCGCCAAGGCCCGGTGGGTGAATGGCTCAGCCAGCGGACTGCAAATCCGTTCATGCGGGTTCGATTCCCGCCCGGGCCTCCACTCCCGCCACGCCTGCCGCAGCCGAGATCGACGGATCGAGCCGCGCGCCGTCGCGCGCGAAGATGCGGTACGTGCCGAGGCCGCGGCGCTGCGCGAATAGCTGCCACGCCGTCTGCAGGCAGCCGAGCCCGTAGGTCAACGAGCGGCGGAAGTTGATCGACGACGCCTCGGCGAAGTACGCCGTCGGACACGAGATCTCGCCGATCTCGAACCCGAAGTACATCACCTGCGCGAGCATCTGGTTGTCGAACACGAAGTCGTCGGAGTTCTCGAGCAGCGGCAGCGTCTCGAGCACCTCGCGCGCGAAGGCGCGGTAGCCGGTGTGGAACTCCGACAGCTTGGAGCCCGACAGCAGGTTCTGGGTCATCGTGAGGAAGCGGTTCGAGACGTACTTGTAGAGCGGCATGCCGCCCTGCCGCGCGCGCCCGCCGAGGATGCGCGAGCCCAGCACGACGTCGTAGGGGCCGTCCACGATCATGCCGACCATGGCGGCGATCAGGCTCGGCGTGTACTGGTAGTCGGGGTGCAGCATCACCGCGACGTCGGCGCCGCGGCGCAGCGCTTCGGTGTAGCAGGTCTTCTGGTTGCCGCCGTAGCCGCGATTGCGGGCGTGCACGAAGGTCGGGAGGCCGAGCTCGCGGGCGACCTTCGCGGTCTCGTCGTGGCTGGCGTCGTCGACGACCAGCACTTCGTCGACGATGTCGAGCGGGATCTCGCGATACGTGCGCTCGAGCGTCCGCGCAGCGTTGTACGCGGGCATCACGACGACGATCTTCTTTCCGTGGAACATCGAGCCGGGCTATCCTCGCACGGGCGAATCGATCGCCCGGGTGGCGAAACCGGTAGACGCGGGCGACTTAAAATCGCCGGGCCATCGGCCGTGCAGGTTCGAGTCCTGCCCCGGGCACCCTCTCGCGGGCGCCGGTTCGACGCGGCGGCGACGCACGCTCGCTCCGCTAGCCGAGCCGCAGCCGCCGGCGCACGACCGCGCGCACGTCGTCGGCGGTGAGCAGCTCGTCGAGCGCGTCGCGGTCGAGCAGCGTCGTGCGCTGATAGCCGAGCTCCGGAAGCTCGAGCTCGAGGCGGAACACCTCGCGCGGCGTCGTGAAGACGCGCCGGATGCGGAGCCCCTCGCTCCCCTCGAGGATCTGCGTGCGCAGTGAATCCAGCAGCTTGCGCGTGCGCCGCTCGCTGCGCGCTTCGGCGCCGAGGAACGCCTCGAAGGCGCGGTTGCGGCTCGCGATCTTGTAGCTGCCCGGGGGTCGCATGGGGGGCGGAGGATACCCGGGGCGCATCGCGTGCATCAACCCGATCGCGGCGCTATGCCGCGGGCGCAGCCGCGCCGTTGCGAGCCAGCAGATAGCGCTCGAGACGCGTGATGTGATCGAGCGCGCCGCCGAGGAACTCGAGGCCGAGCCCATACGGCGGCTGCTCGGCGCCCGCGTCGCGCGCCGGCACTTCGACGCGCGCCCACGCGACGCGCGCGATCGCTTCGAAGCTGCGCCCGTCGGGAAGATCCATCTCGAGCAGCAGCCGGCGGCCGGGCGCGAGCGGCTCGTGCGAGCGGATGCGCGCGCCTCCGCGCGAGAGATCGGCGACGTGCTCCTCGGACGAGCGGAAGAAGGGGCGGCCGCTCCAGGCGTCCACCTCGGGATCGATCGTGGACAAACGGATCGGGACGTCGAGCGCCACGCGGCGATGGCGGCGGCGATCGAGTCGAGCATCTCGGGTCATTGGCTGGCGCCCTCCTGCGAGCGGCCATCGGTGCGTTTCGCGCGCAGCTTGAGCGCAACGGGGCGGCAGACGGCGTGCGCTCCGTCGCGATCGTGGGGTCGGCCGAGTCCGCACTGGCGCGCCTCAAGCGCGCGTGCACCGGAGTCGAAACGGACTGCGCGGCGCAGACGTCGGGATGGGAGGAGACATGTCGGATCGGGACGTCGCGCCGGGGCACGAGCCGGGGCTGCCCCTGGACGCCGAGCTGCGCGTCGCGCTGGGTCTCGATCTGGACGAGCGCGTCACGCTGCGCGACCGAGGCGCGCGAACGCTGTTGTTCGAGCGCCATCGCGGCGACGACGCGCTGCTCCCCGCGCATGCCGACCTCGCACTCTGCGTCGACGTGCGCGTCTTCGGGCTGATCGACGTGTTCGGATGGGTGCACGACGCGGGCAAGTCGGGCCTTCTGCACTTCAGCCACGGCGAGCACGCCAAGAGCGTCTGGCTCCACCGCGGCGACGTCGTGTTCGCGGCATCCAACCAGCGCATCGACCGGCTCGGCCATTCGCTCGTGCGATCGGGCGACCTCTCGCTCGAGCAGCTACGCGAAGCCGAGCGCGGATACCGGCGCGGTGAACGCTTCGGCAAGGCGCTGGTCGAGCGGGGGCTGATCACGCCGCGCGCGCTGTGGGCCGGACTCCAGCGGCAGGTCGAGGAGATCGTGCGGTCGCTCTTCTCGTACGGCGCGGGGACCGCGTATTTCTGGGACGGCGAGCTGCAGCCCGACAACGTCGTGCGACTCGAGCTGGCGACGCGCCGCCTGGTGCAGGAGGGCGTGGTCTGGCGCGACGAGCTGCGGCGCTTCGTGGGCGCGCTCTGCGATCCGCGCGTCCGCATCGAGGCGGTGCCCGGGCGCCGCGACTGCACTTCGGGAACGGAGCGCCTGGTCGTCGACGCGCTCGACCACGAGAGCGCGTTTCCGTCGCTGTGTCGCCGCGTCGGACTCGACGAGCCGACCGCGGCGCGCACGCTGCAGCTGCTCCATCGCGCCGGCGCGCTCCGCATCCGGCGCACGCCCGAAGATCCGGATCTCACCCAGCGCGTGCGGCGCAGCGATCCGGCGGAGCGCCTGCGTTCGCAGATCGAGCAGGCGGCGAAGCTGATCGCCGAGCTCTCGCACCCGATCATCGACATCGAGGGGCCGGAGCCGCTCCGTGAACGCCTCGCCGCGGTGTTGCAGGGCCTGGCGGCGCGCCACCGGGAGCTGCTCGGTGGGCTCGAGCCGGGTCCGGGTGGCGCGCTCGATCCCGTGGCGCTGGTCGAACGGGCGTCGTCGCTCCCGGTCGAGCGCCACGGCGAGGTGCACGACGCGCTCGACGCCATGCTGGATTACCTCGAGTTCGAGCTGAAGAACCATCCCGACGTCGACGACGCCGACGGCGTCCTCCGGGCCGTCGCACCGCTGCGCGCTACGCTGCGCGACTGATCTCCATCCGGAGTCGGCGCGAGAGGGCGGTGTGGGCGTACGTTCGCGCGAGCGGTCCGCCTCGGAGCGCCCGCCTTCCGGACCCGAAATCCTGGTCGGCGTCCATCCGGTGCGCGAAGCGCTGCGCGCGCGACGCCGGACGCTGAAGCGGCTCGTGCTGCGCGCCCAGGCGCGCGCGCCGCGACCGGAGCTCCTGGATCTGGTCGGTCTCGCCCAGGAGCGCGACGTCCCCATTCAGGAATGGGCGCCCGATCGCTTCGACCACCACGTCCCGCCGGGCTCGCCGCACCAGGGGGTGCTCCTCGAGGTGGGCGCGCTCCCATCCTTGGATCTCGCCGACCTCGCCCGCCCCGCCGCCGACCGCCCGTGGCTGCTCGCGATGGACGGCATCGAGGATCCGCAGAATCTCGGCGCGATCCTGCGGGTCGGGGACGCGGCGGGGGTGCAGGGGGCGCTGCTGCCGGAGCGCCGCGCCGCGCCGCTCACGCCCGCGGTCGCGCGCGCGAGCGCCGGCGCGCTCGAGCACGTCCCGATCGCCAGCGTGACCAACCTCGCGCGCGCGCTCGAGATCTTGAAACGCGAGCACGGGTACTGGATCCACGCGGCCGACCCTGCTGGCGAGCACGACCTCTACGCCATGCCGGACCGACTCCTCGAAGGACCGCTGGTGCTGGTCCTGGGAGCGGAGGGCAGAGGAGTGCGCCCCGGCGTGCGAGCGGCGGTCGACATCACGGTTCGGATTCCCATGGGCGGGCGCGTGGACTCGCTCAACGTCGCGTCGGCCGCCGCGGTCGTGCTGTTCGAGTGGAGCCGGCGCGCCCGCGTGCGTGCCGCCGGGCGGGGTTGAGCGGCGCGGCTGCCGGGCTATAGTGCGCCGATCGCCAAGCCGGGCTGGCGTAGCTCAACGGGTAGAGCGGCGGATTTGTAATCCGCAGGTTATGGGTTCGAGTCCCCTCGCCAGCTCCATGCTGGTTCGATCGGGTCCCCGTTCGCGGCGTTCGTGGGGTTCGGTCACGGGGATCTCGAAGGGGGGACCCACGCAGATCCCGTCTGCAGAGCACGCGAGTCGCATGGGTTCCCGCCACCGCAAGCGATCTGGTTTGGCAGCGTAGAAAAACGAAAGAACTGCGGCGATCCCGACAACGATCTGCGTCGCGTCCAGGACGCGATGGCGGAAAGGGAAGGGTCGCCGCGTGCGCATTTCCGAACGCGTTTTCGAGCGGTCTGCACGCAGACCGCGGTCGAGGGAGCGGAGAGGTACCGAAGCGGCCAAACGGGGCAGACTGTAAATCTGCTGGCTCACGCCTTCGGAGGTTCGAATCCTCCCCTCTCCACCATCGGCGAGCCACCATCGGCGAGACGGAGCGACGAGGACGAGGTTTTTCGAGCGGGAATAGCTCAGCTGGCTAGAGCACGAGCCTTCCAAGCTCGGGGTCGCGGGTTCGAATCCCGTTTCCCGCTCCAGACTCGGGCGACGACATTCGGCGACGACACCGCGGGCGTCGGGGAGCCAGAAGCAACACCAAGCCCACGTAGCTCAGTTGGTAGAGCACGTCCTTGGTAAGGACGAGGTCACCGGTTCGATCCCGGTCGTGGGCTCCACCCGCAAGGGAACGGCAAAGCCGGCCCGCGCAGCGAGCCGCAGGCGAGCGAACTCATCAGGGCGCGGTCGACCACCGACGATCGCGCAGGAACACCGGCGGGACGCGCAAGCGGTAGGACCGCCGCAGAGGAGAAGCGATCCAAATGGCGAAGGCGAAGTTCGAGCGGACGAAGCCGCACGTGAACGTGGGGACGATTGGTCACGTCGATCACGGCAAGACGACGTTGACGGCGGCGATCACG
>QEVM01000186.1 GCA_003576805.1 Pseudomonadota bacterium | reverse complement strand
CGGCGATCCCGAGCGGCGCGCGCGCGCCGGCGCCGCGAACCGCCTGCGCGCGCGCCGCGAGTTCGACCGCACGCGCCTCGCCGAGCGCCTCGGCGACCTCTACGCGCGCGCGATCGCCGCGGCGCCCGTCACTTCTTCGCGTAGCCGCACTTCGGGTCCACCGGAACGACGCTGACGCCCGCCGCCTCGAGCTCGCGGCGGAACGCGGCGAGCCGCGGATCGCTCGCGTGCTCGAACAGCACGATGCGCGCGCCCTTCACCGCCTCGCGGATCATGCGGTCCTCGTTGCGGCTCTTCGTCTTGGGATCGTCGGGGCGGCCGCGCAGCCAGCCGGAGATGGTGTCGATCGCGTACGGCACGCCCGCGGCGCGCAGGTCCTTCGCGAGCGCCGCCCAGCCCTCGACGTACTCGGCGTAGCCGTAGCCGCGCGGCGGCGCGGTCCACAGCGTCTCGTCGCCGAGCTTGCCGCGCAGCGCGGCGGCGTTCGGCGCCATCGGCCCGTCGATCCAGTACTGCTTGCGGTACATGTGGAACTTCTGGTTCAGCGTGATCGCGTCGTAGCCGCCGACCTCGAGGGCGCGCTTGGCGAGCCGCACGCGCCAGGCGCGGTACGCCGGATTGCGCAGGTCGGCGAGCACGGCGGTCGGCCAGTACAGCTGCTTCACCTGGTTGCCGCGCACCAGGTAGTAGACGGCCGACTCGTGGCGCTTCGGACCGCCGCTGCGGTCGATGAGATCGTTCAGCCAGACGCCGCGGAAGCGCTTCTCCCACGCGCCGAACGCGAAGGTGAAGCGGCAGCCGTCGCGGCCGCCGCGCCGGCAGGCGGGCGACGTGTCGTTCGCGAAGAAGTCGAGCACCTGGCGCCACGGGCGGTCGGTGCGGACCAGGAAGTCGGCGTCGAAGCCGGGCTCGGCGGCGATCGGCGCGGACACGATGTCGAAGCGCGACTCGTGCATCACGAGCAGCGGCGCGCCGCCCTGTTTGCGGCGCAGCTCGCGCAGCCGCTTCACGTACTCGCCGCGCGCGCGGTGCGTCTCCTCCATCGCGCACGGCCCCGGCGGCACCGTCGCCTCGTTCGCCTTGGCGACGTCGGTGAACGAGCCGAGCATCACGACGCGCGCGCCGTCCGCGATCTCCTCGTCGCGCCACTTGGGCACGCAGCGCGAGTTCACCTGGTTGCGGCGCACGTCGGGCCACACGACGACGTCGGAGCACCAGTCGAAGCGCCCCTTGCCCGCGGCCTTGCGGTCGGCCGCGTGCGCCGCCGGCGGCGCTGCGGCAGCGAGGGCGGCGGCGAGCGCCGCCGCGAGCGGGAGGATGCGCCGGACGAATCGCACGGAAGAGCGAGGCTAACAGCGGGGCGACGGCGTGCATGTCCCGGCGATGGACCGCGAGCGGAGCCGGCGCCGAACTGAAACATGTTCCTGTTTTGCGGAACTGCGCTTCCGCGCTGCGCGCGGCGCGGTCCGCGCGGCCCGCGCGCGGGCGCGCCAACTCCTCGCGGTGACGCGCGAAACCGTCGCGCGTGCGCGGTCCTCGGTTCGGCGCGGAACTTGCTCGGCGGGAGGCCGCGTCGGCGAGCTTCCTGGGAAGGGGTTCGGACCGTCCGCCCCCCGCGGTGCGCTCGCCGTTCGAGAGGGGAGCTCCATGTCCAGGTTCCAGCAGTCGGCCGCCGCGCTCGCGGGTGCGGCCGCGCTCTTCGTCGCGACGGGCGCGAGCGCGCTCACGATCGACTACGCAGCGCTCTCGGATCAGTCGTCCGGCGCGATCGTGCAGGTGGCGGGCCCCGTCACCGTGACGGCGCAGGCCTTCGGCGGCGTCTCGAATCCGCAGGGGTCGATGACTCCGAGCGGAACGCCCGGCGGCTTCACCGCTCTCAGCGTGAACGTCGGCGGCAGCGCCTTCCTCGGCACCCGCGGCCTCGGCTGCGGCCCCGTCGCGTCGCAGTGCGATCTGATCGCGCCGATCGGCGAGGACGTGCTGCGTCTCAGCTTCTCGCAGCCCGTCGTGATCGACTCGCTCACGATCGCCGCGATGGAGGATCCCGACGACGTGCGCTGGTACGCGTGGAACGGAGCGAGCTATGCGCTCGCCGGCTCCGACACTTGCACCACGTTTTCGTTCTGCGGCGGCAACGAGACCTTCGCGGGCCCCTTCGGCGCGCCGACCGGCTCGTCCTCTTGGATCCTCGTCGCCGAGAACTCGGGCGCCTCGGCCTTCGCGCTGCGCGCCGTCTCGTTCACCCCGATTCCGGAGCCGGGCACCGCGCTGCTGATCGCGCTCGGCCTCGCGGTGACGGCCGGCCGCGCGCGCAGGTCGTAGCGGCGACGCGCGCATCGAAACGGGGCGGGAGCCGCACGGCTCCCGCCCTTTTCGTTTTGCGGTTGCGCGCGCTCAGCCGCGGATGCGCGCGAGCCGGGCGAGCAGCGCCAGCAGACCCACGAGCTCGACGCCGAAACCGCACGCCGCGCGCGGCGCCTCGCTTCCGACGCGGTCGGGACGGCAGTACGAGTCGGCGAAGTCGATCGCGCCGTCGCCGTCGTTGTCGAGCCCGTCGTCGCACTTCGGGCGCTCGAGCAGCGCTTGCGAGTGCGGGCAGCCCGGATCGGCGCGGTCCACGAGGCCGTCGCCGTCGTTGTCGGCGCCGTCGTCGCACGCGACGTTCGCGTCCGTCTCGGCGGTGTCGGCCGGCGACTCGCAGCCGGTGTCGGCGGCGTCCACCAGCGCGTCGCCGTCGTTGTCCAACCCGTCCGCGCACGCCGTCGCCGGATCGCCCTCGCTGGTGTCGAGCAGCGACTCGCAGCCGCCGTCGGCGAGGTCGACGAGCGAGTCCCCGTCGTTGTCGGCGCCGTCGTCGCACGGGAGCGACGCAGCCTTCTCGCTCGGATCCGTCGCCGCGCTGCAGCCGGGATCGAGCAGATCGACGAGCCCGTCCGCGTCGTTGTCGAGGCCGTCGTCGCACGCCTCGAGGATGCGGAACGAGAGCACCTGGTCGTAGGTCTGCGGGCCGCCCGAGTGCAGGCCCGTCGAGGAGTCGGCGACGCGGAAGGTCACGCTCTGCGTCTCGCTCTGGGTCGGAACGCCGGAGACCAGGCCCGTCGCGGGATCGAGCGACAGCCCGTTCGGGAGCTGGCCGGCGTGGATCGACCAGGCGAACGGCGCGACGCCGCCCCAGCGCGTGAGCTGCGCCGTGTAGGGCTGGCCGATGCGGCCGCTCGGCACGAAGTGCGTCGTCACCGCGAGTCCGCGCACGGCCGCGAGACGCGCGGCCAGGTTCGCGCGGACCGCCTGGTGGGCCGGCACGCTCGCGAGGTTGTTCTCCTCGTAGGGATCCGCGCCGAGGTCGTACAGCTCGCGGCTGCCGCGCGACCACTCGATGTACTTCCAGTCGCCGATCGCCTCGCGCACGCGCAGCGCCGACCACACCTCCCACTGCGGCGTGAAGGAGAGCAGCGTCTCCTGGCGCCCGGGGAGCTGCGGATCGGCGAGCAGCGGAACCAGGCTCACGCCGTCGCTCTGGACGGGCAGGCCCGCCAGCTCCTGGATCGTCGCGGGCAGGTCGAGGTTCGCGGCGACGAGCCGGTCGTCGGTGCGCGGCGCGACGCCCGGCGCGACGACCACCAGCGGCACGCGCATCGACTCCTCGTACGGCTGGGTCTTCCCGAACAGGTGGTGCTCGCCCCAGAGATAGCCGTTGTCCGAGAGGAACATCACGTACGTCTCGCCGAGCAGGCCGCGCTCGACGAGCCGCGCGACGATCGCCTGCACCGCGCGGTCCACCGCCTGCAGCGTGCGCAGCATGTCGCGGTGGAGCACGTCCGCCGCCGGATACAGCGACGCGAACTGCTGCGCCGCGATCTGGATGCGCAGCGGCTTGTCGGAGACGTCGGGCTCGCCCCAGGCGCGGCCGCGGTGCAAGTAGTCGGGGAAGAGCGCGGCGTCCTGCGGCGCGGGCGTGGACGGCGTGTGCGGCGCGCCCATCGAGACGTACAGGAAGAACGGCTCGTTCTGGTGCGCGTCGATGAAGTCGAGCGCGCGGTCGCGGATGTAGTCGGTGCCGTACTGGGTCAGCGTGTTCAGCCGCTGGCCGACGGACGACGTGGCTCCGCTCGAGCCGGTCACGAAGGGACCCGGCGGCAGCAGCGGGACGTTCAGCGCCGCGTGCCAGAACGTCCAGCCCGGCGGCACGTAGGGCTCGATCGCCGGATAGCCGTTCATGTACTTGCCGATGAGGCCCGTCGCGTAGCCGGTCGCCTGGAGCCGCGTCGCGAGCGTGGTGCCGTCCTGGAAGCGCAGCACGCCGCCGTTCGGCTCCTGGTTGTCGAGCACGTTGGTGCTCTCGGAGCGGTAGCCGCCGGCGAGGAAGTTCGCGCGCATCGGGCAACACACCGGCGTCGTCACGAACGCCTCGCGGAAGTGGACGCCGCGCGCGATCAGCTCCTGCTGGAGCAGCGGCATCGCCCAGAGCGAGTCGAAGCGCTGGTCGTCGGTCAGGATGACGACGAAGTTCGGCCGCGGATCGCCGCCCTGCGCAGAAGCCGCACGCGGCGCGGCGACCAGCGCCGCCAGCAACGCAGCGGCGCACGCGGCCACGCGGCGCGCGCCCGAGCTCCGCAGACAGCTTTCCCCACCGGCCCGCCGCCGCATCCCGAACCTCCTTCGATTGCACCCGTGCTCCGCGGGTATCACGCGGTCGAAAGCGAAGTCAACGAATGCGGAGGCGAGTCACACGAATGCGACGCAATCGGGACGGATGTCCCGATCGCGTCGGGATGTTCGCCCTGGGACGCCTTTCCGTGTCAGCGATGCGGGAGGCGCTCGATCGGGCGCCGTCGAGCTCGCGCGCGCCGGAGCGCGGCGCAGGCGAGCGCGATCTCCGCGCCGAGCCCGCAGCCGCGCCTGCGCTCCGCGTACGGCGAACCGGCCGTGCACTCCGGGTCGTCGAAGTCGACGAAGCCGTCGCCGTCGTTGTCGGCGGCGTCGTCGCAGGCGGGATCCTCGATGGTCGCGGTCGGCGACGGACAGCCGGGGTCCGCGACGTCGACGAGACCGTCGCCGTCGCCGTCGAGGCCGTCGTCGCAGGCGACGTCGCCACGCGTCTCGCTGGCGTCGTCGGCGTCGGCGCAGCTGGGATCGAAGGGGAAATCGGCGAAGCCGTCGCCGTCGTCGTCCGCGCCGTTCGCGCACGCGACGTCGCAGGCGTCGCCGGCGCCGTCGCCGTCGGCGTCCGCCTGCGCCGGGTTGGCGTGCGCCGCGCAGTTGTCGGAGCAGCCTTCGACCGCGCCCGCTGCACACGGTTCGGCGTAGGCGTCCTCGGGGACGCCGTCGAAGTCGGCGTCGTCCGCCATGCGCTCGGGCGCGAGGCGCGAGACCGCGTGCAGGAAGCGGTGCCGCACGCCGGGCGCCGCGACGCCGCGCTCGATGCCGCAGCCCGCCGCGTCGGCGACGCCGCCGGGCAGCGCGTCGACGCGGCCGCGCGCGAGGTCGGCGTAGCCCGGCGCGAGGAAGCGCACGGTCGTGGGCGGGAGATCGGGCGCGAGCACCGCGCGGAAGTCGAGCGCGTCGTCGTGGAAGCACGGACCGCCGCCCCAAGCGGTCTGCCGCGCCTGCTCGTTCGAGAGGCTGAGCGCGATCGCGCCCGCCTTCTGCAAGCCCGTGACGAGGAGCCCGTCGACCGCGACGTCCGCGTGGCTCGCCGCGTTCGAGTGCAGCGCGCGATCGGGCAGCGACTCGTTCGGGACGTCGAGCGCGAGCGCCGGCGTCCACGCGGCGGTGATGCGCCGGAACGTCGCGAGCGGCGCGGCCGCGCCGAGCCGCAGCGTGGCGCAGGTGCCCGCGCACTCCGCGGTGGTCGTCACGTCCACGAGCGCGACGTTCTCCAGCGCGGCGTCGCCGCGGAGCGGGAACGCGATCGCGCCGCCGGTCGCGACGTCCTGCACGATGCCGTCGCGCAGCACGTGGCCGTCCTCGCTCGCGATCGGCGCGTTGCCGCCGAGCACCAGCTCGCGGAGCACGAAGCGCTCGACGTCGCCGTAGACGAAGGCGTCGGTCGGGCCCGGCTCGGCGCCGAGCGCCACCACGTCGGTGAGGCGCGCGCCGAGGCCGCCGACGCGCGTGCGACCGCCCCACACGAGGAGGCCGTCCACCTCCATCGCGACCGAGGCCACCGTGTTGACCGCGAAGCCGCCCGGCTCGCTGCAGCGCACGCACTCGACGTCGCGCGCGGTGACGACGCCCTGCGGCGCGCCGGATGCGTCGAGCGCGCTCGCCGACTGCGCGTCGTCCGACGCGTGCTGGCAGCGCAGGCGCACGACGTCGATCTGGACGTCGTCCGAGCCGCTGGTCACGCAGTCGTCGCCGGCGTGGCGGATCGCGACGTGGCGCAGCTCGAGGCGGGTGTCGAAGCCCGCCGGATGGATGATCCCGTGCAGCCGATCGGCGCCGGCGCCCGCGCGGTGGCCGCCCGTGATCGTGACGTGGTCGAGCCGCAGGTGCGCGCCGAACGTGTTGAAGAGCACGAGGCTCGCCGAGGTCGCGACGGGCGTGCTCATGCCCGCGAGCCACAGGTCGCGCGCCTCCGCGACCGCGAGCGAGGTGCCGCGCAGCGTCACCGTCCCCACGTCGTCGAACCAGACCGCGCGCAGCGCCGCCGTGCCCTCGACGACGACGGGCGCGTCGCCCGGCGCGGCGCTCGCCGAGCGCACGACGACGGGCGTCCACACCGAGATGGGATCGCCGGTGGACCAGCCGCCGACGAGGATCCAGGCCGTCTCTCCCGCCGCGGCGGCGCGCGCGACGCCGCGCAGGTCGCCGATGCGCAGCCGGTCCGGCGCGCCGGGCCCGCCGTCGCGCGCGTCGAGGATGCGATGGCCGTGCGCCGCGACGCGACAGGGAATCGTGTCGCCGTCGCCGCACGGCTCGGCGTCCGCCTGGAAGTGGATCCACGCGCCCTCGTGGAGGCCGTCTTCGCCCGCGCCGAGCAGCGAGCCGTCCACGGCGATCTCGCGCGCGCCGGCTGCGACGCCGGACGCGAGCGCGAGCTGCACCGGCAGGCGGCGCGCGATCGGGAAGTTGCTGTCGCGCCCGGTCCAGCCGCTCTGGCGCACGTCGAGCTCGATCCACGCCGGGTCGCCGCCGGCCGCGCCGGTGACGCGGTAGCAGTAGCCGGCGTCGGGCGGCGCCGCGGCGTCCGCGGGATCGGGGTCGAAGAAGCAGAGCACGTCTTCGCCGGCGCCCGCGCCGTCGTCCGCGCGCACGCGCGCGAGCCCGTCCACGACGAAGCGCGGCGGCGCCGCGTACGCGAAGCGCACGCGCGTCCGGTCGCCCGGCGTCGCGAGCGCGCCCGCGCAGTCGGGCTCGAGCGCGCCCGACGCGTCGACGCCCGGGCAGGGGATCACGTCGCCGACACGTAGATACGACGCCGTGGCTTGCGCGGGCAGCGTGCGCGGCCGCACGCCGCCGAACGCGCGATAGCCGCCGCGCAGCTCGCACGTCGAGCCCGCCCAGCAGGTGAGCCCCGCGCCGCCGAGCGCGAGCACGATCGCGTCGTCCGCGACGCGCGCGCGCAGCGTGCCGCCCGCGTCCACGCGAACGCCCGCGGCGGGGCCGCTCTGGCGCAGGTCGCCGGTGACGTCGACGGCGTGGCCCGCGCGGATCTGGAACAGGTCGTCCGCGGACGGCGTGCAGTCGCTCCACGCGCCCTGCGTCACCGCGCTCCAGGCGAACGAGCCGGCCGAGCGGCACGTCTCGGCCGCGGCGTCGGCGCGGGCCAGCCAGACGGCGAGCAGCAGCAGGGAGGCGAGCACGCGCACGGAGCACCTCGGGGAGCGAGGCCGAATCATCCGTTCGCGCGGGCGCTCGCGTCAACCCGCTCGTGTCGGCCGGCGCTCGTCGAACTCGCGCGCGCGTCAGCGCCAGCTCGGCGCGCGGCGCAGCGCGAGCGAGCCCGCCGCGATCATCGCGGCGGGCACGAGCCACTTCGCCGCTTCGAGCACGCGATGCAGCGCCGCGAGGCGCGGCGAGACGTCGGCGCCGCGCGCACGCGGGCCGAACGCGGGATCGCCGGGACGATGGCGCTCGAACGCGCGCACGAGGCTCGCGAGCAGGATCGGCGAGACGCGCTCGCCGTACACGGCGCGCACGAGCTGCGGATCGCGCGTCAACGCCTCCGCGTCCACGTGCTCCTCGTCGGGCGCCGGGAAGAATCCGAAGTGCGCGTCGACGAGATGCCAGCGGCCGTTCCACGACGCCTCCGCCACGACGTGGCCCGGCACGTTGAACAGGCGCGCCGGAATGCCGAGCCGCTCGAGCACGCGCACGAGCGTGCCGTTCACCTGCCCGCAGCCGCCGCAGCGCGCGTACGCGATCAGATGGCGGCTCGTGTGCGTCGCTTGCAGCGGGCGGACGACGCCCACCGCGGCGAGGATCCAGTTCTGCCGCACGCCGAACGCGGTCGGCTCGCAGGGCTCGAAGCGCGCGCCGACGAGCGCGGTCGCGCGCTCCGCGACGTCGCGCGGCGTCGCGCCGCCGCCTTCGCGCACGAGCGCGGCGAGCGCGTCGACCGAGCGCACCGCGGCCAGCTCCGGCGACGGCGGCGCGCTCGGGCCCGCGAGCCCGGGCGCTGCGGGCGCCCCGCCGCTCGGCGCCGGCCACACGAGCCACGACGCGCTGAGCGCGAGCAGCGCGAGCCCCGCGACGATCGAGAGCTGCGCCAGCCGTCGTCGAGTCGTCGCTCCCATCTCGCATGCACCGTATGCCGAGTGCGGCCTCTCGACTACCGCGCCGTGCTCGCGCGCCGGCGGCGCGGCGTGGCGGCGCGCGCGCCTTCCGACGCGGCCTTGCGCAGCTCGTCGAAGGAGTCGCCGAGCGCGCTGGTGAGCTCGTGGAGATCCGCGACGCGGTCCCAGTCGCCGGTGAGCCCCCAGAACAGGCCGCCCGCGTAGCTGAGCAGCGCGATGCCGGCGCCCTGGTTCGCGTAGAGCGGCACCAGCGGGTGCGTCGCGACGATGGGGGCGCCGAGCAGGTAGAGCGGCAGCTGCGGCCCCGGCACGTTGGTCACGATCAGGTTGAACACGCGCAGGCGCGTCGCGAGCCGCATCGTCTCGGTGACGAGCGACGTCGTCGTCCAGTCCGCGACGGTCTCGATCAGCTCCGAGCCCTGCGCCGACTTCGACTGCTTGAGCGCCGCCGTGGTCTCGACGACGCGCGCGAGCCGGCGGCGCGGATCGCGCTCGGCGAGCGGCAGCTCGACGACGAGCATCACGACGCGGTTGCCGAGCGCGCCGCTCGCGTCCGCGGCGCGCACGCTGACGGGGCACATCACGCGGAACGCGAGCCCGCGCAGGTCGACGCGGTGCGCGCGCAGGTAGCGGCGCAGCGCGCCGGCGACGGTCGCGAGCACCACGTCGTTCAAGGTGCCGCCGAGGTGGCGGCGCACGCGCTTCACCTCCTCGAGGTCGAAGCGCAGCCAGTCGACGCGCCGGTGCGGGCCGACGTGCTCGGGATTGAGCGGCGTCGGCGACGCCGGGCGCAGCGCCGCGAGGCTCTCGCCGAGTCCGACGAGCGCGTCGCGCGCGCCGCGCACCGCCTGCGCGGGAGCGGCGAGCGCGCGCCGCGCCGCGTCCGCCAGCTCGAGCGGCTCGCGCA
>QEVM01000185.1 GCA_003576805.1 Pseudomonadota bacterium | reverse complement strand
GCGCGCGCGTCGCAGCGCGCGCCGATCCGGCGTGCGAGCGCCTGCGCGAGCTCGCCGGCCGGGTGGAAGCCGCGCGCGCGCCGCCGCCCCGGATGAATCGGGACCGGCACGACGAGCACGGGCGGCTCGCCGTCCAGCCGGCGAGCGGCGCCGTGCAGCAGCGCGGCGAGCGCCGCCCCGGGACCGGGGTCGAGCCCGGCGAAGCCGGGCGGCGGATACTTGAAGCGGCGCACCCACTGCGCCACCTCGCCCTCGAAGGGCGCTTCGGCGGCGACGCGCGCGAGCGGCCAGCGTTCGCGCGCGCACGCGCCGCAGCGCTCGCCCGGCGCGCCGAGCAGCGCCTGGCAGATCGCGCAGCCGCCCGGCGGCAGGCGCGGGATCGCCCGCTCGCAGGGCGCACAGAAGGCGGCCGCGCGCTCCACGCCGCGGCCGCAGCGCGCGCAGGCGCGCGGCAGCAGCAGGTCGGCGCAAGCGGCGAGCAGTCGGCGCAGTGGGAGGCTCCGCGGGACCGCGCAGCCAGGGTCAGCGGACGATCAGGCTCCGGCCCGTCATGTCGGGCGGGATCGGGAGGCCCAGGAGATCGAGGACCGTCGGGGCGAGGTCGGCGAGCCCGCCGCTGCGCAGGCCGCGGCCGCCGGCGTCGCGCGTCACCCAGAAGATCGGCACGGGGTTGGTCGTGTGCGCGGTGTGCGGGCCGCCCGACTCGGGATCGATCATGCACTCGCAGTTGCCGTGGTCGGCGGTGACGAGCGCCTGCCCGCCGAGCGCGAGCAGCGCCTCCGTGATGCGCTCGAGGCAGGAGTCGATCGTCTCGACCGCCTTCACCGCCGCGTGCAACACGCCGGTGTGTCCCACCATGTCGGGATTGGCGAAGTTCACCAGCACGAACGCGTAGCGGCGCTCGGCCAGCTTCGCGAGCAGCGCGCTCGTCAGCGGCAGCGCGCTCATCTCGGGCTTGTGGTCGTAGGTGTCGACGTCGCGCGGCGACGGCACGAGCACGCGGTCCTCGCCTTCGAACGGCGCCTCGCGGCCGTTGTTGAAGAAGAAGGTGACGTGCGCGTACTTCTCGGTCTCGGCCATGCGCAGCTGCGGGAGCCGCGCGGCCGCGAGGATCTCGCCCAGGATGTTGTGCGGCGCGGCGGGCGGAAACGCGATCGGCAGGCCGAACTCCGCGTCGTACTCGGTCATGCACACGAACGCGGCCGGCGTCACCACCTGCTTGCGCTCGAGCTGGCCGGCGAACTTCTCGGGCCGCGCGCTGGTCAGCGCGTTGGTGAGCTCGCGCGCGCGGTCGGCGCGGAAGTTGAAGAAGACCGCGACGTCGCCGTCCTCGAACGCGACGCCGTCGTCGATCACGGTCGGCTGCACGAACTCGTCGCCTTCGCCGCGCGCGTAGGCGGCCTCGACCGCGGCGAGCGCGTCCTTGGCGGCGAGCCCCTCGCGGCACACGATCGCGTGGTAGGCGCGCCCGACGCGGTCCCAGCGGTTGTCGCGGTCCATCGCGAAGTAGCGGCCGATCACGGTCGCGACGCAGCCGTTGGCGGCGGCCACGTGCGGCACGACCCGGCCGAGGTAGCCGAGCCCGCTGCGCGGCGGCGTGTCGCGGCCGTCGAGGAAGGCGTGCAGCACCGGCCGCACGCCGCGCCGGCCGCAGGCCTGCAGCAGCGCGACGAGGTGCTCCTCGTGGCTGTGCACGCCGCCGTCCGAGACGAGTCCGAACAGGTGCAGGCGGCGCTTGCCGGCGGCCGCCGCGTCGAGCGCCGCGCGCAGCGCCGGCACGCCCTCGGGTCCGACCTCCGCGAAGGTCTTCGAGATGCGCGTCATGTCCTGGTACATGACGCGCCCGGCGCCCATGGTCATGTGACCCACTTCCGAGTTGCCCATCTGGCCCGGCGGCAGGCCGACCGACTCGCCCGACGTCTCGAGCGTCGCGTGCGGGAACTCGCGGCGCGCGCGCGCGAACCACGGCGCGTGCGCGAGGGCCGTCGCGTCGCCGGGGCCGCCGTCGCCGAGACCGAAGCCGTCGAGCACGATCAGCATCACCGGTGCGCTCACTGAGCGCCCTCGGCGAGCTGCGGCAGCGCCACCTTCGCCGCGTCGCTCCACAGCCGCTCGATGTCGTAGTGCTCGCGCGTCTCGGGCGTGAAGACGTGGACGATCACGTCGTCGAGGTCGATCAGCACCCAACGCCCTTCGGCGTGTCCCTCGACGCCGAGCGGCGGCGCGCCCGCGTCTTTGGCGGCCTTCTCGATCGAGTCCGCGATCGCGCGCACCTGCCGGTCGGAGCGGCCGGTGGCGACCACGAACACGTCGGCGAACGACGAGAGCTCGCGCACGTCGAGCGCGACCACCTCCTCGGCCTTCACGTCCAGCGCCGCGTCCACGACGAGCCGCGTCTTCTCCAAGGCGTCCAGCAGCTTCGTTCCAGCGTTCTCTGTGGGCTTCAGGCCGGTGAACCTCGCTCTCGTCCCTGGTCGACGTCGGGCCGGCTTCCGTAGGCGCCGCTGGCGAGGACCGCCTCGCGGACCGCTTCGGGAAGGAGATAGCGCACGGAGCGACCCTGTCGCAGTCGAAGTCGCACATCGGACGCAGACAGCGGAAAGCCCGCGATCTCGACGATGCGCAGCCAGGTTCCCGCGCTGCGGTGGCGGCCGCGCTGCCCGTCCGGCTCGATCGCGACGTCGTCCTTCACCGCGTCCGGGAGCCAGCGCGCGAGATGCCCGCCGCGCAGCGGCGGCCGCGCCATGACGGCGTAGCTGGCGAGCGCGAACAGCTCGCGCGGCGCGCGCCAGGCGCCCATCTCGGCGAAGGCGTCGCTGCCGACCAGGAAGACCAGCTCCGCGGGGGCGTGCTTCTCGCGCAGCGCCCGCAGCGTGTCCACGAGATACGAGGCGCCGCCGCGCTCCACCTCGAGCGAATCGAGCGCGAAGCGCGGATTGCCCTCGATCGCGAGCCGCACCCACGCGCAGCGATCGGCAGCGGGCGCGATGTCGTCGTCGTGCGGCTTGTGCGGCGGCGTCGCGCTCGGCACGAACACGACGCGCGCGAGCCCGAGCGTCTCGGCGACCTCCTCCGCGGCGCGCAGGTGCCCGAGATGGATCGGATTGAAGGTGCCGCCGTAGACGCCGACCGCGGGCAACGTCAGTCGGGCCGCAGCTGGCCGTCGCCGAAGAGCACGAACTTCTGCGTCGTGAGCCCTTCGAGGCCCATCGGCCCGTAGGCGTGCAGCTTCGACGTCGAGATCCCGATCTCGGCGCCGAGCCCGAGGCGGTAGCCGTCGGCGAACGCGGTCGAGCAGTTGACGCCGACCGTGGACGAGTCGACGCGGCGCACGAAGGCCTGCGACGCGGCGTAGTCGCTGGTGACGATCACCTCGGTGTGGCTCGAGCCCCAGCGGCGGATGTGCTCGACCGCGGCGTCGAGGTCGTCGACGACGCGCACCGCGAGGATCGGGGCCAGATACTCGGCGGCCCAGTCGTCCTCGGTCGCCTCCTTGGCGGAGGGGAACAGCTCGCGCGTGCGCGGGCAGCCGCGGATCTCGACGCCCTCGTCGGCGAGCGCGGCGAGCACGTGCGGCAGCACCCGCTGCGCCGCCTCGCGGTGCACGAGCAGCGTCTCGAGGCCGTTGCACACCGCCATCTGGCGGATCTTCGAGTCGCGCACGATCGCGCGCGCCATCTCGCGGTCGGCGGAGGCGTCGAGGAAGACGTGACACACGCCGGCGTCGTGCTTCACGACCGGGATCCGCGACTCCTCGGTGACCTTGCGGATCAGCGCGGGCCCGCCGCGCGGGATCAGCAGATCGACCCAGCGATCCTGCTTCAGCAGATGGTCGACCGCGGCGCGGTCGGTGGTCGGCACGACGGCGATCGCGTCGGCGGGCACGCCCGTCTCCTGCGCCGCCGCGCGCAGCTCCTCGCCGAGCGCGACGTTCGAGCGGATCGCCTCGGAGCCGCCGCGCAGGATCGCCGCGTTGCCGGACTTCACGCACAGCGCGGCGGCGTCCACCGTCACGTTCGGGCGCGACTCGTAGACGATCGCGATGACGCCGAGCGGAATGCGCATGCGCCCGACGCGCAGGCCGTTCGGGCGCACCCACATGCTCGTGATCTCGCCGACGGGATCGGAGAGCGCCGCGACGTCGCGCAGGCCGGCGATCATCGCCGTCCACTTGTCGCCCTCGAGCACGAGGCGCTTGGCCAGCGCCGCGTCCACGCCGCGCGCCTCGGCCTCCTTCACGTCCTCGCGGTTCGCCGCGACGATGCGGTCCTTCGCCGCCTCGAGGCGCTCGGCCGCGCGCAGGATCCAGCGGTCCTTCACCGCGCGCGACAAACGCGCCGTCTCGTGCGAAGCGGCGCGCGCCGCGCGCGCGATCGTCTCGATCTGCCGTCCGATCGCGTCGTTCGCGCCGCTCATCCTACGCCTCGCCCACGACCACCATGTCGTCGCGGTGGATCACCTCGTTGCCGTTCGAGTAGCCTAGCACCGCCGCGATCTGCCGAGTCGGCAGCCGCTGGATGCGCGCCACCTCCTTCGCCGAGTACGCGACGAGGCCGCGCGCGATCTCGCGTCCCTGCGAGTCGACGCAGCGCACGACGTCGCCGATGCCGAACTCGCCCTTCACCGCCGTGATGCCGGCGGGCAGCAGCGAGCGCCCGCGCTCGCGCAGCGCCGCGGCGGCGCCGTCGTCGAGCACGAGGTCGCCGCGCGTGCGCGCCGTGAACGCGAGCCAGTGCTTGCGGCTGCCGAGCCGCGACTCGGGCGGATCGGCGAGGAACAGCGTGCCCTCGGCTTCGCCCGCCGCGATGCGCAGCAGCGCGCCGTCGCTGCGGCCGTTCGCGATCACGGTCGCCGCGCCGGACGCGGCCGCCTTCTTCGCGGCCTCGAGCTTGGTGATCATGCCGCCGCGCCCGAACGCGTGGCCCGAGCCCTGCGCGGCGCGCTCGACCTCGGGCGTGATGCGCTCGACCACGTCGTAGAGCGGCGGGCGCGGCTTGCCCTTCGCGGGCGGCTCGCGGTACAGGCCGTCGACGTCGGTGAGCAGGATCAGGAGGTCCGCGCCGACGAGGTTCGCGATCGTGGCGGAGAGGTTGTCGTTGTCGCCGAAGCGGATCTCCTCGGTCGACACCGTGTCGTTCTCGTTGACGATCGGCACGACGCCGAGCTCGAGCAGCTTGCGCAGCGTGTGCTCGGCGTTGAGGTAGCGCTCGCGGTGGTCGAGTCCGATGCGCGTCAAGAGGATCTGCGCGACCTGGCGCCCGCGCTTCGCGAAGCCGAGCCGGTAGCGCTCCATCAGCGCGATCTGACCGACCGCGGCGGCCGCCTGCTTCTCGGGAATCGAGCGGCCGGGGTGCGTCCAGCCGAGGCGATGGCTGCCCATCGCGATCGCGCCCGACGAGACCACGACGACCTTGCGGCCCTCGTCCGCGAGCTGCGCGACCTGGCGGATCAGCTGCGTGAAGACGCGCGGCCGCACGGCGCCGTCAGCGGTCAGGATCGAGCTGCCCACCTTCACCACGATGCGGGACGCGCGCTGCGCGGCCGCTCTCACGGCGCCTCCCGCTCGGCGGGCGCCGCGTCGCCGCGCTCGCTCGCCGCGCGCGCCTCGGCGGCGTCCGCGGCGTCGAGGGCGAACACGAGCAGCCGGAGCAGCCGGTCGATGCCTTCGCCGGTCGCGCCCGAGATGCGCACGACCTCGCGCCCGCGCGCGCGCAGCGCGTTCTCGACCGGCGCGAGCCGCGCCTCGCGCGCGTCGTCGGGCAGCAGGTCCAGCTTGTTCAACGCGACGATCTCGCTGCGCGCCGCGAGGGCCGGGTCGTAGCTGGCGAGCTCGTGGCGGATCGCCTCCCAGTCCGCGAGCGGCGCCGCGGGCTCGCGCTCCTCGAGGAAGGCCGATCCCACGTCGACGAGGTGCACGAGCACACGCGTGCGCTCGACGTGACGCAGGAAGCGGTCGCCGAGGCCGGCGCCGCTGCTGGCGCCCTCGATCAATCCGGGGATGTCGGCGACGACGAAGCGCCGCTCGCCGCTCTCGACCACGCCGAGCGAGGGCACCAACGTGGTGAACGGATACGCGGCGACGCGCGGCCGCGCGGCGGAGATGCGGCGCAGCAGCGTGGACTTGCCCGCGTTCGGAAGCCCGACGAGCCCGGCGTCGGCGATCAGCTTCAGCGAGAGATGGATGCGGCGCGCCTGGCCCGGACGTCCGCTCTCGGCGCGGTCGGGCGCCTGGCGCGTCGCCGTCGCGAAGCGCGCGTTGCCGCGCCCGCCGCGGCCGCCGCGCGCGGCGACGAAGCGCTGGCCGTGCTCGACGAAGTCCGCGAGCGGCTCGGCGCCGTCGGGCGCGTCGGCGTCGCGCGCCACCGTTCCGATCGGCAGCCGCAGCAGCGCGTCGCCGCCGCCCTTGCCGTGGCGCCCGTTGATGCCGCCCGGCTCGCCGTCCCCGGCGCGCACGACGGGATGGAGCTTCTGATCGAGCAGCGTCGAGAGGCCGCGATCCGCGACGAGGATCACGTCGCCGCCGTCGCCGCCGTCGCCGCCGTCGGGCCCGCCGCGCGGCACGTACTTCTCGCGGCGGAAGCTGACGCGGCCGTCGCCGCCGCGGCCGCCGGCCACGTCGATCACGGCTTCGTCGATGAAGGATTCGGTGGCTTTCAAGCGCCAATCCCGGAAGCCGGGATCGCCGAGAGCCGGAAGCGGCGCCTCGCCCAGCTTGTGTGGAGCTAGGCGGCCGGCTCGATGCGCGCGACGATGCGGCCCTTCGAGCTCTCGTACAGGACGGTGCCGTCGCAGAGCGCGTAGAGCGTGTAGTCGCGACCGACGCCGACGTTGCGGCCCGGATGGATGCGCGTGCCGACCTGGCGGACGAGGATGCTGCCCGCGTTCACGGCCTGCCCTGCGTAGCGCTTCACGCCGCGCCGCTGGCCGTGCGAGTCGCGCCCGTTGCGCGAGCTGCCCTGTCCCTTCTTGTGCGCCATGTCTCGTGACCTTCGCTCGCCGTCGGCTCGCTGCGCGTGGCCGCGGCGTCTTGCAGCTAACCCTCGATCGTCTCGACGCGGATCTGCGTGTACTGCTGGCGGTGGCCGATCTTGCGGCGATAGCGCTTGCGGCGCTTCGCCTTGAAGATCGTGATCTTCTCGCCGAGCCCCTGGCCGAGGATCGTCGCGACCACCTTGGCGCCCGCCACGGTGGGCGTGCCCACGCGCGGAGTGCCTTCGCCGCCGACGAGGAGCACCTCGCCGAGCTCGATCGTGCTGCCGACGTCGCCCGCCAGCCGCTCGACCCAAACCGCGTCGCCGGGTGCGACACGAACCTGCTTGCCGCCGGTGCGGACCACCGCGTACATCACGACTCCTCGCCTTGCTCGGGACGCGGCAGTATCGGAAATCCGAGTCCAGCGTCAACCGGCTCGCCGGCCGCGTCCTCGGCCAGATCGAGCGTCGACATCTGCTCGTAGGCGAAGCTCCGGGCGGGGGCCGCGGACGCCTCGGCGACTTCCGCCGGCGGCTCCTCCGGCGCCTCCGCCGCGAGCGGGATCGCGTCGTGCGCCGCGTGCTCGGTCGCGACGCCCTTTCCGAGCCACGGGATCGGGAACTCGACCGGCGGTCCCGCGTCGAGCGCGATCACCTCGAACTGCTCCTGGTGCATGCCGGGGACGGCGCGGATCTCGATCTCGCGCCCGAGCTCCGCCCCGAGCTGGGCGAGCTCCTCGCGTTCGGCGCCGAGCAGCACCTCGGCGACGCGCGGCGCGACCGCGAGCGCGATGCGCCGGCCGCCGAAGCGCGGCAGGTCCTTGCGGATCTCGCGCAGCACCTTGTGCGTCACGGTCTCGCGCGACATCACGTAGCCGCGCCCTTCGCAGTGCGAGCACGGCTCGCACAGCTGCTGCACGAGGTTCTCGCGCGTGCGCTTGCGCGTCATCTCGACCAGGCCGAGCTCGGAGATCTTCAGGATGTTGGTCTTCGCCTTGTCCTGGCGGAGCGCCTCCTGGAACGCCCGGTAGACCTTCTCGCGGTTCTCGCTCGTCTCCATGTCGATCAGGTCGACGATGATGAGACCGCCGATGTTGCGGAAGCGGAGCTGGTGCACCACTTCCTTCACGGCCTCGAGGTTCGTCTTGAGGACGGTCTCCTCGAGGTCGCGCTTGCCGACGTAGCGGCCGGTGTTGACGTCGATCGCGGTGAGCGCCTCGCTCTGGTCGACGATCAGGTAGCCGCCCGACTTGAGCCACACCTTGCGGCCGAGGTTCGCGTCGATCTCCGCCTCGATGCCGTACTGGTCGAAGATCGGCAGTCCGTCGCGGTAGAGCTCGACGCGCGGCTTCGGGTCGGCGACGAAGCGCGACACGAATTCCATGATTTCCGCGTGCACCTCGGGAGAATCGACGACGATGCGCTTCGTCTCGGGGTTGGCGACGTCGCGCACGACGCGCAGCGGCAGCGACGGCTCGGCGTAGAGCACGGTCGGCGCGCGCGCGTCGCGCTGGAGCTGGATCGCCTCCCAGATCGACGCGAGGTAGTTCACGTCGGCCTCGAGGTCGGCCTCGCGGGCGCCCTCGCCGGCGGTGCGGATGATGAAGCCCACGCCCTGCGGCCGCAGCCGCTCGACGATCTCGCGCAGGCGGCGCCGCTCGCGGTCGGAGTCGATGCGGCGCGAGACGCCGACGCGCGAGCCGGACGGCGTCAGCACCAGGTGCCGGCCCGCGATCGCGACGTGCGACGTGATGCGCGCGCCCTTGGTGCCGATCGGCTCCTTGGCGACCTGCACCATGATCTCCTGCCCCTCGGACAGGATCGTGTCGATCTTGGGGACGGCCCGGCCGCTGCCGTTGCGCCGGCCGCCGCCGCGGCGTCCGCGCGACCGCGACTCGCCGCCCTCCTCGTCGCCGAGGTCGACGTCGCTCGGGTACTCGTAGTAGTCGCCGGCGTAGAGGAAGGCGGCCTTGTCGAGGCCGATGTCCACGAACGACGCCTGCATGCCGGGCAGGACGCGGGTCACGCGCCCCTTCACCACGCTGCCGACCATGCTGCGCTCGCCGCGCCGCTCGACCAGCAGCTCCACCAGCGAGCCGCGTTCGAGGATCGCCACGCGGGTTTCACCGCGCGACGCGTTGATCAGGATCTCGTTCTGCATCCGGGCATCCGCCAGGTCGCTGGCGATTCGCCGCAGGGGAGGGACGTTCGAGCAGGGTGCCGGCAGGGCCGGCCCATCGGTGGGGTGCTTCGAGGCGGCTCAGAAGATCGCTTTGCGATCTCCGCCCGGGCGGAGGCGCTCGCTCGTCATCGTCGTCGTTCGTTGGTTCGACGCGCTCCGTCGTCGGTCGACTCGCACAGGAAGTTCTCGTTCTTTCTTTCCAAATCGATCTCGAACGACGGTCCGAACCCAGCACGCGGTCCAGTCTCACTCGATCTGGCACTCGTCGTCTGACACCGGGCTGCGGGCTCCAGCACCCCGCCGGCCCTTCGACGCCCGCGTCTTCACGTCGGACGTCCGTTTCGCACCCGGCACTGTGGCGCGCAGCCACGCTCCGGAACCGTCGGCAAAGTCGAGGCGAACGATCCCCGATCGGTCCCCCCGTCGCAACCCGCGCTCGCGCGATTTCGCTCCCCCAAGGGATTCATGCGAGCGCGAGTCCGGCGGTGATAGGGTGCGCGCCGTGACGACCCGGGCGGACCCGCGACGACAGCTCCCGGCCGTGGAGCGGCTGGCGGCAGCCGTGCGGGCGAGCGACCCGTCGCTGCCCGCGTGGGCCGCGACGGCCGGAGCGCGCGCCGCGCTC
>QEVM01000184.1 GCA_003576805.1 Pseudomonadota bacterium | reverse complement strand
GGCGCGGCCCTGGAAGCGGCGCCGCTGGCACGGCTCGCAGCGGCCGTCGCCGCGCGGTGTCGCGCCGCAGCGGCGGCACTGGTGGGCGCCGCAATCCGGACACGCGCTCGACGCCTCGAAGCGTCGCGCGAGCGCGAGCGCGAGCAGCGCGGCGCCGCCGAATACGGCCAACGCAGCCCAGGGCGAGCGGCCGATGCGGCCGGGCGCGATCCGGCGCCGCAGCTCGGCGGCCGCCGTGCGCGCGTCGCCGGCGAGCACGCGGTCGCGCACGCGATCCTGCGACAGCGCGAGCTCCGCGGCGTACGGCGTGCGCGCGGCGGCGAGCCGCTCGGTCAGATCGCTCACGACGCGCGGATCGAGCGACTGCGCGGCGGCGAGCGCGCGATCGTGCTGCTCGACGTCGATCGCCGCGCCGTGCGCCTGCGAGAGGTTGAACCAGAGCAGCGCGGACGCCTCGACCGCGATCGCGCGCCGGTACAGATCGATCGCGGCCGCCGGCTCGCCGAGCGCGAGCTTCACGCTGGCGGCGTTGTTCAGCACGACCGGATCCGGCCCGGCGCCCTCGAGCAGCGCGGTGTAACGCGCGTCGGCCGCGCGCAGGTCGCCCGAACGGCGCGCCCACTGCGCGAGCGCCTGCAGGGCGAGCGGATCGCGGCCGTCCGCGTCGGCGTCCGCGGCGCGCGCGAGGCGCGCCGCGTCGACCGCGTCGACGATGCCGCTCTCGGCGGCCCAGCTCGCGGCGGCGATCGCGTCGGACGCGACCGCGGCGACGCGGCTCCCCGCGATTTGCGCGATCGGGTGCACGGCGGCTCCGAAGCACAGCGCCGCGGCGACGACCGCGGCCCGCTGCTCGCGCGAGCCGGCGAAGAGCGCGATCGCGAACAGGCCGAGCGCGACGCCGGCCCAACCCTCTCCGAGCGCGGCCGGGATCCCCGCCAGCGCGGCGACCGCCGCGACGCGCGCGAACGCGGGCATCGACGGCTCGACGAGGTCGCCGACGTCGTGCGCGAGGAAGCGGCCCGTCGCGAACGCGCGCGCGCCGAGAAACAGGAGCGCGCCGCTGGCCAAGGCGAGCATCGCGAGCACGGACGCGGTCGCGCCCAGCCACAGCCAGGCGTCGAAGTGCGCGGGCAGCGTTCGCACGGCGTTCCACGCGGCCGGGACCGCGGCGCGGAAATCGCCCGCGTCCCAGGCGGCGCGGGCGAGCGCCGCGTGCGCGGCCGGCAGACGCGGCGCCATCCGAACCGCCGCCTCGGCGCGCGCGCGCGGCGGTGCGCTCGCGGCGTGGTCGTAGAGCACGGCGCGCGCCAGCGGATCCACGCTCGCGATGCCGAGCTCGTCGGCCTCGATGCGGACGCGCGCGGCGCGCTCGCCGAGCTCGCCCGCGACGCCCCACGCCCGCGCCAAGCGGTCCAGCGCGAAGGAGATCGGCGGCGCACTGGGCGCGGGAGCCGGCGCTGCGGCAACGGGCAGCACGGCGACCTCGCTCGCCGTGCCCGCTGCGACGGCGAGCGCCGCTGCGTCCGTCCCGGGGAGCGACGGCGACTGCGCGCGCACGGCCGGCGCGCTCAGCAGCAGGCATCCCAGAGCGGCCGTCCGGGTGATCCGGTGCGCCAGACGTTTGCCGGTCAACAGCTCCCCCTCTGCGGGCAGGCCCGTCCACCCGCGCATATCGGCGGCTCGGGGCCGGCAGTTGATGGGAAGGCGCCATGCCGAAGCCCGGATCCGGCGCTGGCGACGGGAAGAGGCGCCGCCTATGTTCCGCCGCCCTCGACGAGGCTGGAGGTCGCGTGGCTCGACACAAGTCCGCGCAGAAGCGCGCCCGGCAGGATCTCAAGCGCCGGGAACACAACCGCACGATCCGGGGTCGCACCCGGAGCGTGGTGAAGGCGCTGCGCGCCGATCTCGAAGCCGGCGCCGGCGAGCTCGGGACCCAGCTCCGCGAAGCCGAGCGCGCGCTGCGCAAGGCGGCCTCGAAGGGGATCATCCCCAAGAACCGCGCGAGCCGGCTCGTCTCCCGTCTCAACAAGGCGGCGAACCGCGCCAAGAAGTAACGGCCGCGGCCCGGCGCCTGCTCGGCTAGACCGACAGCCCGAGCACCAGCCGTTCGAGCGCCAGCTCGTGCGGCAGCGCGCCCTGCCCCTTCAGCGCCTCGTCGGTCTCGTGGATGGCGCGCAGGCAGACGTGCAGACGCGCCGGTGCGTAGCGGCGCGCCTGGCTCTCGAGCTTGCGCTGCACGAACGGGGGCGCCGCGACCGCGCCGCCGCTGCGCAGCCGCAGCAGCTTGCGGAAGTGGCCCGCCAGCGTTCCGAGCACGACCGGTGCGGGCGCGCCCGCCCGCAGCAGCTTCGAGAGCACGGAGAGCGCGTCGCTCGCGCGGCCTTCGCCGATCGCGTCGGTCAGCTCCCACACCGGCTCCTCGGCGAGATCCGACACCGACTCCGCGACGTGGCGCGGCGACACCTTCTGCCCCGGACCGGCGAGCAGCGAAGCCTTCTCCAGCTCGCTGCGCAGACCGAGCAGGCTCGCGCCGACGCGCTCGGCCAGCGCCTCCGCCGTCCCGGACTCGATCGCGATGCCGAGCCGCTTGGCGTCGCGCTTCACGAACGCGGCGAGATCGCGCGCGTGCGTCGGCGCCACGCACTCCACCACGGCGTCGCCGAACGCCTTCACCCACGCGGTGCGGCGATCGAGCGACGCGGCGCTCACGACGAGCACGCTGGTGGCCGCGTCGCCCTGCTCGCGCACCAGCGCCGGCAGCGCCTCGCACACGGACTTCCAGGCGCCGCGGCCGCCGGCCGGCTCGCGCAGCCAGACGAGCCGCCGCTGCGCGAACACCGGCAGCATGCGCACCGCGTCGCGCAGCGCGCCGGGGCTGGCGGCGTCGCCCTCGATGCGGTCGAAGTTGAAGTCGGACGGCGCGTCGCCGAGCACGGCGCGGCGCAACGCGGCGATCGCGAGATCGCGCAGCAGCGGCTCGCTGCCCGCCACGAGATAGGCGCCCCGGATCCGGCCCGCGTCGAGCTCGGCTTCGAGGGCGTCCGGCGTCAAGGCGCCAGCCGCTGCGCCAGCGTCTCGTGGACGCGCGCGGCGAGCACCGCCGCGAGCCGGCGCAGCGCCTCGTCGCGATTGCGCTTCTCGGCCTCGACGTCGGCGCTCGTCAGGTAGAGCTCCCACTCGTTCTGCGCGTTCCAGTCGAGCGGGATCGACGAGCCGTCGGGGCGGGTGGCCACCAGCGAGAGCGCCATCTGCACCTGGTACTCGAGCGTGAACGCGATCGACGAGAAGCTGCGCGACTGCGTGTGCACCTCGAGCACCGTGCCGCTCAGCACGAGATCGGCCTGCGCGGGATCCCCGACCACGACTGCGCCGCGGCGCTGGAACTCGCGGCGCAGCGCCTCGGTCACGAGCAGCTCGAGCCCCGGCTCGAAGGAGCGGTTGGCGAGCGTCGGCACCGCGACGCGCCGCACGCTGCCGAGGCTCTCCTGCGCGCGCACGAAGCGGTAGCCGCCGCAGCCCGACGCCACGGCGAGCAGGGCGGCGGCGAGCACGACGGCGCGCGAGCGGTGGCCCCTCATCGGCGCGCACGTATAGCAAAGGCCGCGCGCGGCCCGGAGGCCGACCACAGCGTTCCGGCTCAGATGCGGAAGCGCTCGATGTTCTCGCGCATCGTGGCCGCCGCCTCGCGCAGCTGGCCGGAGGCGCTCTCCATCTCGGCCGCGGATTCGTGGTTGGTCCGCGCGCGCACCGACACCTGCCCCATCATCGACGCCGACTGCTGGCACGAGCGCGTCTGGTCCTGGAGCGCCTGGTGGATCTGCTCGACCGCCGAGCGCACCACCTCGATGCCCGCGCGGATCTGGTTGCCGCCGCGCGCCTGCTCCTCGGTGGTGCGGTGCACCTGCTGCGCGGCGTCGCGCATCGCGGTCGTGCCGCGCAGCACCACGGCGTGACCCTGCTGCTGCTCGCTGGTCGCGTGGCGCAGCTGCTCGACGCCGCCGCGCACGCGCTCCATCAGGTTCTGCACGTGCGCCGCCGCGCGCGCCTGCTCCTGCACCGCCTGCACGATCTCCGCGATGCGCGAGCCGCTCTCGCGCGCGGTGCGCGTGATCGCCTCGAGCGACTCGCCCGCCTGCGCCGAGCGCTCGACGCCCGCCCACACGCTCTCGGCGCCGGTCTCGATCGCCGAGATCGCCGCCTCGCTCTCCGACTGCACCGCGCGAATCAGCGAGCCGATCTCCTTGGTGCTCGCCATCACGCGGTCGGCGAGCTCCTTGATCTCGTCCGCGACCACCGAGAATGCGCGGCCGTGCTCGCCGGCCTGCGCCGCGATGATCGCCGCGTTGAGCGCGAGCAGGTTGGTCTCGTCGGCGACGTCGTCGATCACGTCCACGATCGCGCCGATCTCCTGCGCGCGCGCGCCGAGGCCGCGGATCACCTTCTCGACCGTGTCGGTCGCGTCGCGGATCGCGTCCATGCCGGCGATCGTCTCCTGGACGCGCTCGCGCCCGCCTTCGGCGACCGTGACCACCTGCGCCGAGAGCCGCGCCGTCTCCGCCGCGTTGGCGTCCACCTCGCGCATCGAGCCCGCCATCTCCGCGACCGACGACTGCGTGTCGATCGCGGCGTCGGAGAGTCCGTCCACGTGGCGCGCCATCTCGGCGACGCCGCGGATCATCTGCTCGATCGAGCTCGACACCTCTTCCACGCGCGACGAGAGCACCGAGGCGGTCGAGCTCAGCTCCTCGCCCGCCGCGCCCATCTCGAGGATCGAGCTCGACGACTCCTCTACGGACGCGGACAGCGCCTGCGCCGACTCGGTGATGCCCGTCACCTGCTCGCGGATCGAGTCGGTCGACTCGCGCGCCTGCACGATGCTGCGGTCCTGGTCCGCCGCCGCCTCCGCGACCGCCGACCCGACGTTCGCGAGCTGGCCGGCCGCGGTGTCGACGCGGTCGGCCGCGGCCGTGACGCGGCGGACCGTCTCGCGCAGCGACTGGCGCATCTGGTCGAAGGCGCGCCCGAGGTCGCCGAGCTCGTCCTCGGACTCGAACACGGACGCGCGCGCGAGATCGCCGTCGGCGATGCGCTGCGCCTCCGCGCGCAGCGACGCCATCCCGCCCGAGAGGTCGCGCGCGACGATCCACGCCGCGCTGGCGGCGATCGCGAGCGCGAGCACGAGCAGCCCGTACACCTCGGGCGCGACGCCGACGAAGGCGCCGATCGCGCCGCGCGGCAGCATCGCCACGATCACGCGGTCGCCGCGCACGTTGCGCTGCCAGGAGAAGAACGCGGACGCGTTCGCGCCGGTGCCGGCGGCGGCGCTCTCGCCCGCGATCGCGGCGAGCGGATCGGCTTCGCGCGAGGCGTCGCTCTGCGCGATCACGCGCCCGTTCCCCGGATCGACGAGCCACCAGCCGCCGCCGATCGAGACGAACGGCGCGTGCGACGAGGCCGCCAGGTTCTCGGGCTCGTCGCTGTCGAGCCACTCGCGCTGCTGCGCGTGCACGAACTCCGCCGCGAGCAGCACGGTCTGGCGCTGCACGACCATCATCATCACCACGATCGGAACGACCGTCGTGAGCAGCACCGTGCCCTGCAGCTTCCAGACGAGCGGCAGCCGCCGCACCGCGCGCGCGCGCTCCTCGGGCGACTCGACGATGCGGGCGAGGCGCGCCCGCAGCGGCTCGATCTCGCGCTTGAAGACGAAGGCGACCGTCGGGCTCGAGACGGCGCCGCCGAGCGCGCCCGCGCCGCACAGCGCCAGCACGTCCGCCCACGCGATCGCGGGCGCGAAGAGCTTCATCGTGAGCGCGACGCAGGTCGCGCCGACCGGCCAGAGCAGGTAGGAGTCGCGGATCACCTGGCGCACCAGGTCGATCGAGGCTGCGAACGCGCGCACCGTCTCTTCGTGCGTCGCCTGGCCGGCGGCGTCGCGATCGAGCCAGTGCGCGAGCTCGCGCACCGCCTGCTGCATCCACTGCGAGACGCCCACCAGCACCACGATCCAGCCGCCGACGACGAGCCAGAAGGTGCGCCATTCCGGCGCCTCCCAGTCGAGCAGCCGCATCAGGAACGGCGCGATCACGACGATGTTGACCGCGCTCGACACCAGCGTGAGGAGCGCGAAGCGCTTCTGGAAGCGCCGGCCGGGACGGCTCGCCGCGGCGTTCTGCGTGGCCATGGCGCTCACTCCGCCTTCAGCAGGCTCTGCGCGACGCGGAGCACCTTGTTGGCCTGGATCGGCTTGGTCAGATACTCGTTCGCGCCGAGCGCGATGGCGCGCTCGCGGTCCTCGCTCGCGCCCTCCGTCGTGATCACGATGATCGGCATCTCGCGCAGGTTGTCCTCGCCGCGGATCAGGCTGATCAGCTTGAGGCCGTCCATCACCGGCATGTTGATGTCGATCAGCGCCAGGTCGAAGTGGTCGCTCGACACCTTGCGCAGGCCGTCCATGCCGTCCTGCGCCTCGACGATGTCGACCTCCTTGAGCCGCTTGAGCGCGAACACCAGGAGCTGTCGCATCGTCGGGCTGTCTTCGACGATCAAGATGCGATGGCGAGCCATGTCCCGTCCTCCCCGCCCGCGCGCCGGGCGGTCCCCCTCACTTCGTCAGGAGGTCGATGAATCCCTGGATGGTGTTCAGCTTGCGCTCGGACTGCGAGTGCAGCCGCGCCGCGAACACCGCGGTGGCCGCGTGTCCCGCGAGCAGCGTGAACAGCTCGTGGTCGAGCGGCGTGAAGCCGTCCTTCTGCTGCAGCAGCTTGTGGATGGCGATCGCGCCGATCGGGCGCTCCTGCACGCGCAGCGGCACGCACACGATCGGGCGGGCCAGGTCCTCGGCGGCCGCCGCGTCGCCGCACTGCGTCTCGCCGCTCGCGACCGCCGCGCCGACCATCCCGTAGCCCAGCTCGCAGGGCGCGAACTCCGAAATCTCGCGCCCCTCCGAAGCCACCGGCGAGAGCACCTGGGTGCGCTCGTCGAGGATGTAGATCGCGAACACCTCGGCGCCGATCAGGTTGATCACGATCTCGACGACGATCTTCACGACCTCGGCGAGATCCAGCGTCGAGTGGAGCTGGTAGGACGCGACGTACAGGCTCGCGAGGTTGTTGTTCTCCTCCTCGATCTCGAGGTAGCGCTCGGCGAACTGGCGGTTCTCGCCCTCCACCATGCGCAGCCGCTCAACGGCGCTCTCGCGCTCGCGTTCGAGGTCGTGGATGCGCCCGAGCAGCTCGCGGCGCAGCTTCTCCCACTGGTGCTCGTCCGACGCGGCGAGCTGCTGCGTCTGCAGCTCGGCGAGCCGGCCGCGCAGCCGCTCGTTCTCCTTGAGCAGCTCCTGCGTGAACTCGGCGCCGCGCCGGAACAGCGACAGCACCTCCTCCGCGCGCGCGAACAGCCCGTCTCGTTTCTCGCTCATCGCGACCTCACGCCCCGCTCCGGCGCGCCGCGGCGCAGCCGAGCTCGATCACCGACGCGATCTCGGGCAGCGGCAGCACGGCGTCCACCGCGCCGGTCCGGATCGCCTGCCCCGGCATGCCGAACACCACCGCCGTCTGCTCGGATTCGGCGACGACCTGACCGCCCGACTGCTTGACCGCGAGCACGCCCGCGGCCCCGTCGTCGCCCATGCCGGTCAGCACCACCGCGAGCAGCTCGGAGCCCCAGTGCTTGGCGGCCGACGCGAACGACCGGTCCACCGACGGCGCGTACTTGTCGCCCGGTCGCGCCGCCACGAGGCGCGCCACCGTGCGCGCCGCGCGCCGTTCGAACTCGAGGTGCACGCCGCCCGGCGCGACCAGCACGCTGCCCGGCTCCGGCTCGTCGCCGTCCTGCGCCTCGCGCGCCGCGAACGGCGTCAGCCGGTCGATGCGCTCGGCGAAGCCGCGCGTGAAGCCCTCGGGCATGTGCTGGCAGACGACGACCGCGACCGCCGGCGCGCGCTCGAAGGAGCCGAGGATCTGCATCAGCGCCGCGGGGCCGCCGGTGGACGATCCGATCACCGCCACGCGCGGCCCGCGCGCCGCGGGCGTCCCGTGCGCGCTCCGCACCGGCGGCGCCGCCTCCAGCCGCGCGCGCACCTTCTCGATCCGCAGCTGGCGGATCGCGTGCACCTTGCGCAGCAGCTCCTGCTCGATCGTCTCGAGCTCGCTGCCGGCGCGCGAGCTCGGCTTCGCGATGAAGTCCACGGCGCCGAAGTCGAGCGCGCGGAACACGTCCTGCTCGCCCTTGCGGCCGCTGATCACGATCACCGGCGTCGGGCAGCGGCTCATCACGAGGCGCAGGAAGGTGAAGCCGTCCATGCGCGGCATCTCGAGGTCGAGCGTGATCAGGTCGGGGCGCAGCTCGAGCGTCTTGCGCAGCGCCTCCTCGCCGTCGCGCGCGGCGCCGACCACGCACACGAGCGGCGAGCGCTCGAGCATGCGCGTGATCGTGCGGCGGCTGAAGGCCGAGTCGTCGATCACCAGGACGCGGATCGGCGCGACGCTCACGGGCCCTCCCGCCGGTCCGCGAACGCGAGGGTGCGCTCGGCCGTCTCGTGCCACGGGTCGGTCTCCGCGGGCCGGCGGTAGACCATGTCGTGCGCGAGGTGCTTGAGCTCGAAGTCGGTCGAGAGGTTGATCAGCGACTCGGAGTGGCCGAGCAGCAGGTAGCCGCCCGGGCGCAGCTTCTTGTGGAACGTCCGCACCACGCGCCGCTTCGTCTCGAGGTCGAAGTAGATGATGACGTTGCGACACAGGATCACGTCGAGCGACCCCAGCAGGGCGCTGCGCGACTCGTCGAGCAGGTTCAGGTGCGCGAAGTGGACGTGCTTCTTGATGTCGTCGGAGATCCGCAGGCTGCCGTCCTTCGCGACGAAGTACTTCTCGCGCAGCCACGGGTCCATCTGCCGGAAGGAGCCCTCGCGGTACACGCCGCGGCGCGCCTTCTGGAGCATCTGCCGCGAGATGTCGGAGGCGTAGACGCGCAGGTCGCGGCCGGGCGAGAGGCCCGCCTCGAGCGCCATCAGCACGATCGAGTACGGCTCCTCGCCGCTCGAGCAGCCCGCGCTCCAGATCGAGATCGGGCCCGCGTCCGCGCCGCCGCGGCGCGCCTGCAGGCTCGGCACGATCTCGCGGATCAGCGCCTCGAGCTGGCGGCGCTCGCGCAGGAAGTACGTCTCGTTCGTGGTCAGGTGGTCGATCGCCCACGCGAGCTCGCCCTCGCCGCTCGCGTCGTTGCGCAGCGCGTAGTGGTACGACGTGAACGAGCGCAGCCCCAGCTCGGCGCAGCGGCGCGCGAGGCGCCGCTCGAGCAGGTACCGCGACTCCGACCCGAAGTGCAGCCCGCACGTCCCGCGCAGGAAGTCCGTGATCATCCGGAACTCCGCGTCGGTCATCGCGAGCTCTTCGCTGCGCCCCCCCTCCGCCATGCGACTCCGCCTACGCCTCCTCGAGGCGCGCCAGCGCGCGCAGCAGGGTGTCGCGCACGAACTCGTCTTCCTCGCCGTCGAGCCGGCGCAGCACGTGCGGGATCGCCGGCACCCAGCGCCGCTCGGCGAGCGCCTCGATCGTGCCCGCGCGCACGGCCCAGTGCGGGTGCGCGAGCAGCGGGACCAGCGCCGCCAGCTCGGCGTCGCCGCCGTGCCGGCGGATGCAGGAGACCGCGCTCTGCACGACCTCGGCGTCGGCGTGCCCGAGCACCGCGCAGACCGGCGCGAGCGGGAGCGCGGGCGCGACGCGCGCGAACGCCTCGACCGCGGCGAGCGCGACCGGGCCGCGGTCCGCGAGCGCCGTGACGAGCGAGCCCTGGATGCGCGCCAGCACC
>QEVM01000183.1 GCA_003576805.1 Pseudomonadota bacterium | reverse complement strand
TCGCCCGGCGTCGCGGCGCCCTCGGGCGGCCGCGCGATGCGCGCGCGCCACTCGGCGAAGGACATCGGCAGCGCGCGGTCGGACGGCTGCGCGTCGGCGGCGCGCGCGAGCAGCGCGGCGAGCGTCTCGCGCGGCACCGGCGTCGCCGCGAGCCGTTCGCTCTGCTCGAGATCGCGCAGCAGCCGGCGCGCCTGCGAGCGGTTCGCCTGCACGACGCGGAAGTCGAGGATGCCGCGCTCGAGGTCCACCGCGCCCTGGAAGATGCGCGTCCCGCCCGACGGCGCCGACTCGACGAGCACCACGAGCTGCGCGCCGCTCGGATCCGGCGGCGACACCAGCGACGCCGCGATCTCGTCCTCCAGCTTGGGCAGCGTCGCGACGCGCGGCGCCGCTGCGGGCGCCGCCAGCTCGACGCCGCGCGAGCGCAGCCGGTGCAGCGCGCGGCGCAGCGCCTTGCGGCCCGCCTTGGCGAGCGACGCCTCGTCCACCGCCGCGATCGCCGCGACGCCGGCGTCCGACTCGGCCCACGCGAGCGCGAGCTCGCCGCCCTCCTCGGGCCGCTCCGTCAGCAGCCAGCGCAGGATCTCGGCGGCCGCGCCGCGCTCGAGCGCGGCGAGCAGGCGGTCGGGATCGCCGTTGGCGGGCCGGATCGCGTCGGCGTGCGCGTGCAGCGCGTCGGCGGCGGCTTCGAGCGCGTCCGCCAGGCTCACGGCGCGGCCTCGCCGCGCACCCAGTCGAGATAGGGCGCGAGGCCGCCGTCCACCGGCAGCACGACCAGCTCGGGGACGTCGTAGGGATGCAGCGCGCGCAGGCGCTCGGCGAGCGCGTCGACGCGGTCGGCGCGGGTCTTGATCACCAGCAACACTTCGGTGTCGTCCTCCACGCGGCCCTGCCAGCGGTAGATCGAGCGGACCGGGGACAGCAGGTTGGCGCACGCCGCGAGGCGCTCCTCCACGAGCGCGCGCGCGATGCGCGCCGCCACCTCGGCGTCGGGCGCGGTCGAGAGCGCGACGCGGACGGCGTCGTCAGGGGGCGTGGGCATGGGTGAGCCTGCGGTGCTCCGCGAGCGCGAAGCGATCCGTCATGCCCGCCACGTAGTCGGCGATCGCGCGCACGGCGCCGTCCTCGTCGAAGCGGGCCTGCACCTGCGCCGGCAAGCGCGCCGGATCTTCGCGGTACACGTCCCACAGCTCCTCGAGAACGCGCTCGGCGTCGTTGGTCGTCGCCACCACGGCGGGGTGGAAGTAGAGATTGCGGTAGAGGAACTCCTTCAGCTCGCGGAGCCCCTTTTCGAGCGCCGGCGTCGGGCGCACGAGGCGCTCCTCGGCGGCGCGCACGCCGTCGACGTCGCGCGGCGCGAGCGCTTCGAGGCGCGCGGCGGTCGCTTCGACGAGGTCGGTCACGAGGCGGTTGATGAGCGCCACGATCGTCTGCGCGCGCAGCACCGGCTCGGGCGCGTCCGCGCCGACGCGCTCGCGCGTCGCGCGGCGCGTCTCGCGCCAGAGCGGCACGTCGTCGAGCTGCGCAGCGGCGACCAGCCCCGAGCGCAGTCCGTCGTCGAGGTCGTGGTTGGTGTAGGCGATCTCGTCGGCGCGGTCGGCGACCTGCGCCTCGAGCGGCGTCTGGCCGCGCCGGTCGGGCAGCGGCACGGGGTGCGCGAAGCCGCCGCCGTGCTTGCAGATGCCCTCGCGCGTCTCGTAGCTGAGGTTCAGGCCGCGAAAGCCCGGATAGCGCTCCTCGAGCAGGTCGACGACGCGCAGCGACTGGCGGTTGTGGTCGAAGCCGCCGGCACCGCGCATCAGCTTCGCGAGCACGCGCTCGCCGGCGTGACCGAACGGCGTGTGGCCGAGGTCGTGCGCGAGCGCGATCGCCTCGGCGAGGTCCTCGTTGAGGCGCAGCGCGCGCGCGATGGTGCGCGCGATCTGCGCGCCCTCGAGCGTGTGCGTGAGCCGGTTGCGGTAGTGGTCGCCCTCGTGGTGCACGAAGACCTGCGTCTTGTACTCGAGCCGGCGGAACGCGCGCGAGTGCAGGACGCGGTCGCGATCGCGCTGGAACGCGGTGCGCAGCGGATGCTCGGGCTCGGGCACGACACGCCCGCGCGACGCCGCGCTCGCGACCGCCCACGGCGCGAGCCGCTCGCGCTCCTCGGCCTCGTAGGCCGCGCGGTCGCGCAGCGCCCTCATGGCGTCGCCTCGCCCGCGCCCGACTTGCGCAGCACTTCTTCGAGCTGCGCGCGCGACGCCTCGTCGATCGCCTCGGGCGTCGCAGCCGATCGCGGGCCGCCGCCGCCGCCGCGCTGGAGCAGCGTCGCGAAGGCGAGCGCCGCGAGTCCGAGCGCGAGCGCGATCCCGATCCAACGCATCGACGTGCGCCCTTCGAGGTTGGCGGTCCGTTCACCCGAGCGCGTGCACGGCCGCGTTGGCTGGAGGCGCAGGAAGGAAGCGACGAAACCGCATCTTCCCGCGGGGGAGGAACGGCCCCAAACTAGGAAGGCACCGCCCTCCTGTCAACGCTGCGGGTACTCTCCGCCGCCATGAAGCCGCTGCCGCATCGCCTGCTCCTCGGTCCGGGCCCCTCGAACGCGCACGCCGACGTCCTCGCGGCGATGGCGCAGCCGCTCGTCGGCCATCTCGATCCCGCCTTCCTCGACGTCGTCGACGCGGTGCAGGCGAGCCTGCGACGCCTGTTCGCGACGGCCAATCCCATGACGCTGCCGCTCTCGGCGACCGGGAGCGGCGGCATGGAGGCGTGCTTCGCGAATTTCGTCGAGCCCGGCGACGCCGTCGTGGTCGGCGTCGCAGGCGTGTTCGGCGAGCGCATGTGCGAGGTCGCGGCGCGGCTCGGCGCGCGCGTCGTGCGCGTCGACGCCGACTGGGGTCGCGTGCTCGACGCCGGCGCGATGCGCGAGGCGATCGCGCGCACGCGGCCCGCGCTCGTCGCGTTCGTACACGCCGAGACGTCGACCGGCGCGTGCCAGCCGGTCGCGCCGATCGCCGAGGCGGCGCGCGCGGCGGGCGCGCTCGTGATCCTCGACTGCGTCACGTCGCTCGCGGGCATTCCGGTCGCGCTCGACGCCTGGGGCGTCGACGCCGCCTACAGCGGCACGCAGAAGTGTCTCTCCTGCCCGCCCGGCCTCTCGCCCGCGTCGTTCTCGCCGCGCGCGCTCGAGCGCCTCGCGCGGCGCCGCGCGCCGGTGTCGAGCTGGTACTTCGACCTGAACCTGCTCGGCGGCTACTTCGGCGAGCGGCGCGTCTACCACCACACGGCGCCGATCTCGGCGATCGTCGGCCTCGCGGAGGGCCTGCGCCGCGTCGAGGCGGAGGGCATGGCCGCCCGCGAGGCGCGCCATCGCGAGGCGTCGCGCCACCTGCTCGCAGGCGCGGCGCGCTTCGGCTTCGCGCCGCTCGTCGCGGAGGAGCACCGGCTGCCGATGCTGAACGCCCTGCTGCTGCCCGAGCGGATCACGCGCGAGGGCGAGGCCGCCCTGCGGCGCCGCCTGCTGGACCGTCACGGCATCGAGGTCGGCGGCGGCCTCGGCAAGCTCGCGGGTCGCATCTGGCGCGTCGGCCTGATGGGCGAGAACGCGCGCGTCGAGATCGTGGATCGGCTGCTCGACGCGCTGGGCGAAGAGCTGCGATGAGCTCTCCTCAGGCGGGGCGCGCGATCGTCCTGCCGCTCGCGGCGAGCTCGGCGCGCGCGGCCCGCGTGTCGGGGTGCCAGGTGTGGAGGTCCTCGACGGCGCCGGTCGCGAGGTCGATGCGCCAGCCCTGCGCGCGGTAGCCGAGCAGCAGCCGTTCGGGCACGAGCCCGACGCGCACCAGGTTCGGCAGCACGGTGCGGGTCATCGGATCCTCGATGCCGTCCAGGTCCAGCCCCGCCGGGTCGGACACCTCGGCGAGCAGCTTCGGAAGGAACGCCGCGACGTCGATCCCGGCGTTCGCGAGCGCCGCGAACTGCGTGGTGAACGACGGCTTGCCGCCGCGCCCCGCGATGCGCAGCACGCTGTCGTAGGCGAGGTCTTCGAGGCGGCGGCGCGCCGCGTCCGACAGGTTGGGAATGCGGTCCTCGAGCGTCAGCACCCCGTACGCGACGTGGCGCGCCTCGTCCTCGTGGACGTTGCCGATGAACGACGCGAGCACCGGCTCGCGCGCCAGCTCGGTGCCGGCGCGAAAGAAGCCGAGCGCGACGCTCTCCAGGATCACCTGCATGCCGACGCACTTCGCCTCCCAGTCCGTCTCGGCCAGGATCTGGGCGACGATCGCCTGCAGGTCGGGGTCGATCGGATAGCGCCGCCCGACCTTGTCGAGATAGCGGGCGAACACCTCGACGTGTCGCGCCTCGTCCATCACCTGCACGGCGGCCGCGAGCTTGCCGTCGAGGTCGGGCACGACGTTGACGAGCTGGCCGCACACCATCAGCGCCGCCTGCTCGCCGTGCAGGACCTGCGAGAGCGTGAAAGTGGCGGCCTCGCGGAAGAGGCGCGCCTGCACGTCGGCCGGCAGCTCCGCGACGCACGCGAGGCGCGAGAGGAAGTCGCGCGAGCGCTCCAGGATGTCGGCGCCCGGCTCGTACGCGCTCCAGTCGACGTCGAGCTCGGCGTTCCACTGGTGGCGCTTGCTCTTGCTGTACAGCGACTCGAGCTTCTCGGCGTCGAGCGCGTAGTGGTCGCGGAAGACGCTCTGCACGAGGGCGTCGCTGGTGAAGGTCAGGGGCTCGGGCATCGGTCCTCCGGCTGCGGGGCGGAGGTCCAGCCTACACGGCGTGCGGTGCGGCGGGAAGCCGCGTCAGGCGCGCACGCGCGCGAGGTGCGCGCGGATCGCCTCCACCCACGCGGCGGGCGCCTCGAACTGCGGCTGGTGGCCCGCCTCCTCGAAGAACGCGCCGCGCGCGCCGCGAATCCCTTCCAGCAGCTCGCGCGCGGGCTCTTGGAAGCTCGCGTCGTCGCCGCCCACCATCACGAGCGTGGGGCGGTCGATCTCGCCGAGCCGCGGCACCAGCGAGGGCTGCTCGAGGATCGAGCGCCCGAAGGCGCCGTACGCGACCGGGTCGAGCGCCGCGAAGTTGGGCTCGCGCCACTCGCTCCAGTAGCCCTCGCCCCAGCTCTGCTCGAGGCGGCGGTCGGCGGCGGTGCGCGCCGACTCGGGCGCGCGCTCGCGCATGATCTCGAGCAGCCGCCGCGTGCCGACGGCCAAGGCCGCCTGCCCCGCCATCTCGATGAGATCGCGCGGCAGGCCGTCCGGGCAACGCGCCGCGGTGTTCATCAGCAGCAGCGACGCGATCCGCTCCGGCGCCGCGAGCGCGGCGCGCAGCACCGCCATCCCGCCCATCGAGTGCCCGAGCAGGTCGCACGCCTCGATGCCCGCGGCGGCGAGGAACGCGACGAGGTCGTCGGCGACCTGCTCGATCGTGTAGCTGGCGGCGTCGCCCGTGTTCGTGGAGTCGCCGTGCCCGCGCAGGTCGAGCGCGACGACGCGCCCGGTCGTCGCGAGCTCCGCGACGCGCCACGCGAAGTCGCGGCGCGAGCCGGTGAAGCCGTGCACCAGCACGAGCGGCCGCGCGCCGTGCCCGTGCTCCTCGTAGGCCATCTCGATGCCGTTCACGGAGACGCGCTTCATCCCGGAACCTCCCATCATCCGTGCAGCCGCGGCTCGAAGGGCGCGTCGGCGACGACGGCCGCCTCGTGCGCGGCGATCTCGGCGAGGCGCGCGCGCACGGCCGCGGCGGGAAAGCAGGCCTCGGCGAGCGCGACGTACTCGCCGTGGTGTCGCGCCTCGGACGCCAGCAGCGAGCGGTAGTACGCCGCCAGCTCCGGGTCGACGTCGCCGAGCGCCTCCGCCAGCAGCCCGAGCCGCTCGCAGCTGCGCGCCTCGATCAGCGCCGCGACGAGCAGCGTGTCGAGCAGCTGGTGCGGCGGCTCGCTGCGCACGACGCGGTGCAGGCGCCCGGCGTAGCGGCCCGGCTTCTGGCGCGCGAACGGGACGCCGCGCCGCGCGAGATGGCGCAGCACGCCTTCGAAGTGCGCCAGCTCCTCGCGCGCCAGCGCCGCGAGCGGCTGCTGCAGCGCGGGCAGGTCGGGGTGCCGGAAGAGCAGCGTCACCGCCGTGCCCGCCGCCTTCTTCTCGAGGTGCGCGTGGTCGAGCAGGATCTCGTCGACGTGCGCGAGGGCGCGCGCGGCCCACGCGGGATCGGTGTGCGCGGCGAGGTGCAGCATGGCGCGGCCAGTCTACGCGATGGATCCGCGTGCGCGACGGCGCGTGCGCGCGGCTTCGCGGCTAGCATGGTGCGTCGATGCAGTACCGGCAGCTCGGGCGCAGCGGACTCCGAGTGAGCGAGATCTCGCTCGGCTCGTGGCTCACCTACGGCGCGACCGTCGACGCGAGCGGCGCGACCGCGGTCGTGCGCGCCGCGCTCGAGCTCGGCGTCAACCTGTTCGACACCGCCGACGTCTACGCGAACGGCGCCGCCGAGGAGTCGCTGCGCATCGCCCTCGAAGGCGTGCCGCGCCACACCGTCGTGGTCGCGACCAAGGCGTTCTTTCCGATGTCGGACGGGCCGAACGACCGCGGCCTCTCGCGCAAGCACCTGTTCGAGAGCGTCCACGCGTCGCTGCGCCGCCTCGGCACCGACTACCTCGACCTCCACCAGTGCCATCGCGCGGACGAGTCGGTGGCGATCGACGAGACGGTGCGCGCCTACGAGGACCTGATCCGCGCGGGCAAGGTGCTCTACTGGGGCGTCTCCGAGTGGAGCCACCAGCGGATCCGCGACGCCGTCGAGAGCGCCGACCGCTGCGGCGGCTACCGGCCGATCTCGAGCCAGCCGCAGTACTCGATGCTGCGCCGCGGCATCGAGCGGCGCGTGCTGCCCGCCTGCGAGAAGCGCGGCATCGGACAGATCGTGTGGAGCCCGCTCGCGCAGGGCGTCCTCACCGGCAAGTACGCGACCGGCGTGCGCCCCGCCGGCACGCGCGCGGCGCACCCGTTCCAGTCGCGCTTCATGGAAGCGTTCCTCACCGAGGACGTGCTCGCGCGCGTCGAGCAGCTCCGCCCGATCGCCGCCGACCTCGACCTCACGATGAGCCAGCTCGCGCTCGCCTGGTGCCTGCGCCAGCCCAACGTCGCCAGCGCCATCGTCGGCGCCACGCGCCCCGACCAGATCCAGGAGAACGTCAAGGCCAGCGGCGTCGCCCTCCCTCCCGACACCATCGCCAAGATCGACGCCCTCTTCCCCGCATGAACGCGAGCTCGAAGCCACGACCGCAGCAAAAGCGCCCGCTTCCGCCGTAGCGAGCCAAAGGCGACCGGGCCGACCCCATCAGGCTCGCGGTCGCACACGCGAGCTCGATGCCACGATCGCAGCCAAAGCGCCCGTTTCCGCCGTAGCGAGCCAAAGGCGACCGGGCCGACCCCATCAGGCCCGCGCTCGAACACGCGAGCTCGATGCCACGATCGCAGCCAAAGCGCCCGCTTCCGCCGTAGCGAGCCAAAGGCGAGCGGGCCGACCCCATCAGGCTCGCGCTCGCCCCATCTCCGACTCACGCCTTGGCAATGTTCACCGTCTGCAGCTCCGTGAACCCGAGCAGCCCCCACGGCCCGTTCTCGACGCCGATGCCCGACCACTTGGCGCCGCCGAACGGGGCGTTCGGCACGATCGCGAGGTGCTGGTTCACCCACGCGGTGCCGCACTCGAGCTGGCCGGCGACCTCGGCGGCGCGCTCCGGGCTCGCGGACCACACCGAGCCGGAGAGCCCGAACATGGTGCCGTTCGCGCGCTCGACCGCATCGTCGACGTCGCGGTACGTGAGGATCGGCAGCGCCGGTCCGAACTGCTCCTCGTCGACGAGGCGCACGCCCTCCGCGACATCCGTCACCAGCGTGGGCGGGTAGAAGTAGCCGCCGCCGCCGAGCGGCGCGCCGCCCGTCACGATCTTGCCGCCGGCGTTCTTGGCGTCGTCGACCAGCTCGATCACGCGCTCGAACTGCGGCGCGTTGTTGAGCGGGCCGAGCTGGCTGCCCGGCTGCATGCCGTCGCCGACCGTGACGCCGCGCGCGACGCCCGCGAGCGCGTCGATCACCGCCGGCGCGATCCGCTCGTGCACGTAGAGGCGCTTGATCGCGCTGCAGATCTGGCCGGTGTTGGAGAACGCGCCCCAGAACAGCTTCTCCGCGACCTGCCGCGGATCCGCGTCGTCGAGCACGATCGCGGCGTCGTTGCCGCCGAGCTCGAGCGTCATGCGCTTCAAGTCGGGCGCGGCCGCGGCCGCGACCTTCTTGCCCGTCGCGACCGAGCCGGTGAACGAGATCTTGCGCACCGCCGGGTGCGACGTGATCCACGCGCCGAGCTGGTCGCTGCCCGACACCACGTTGAGCACGCCGGGCGGCAGCGCCTCGCGCAGCACCTCGCCGAGCGCGAGCGTCGAGAGCGGCGTGTACGGCGACGGCTTCACCACCACCGTGTTCCCGGCGAGCAGCGCGGGCGCGATCTTCCACACCGCGAGCAGCACCGGGAAGTTCCACGGCGTGATCGCGCCCACGACGCCGTACGGGCGGCGCCGCACCTCGAGCCGCACCTTGTCGTCGTCCTGGAGCACCTCGACGGGCAGGTCGAGCGACGCGGTGTACTGGAACCACACGGCCGCGCCGATCAGCTCCTCGCTCGCCTTCGCGAGCGGCTTGCCCTGCTCCTGCGTGAGCACCGGCGCCAGCTCGCCGAGGCGCGCCTTGATCGCCTCCGCGCAGGCGAGCAGCGCCTGCTTGCGGCGGCCGACGTCGCGGCTCCACGGCCGGAACGCGCGCACCGCGGCGTCCATCGCGACGTCGAGCTGCGCGCGGCTGCACTCGGGCGCCTGCGCGAACACCTGGCCCGTCGCGGGATTCACCACGCCGAAGGTGCCGTCGCTCGTCACCGCCTGACCGCCGATCGTCATCGTGTAGTCGCTCATCTCGGCTCCTCGCTCCGCGTCCGCCCTCGTTGCTCTTCTCAGCTCGCCTGCGCCTTGTGCAGCACCATCGCGTCCTGCCGGCCGCTCTCGAGCGGCGGGTGCGGATCGTTCAGCAAGCGCAGCGCCTCCGCGCGATCGTTCTCGTCGAGCGCGCGCGTCATCGTGCAGAACTCCACCAGGATGCCGTTGGGATCCACGGTGTAGATCGACACGCACCAGTCGTGATCGATCTCCATCACGTCGTGACCGTGCTCGAGCCAGCGGCGCTTGCGGCGCTCGATGTCCGCGAGGTCCGCCGCGTGGAACGCGATGTGGTTGCTCCAGACCGGCAGGCCGAGGTCGGTCGCGATCGCGCTCGGCGTCGGGCTCGGCAGGCTCGGATCGTGCAGCTCCCAAAACGCCATCAGCTCGCCGCCGCCCGTCTCGTAGAAGAGGTGCTTGGCCCAGCCGCCTTCGGGCGACTTCGCCGCCACCACCTTCACGAGCTCGAAGCCCGTGGCCTCGGTGTAGAAGCGGTGCGTCGCCTGCGTGTCGCGCGTCGCGACCGCCACGTGATGGAACGCCATCGGGACTCTCCTCGTGTGGGAAGATCAGCCTCGCCGAAGGTAGCCAGCCGCTGCGGGATCGGCTGGCTTCAGGGCCCTTCGCGCCGCTCCGATACGCAGCGGCGACATGGCCCTCGACCTCGTTGCACTCGCATTGCTGATCGCGTTCGCCGCGCTCGGCGCGCGCCGCGGCGCGCTCGCGACCGGGCTCTCGGTGGCGGGGCTCGCGTGCGGCTACGGCGCGGCCTGGTGGGTCGCGACGCGGCTCGGCGGCGCCGCGGCCGAGGCGCTGCAGCTCTCGCCGCTGATCGCAGCGCCGCTCGCAGGCAGCGCGGCGTTCCTCGTCGTCGTCGCGCTCTTC
>QEVM01000010.1 GCA_003576805.1 Pseudomonadota bacterium | reverse complement strand
GGCTCGCGGCCGGCGTGGGCGCGGCTCGCAGGCGCGCGCGCGCCGGATGCGGCGGTGCTCTGGCTCGGCGCCGCCGATCTCGCGGGCCTCGAGACGATCGCGGCGGACGGGCCGCCGCTCTATCTGTCGTCGAGCCTCGCGGGCCCGTGCGAGCAGGCGCTGCCGCGGCCGCTCTGGGCGCGCGGCCGCTGCGTGCAGCAGTCCGCGCTCCCCGACGCGGCCGCGCGCCGCCAGCCGGTCGAAGCGTGGCTGCGCGCGAAGGGCGTGGACGTCGCGGTCGACGCGCTCGTGCTCGACACGCACTTCGCGATCCGCACCTTCGGCGAGACGCTCTCGCACGTCGTGCAGAACTTCTCGCAGCCGTACCTGATCGAGAAGCTCGAGCACCGCATCGAGGCGAGCGTCACGCCCTCGTCGCGGCCGCGGCTCGCGCTCGGCGCGGGCCAACGCTTCGCCTCGAAGGGCGCGTACATCGTGCGCCCGGCCGACGGCGCGGGCGTCGAGGCCGAGACGAGCTGGATCGTGCCCTGACGCGATGCAGGAGGAGTCCGAAGTGGAACGCGAACGCATCTCGCGAGCTCTCGCCGCCGCGTGCGCGGCGCTCGCAGTCGCATCGAGCGCGGCCGCCGCGCACGACGAGCACGCGGCGAGCGACTCGCGCTACGAGCGCAGCGTGGTGCGCGTCGACGTCCCGGACGTGGTGCTGCTCGACAGCGCGGGCCAGCCGGTGTGGACCGAGGAGCTGCTGCGCGGCGAAGGGCCGTGGCTGGTGAACTTCGTCTACACGAGCTGCAGCACGGTGTGTCCGGTGATGACGTCGACGTTCGCGTCGGCGCGCCGCAAGCTGGCCGACGCGGGCCAGCCCGTGCGGCTCGTCTCGATCTCGATCGACCCGGAGCACGACACGCCAGAGCGGCTCGCGCGCTACGCGAGCGCGCACGGCGGCGACGCGTCGTGGCGCTTCCTCACCGGATCGCAGCAGGCCGTGCGCCGGATGCAGGCCGCGTTCGGCGCCTATCGCGGCGACAAGGCGAGCCACGCGCCGCTCGCGTTCCTGCGCGCGAAGGACGGCGCGCGCTGGCTGCGCCTGGAAGGCTTCCCGTCAGCGGAGGCGCTCGCGCGCGAGCTGCGCGGGCTCGCGTGCGCCGCTCCGGGCGAGCGGCCCGACGCGGCCACCGCGGTCGCGGGCCCGCCGCCGGCGCGCCGCTGAGCCGCGGAACGCGGCGACGCTGCCGATCGACGCTTCGAGCAGCAGCAGCGAGGAGGGCTCGGGAACGTTGAGGCTCCCCGCGATCGCCGCGTCGAAGCCGCCGTCGCCGCTGCCGCGCAGGTCGAAGCCTTCCACGCTCGCGCCGGGCGCGACGCCGAGGTCGCCGAGGTCGAGCGTCACGCTCCACAGCGCGTACGCGTCGGAGCGCACCTCGGGATCCGCGTAGAAGACGTACGAGACGTCCGCGGCTGCATCCTCCGCGAAGGCGTCGCACGGGACCGCGTGCCACGTCGTCTCGCCCGCGAGCCGGATCTCGGCGCCGTCGACGTCCGCGGCGCCCGAGGCGCCGCAGGTCGCGAGGCTCGCGAGGTCGCCGACGAACTGCGCCTGTGCGAGATAGAGGTCGGGGCCCTCCAGGTTGCGAACGCCGAAGGGGAAGCGCACCGCGATCGCGGCCTCGCTGCCGAGGTCGACCGCGACGAGTCCGAGCGCGTGGCCGAGCAGGGCCTGCTCGGGCGCGATCGGGTCGTAGAGCGCGTCGACGACGATCACCTCGCCGCCGCAGCTTCCGGGACCGAGGCATTCCGTCGCATTCGGGAACGCCAGCTCTCCCATCGGGAACTCGGTGCCGCCGATCGTGACGGCCGTGCTCGCGTGCGGCGCGAGCAGCGCGAGCGCGATCGCCGCCAGCAGACACCGGAATGAGTCGGAACCGACGACGCGACCCGGGTGGGTCATCGCACACCTCCTCCGACGTGCGCGCCCCCTACACGGAAGTGGAGGAAGCGGGGCCGACGTGTCAGCCGCCATGCCTCTGTCACGGCGCCGCGGGCAGAATGGCCGCCCTTGGGTTCCGGGGGATTTCGCCTTGCGCCGTACCGCACGCATCGAATGGGTCGCACGCATCGCGTTTGCCGCGCTCGGACTCGTCGCAGCGACCGCGCTCCCGGCCCGCGCCGCCGAGCTGCGCACCGCTGCGGAGTTCTTCGGACCGCTGCTCGAGGTTGCGAGCCCGCTGCGGCGTCCGGCGCCGCTCGCCGGCGACGTCGTGCGCCGCTGGAACGCGATTGCGATCGACGCGAGCGGCCTCGATCACACGCCGCCCGCCGCGGGCGAGACGCGCGCGTTCGGCGAGCAGCTCGGGCCGGGCCGCGCGAGCCGCGCGATGGCGATCGTGCACGTCGCCGTCTTCGAGGCCGTGAACGCGATCGCGGGCGGGCACCAGAGCTGGCTCGGGCTGCGCGCGGCCGCGAAGGGCACGTCGCTCGACGCCGCGGTCGCGCAGGCCGCGCACGACGCGCTGGTCGCGCTGTATCCGTCGCAGGCGAACGCGTTCCACGTGCGCCTCGTCGAGGAGCTGCTGCGCGTGCGCGATCTGCGGGCGCTCGTGCGCGGCGTCGAGCTCGGCCGCCGCGCGGCGGCCGCCGTGCTGGCGCGCCGCCGCGACGACGGCTCGGACCACGCCGAGCCGCTGTACGGCGACGGCTTCCACCCGCGCGACGCGGCGGGCTGGTGGCGACAGGATCCGATCAGCCTCTCGCCCGTCGCGCTCGGCGCGCACTGGGGCGCGGTGCGTCCGTTCGTGCTCGCGTCGGCCGCGGACTTTCGCGTGCCGCCGCCGCCCGCGATGACGAGCCCCGAGTACGCCGCCGCGTACGCGGAGGTGCGGGCGCTCGGCGGCGACGGCGTGCACTCGCTGACGCTGCGCACGCAGCAGCAGACCGACGTCGGGATCTACTGGGCGTACGACGGCACGCCGAGCCTGTGCGCGCCGCCGCGCCTCTACAACCAGATCGCGGTCGCGATCGCGACCGAGCGCGGCACGGGCGTCGTGCAGCTCGCGCGCCTGCTCGCGCTGGTGAACGTCGCGATGGCGGACGCGGGCATCGCGGCGTGGGAGTCGAAGTACCACTACCAGCTCTGGCGCCCCGTGACGGGCATCCGCGAGTCCGATCCCGGCAGCGGCCCGAGCGGCACGGGCGACGGCAACGACGACACGATCGGCGACCCGGACTGGATGCCGCTCGGCGCGCCCGCGAGCAATCTCGCCGGCCCGAACTTCACGCCGCCCTTCCCCGCCTATCCGTCGGGCCACGCGGCCTTCGGCGGCGCGCTCTTCCAGACGCTGCGGCGCTTCTACGGCACGGACGCGATCGCCTTCACCTTCACGTCCGACGAGTGGAACGGCGCGACGCGCGACCCCGACGGCAACGTGCGGCCGCTGCGCCCGCGCAGCTTCGCGTCGCTCTCGCAGGCCGAGGAGGAGAACGGCCAGAGCCGCATCTACCTCGGCATCCACTGGTCGTTCGACAAGACGGCGGGCATCGCGCAGGGACGCCGCGTCGCGGACGCCGTGACGAGCCGGCTCTACGCGCCGCGGCGCTGAGTGCGGACGAGCGCCGCGAGCGCGACGGCGGCCCACGTCGCTTCGAGCACGACGAAGGGCAGGTAGCCGATCATCCACGACGCCCAGCCCGCGATCGCGGCGCCGGCCAGGTTCATGAGCTGATAGGCGCGCGCCTCGCGGCCGATCCAGCCGAAGGCGTTCAAGAAGAACGCGACGAGCAGCAGCGCGACGCCGACCGAGCCGATCGCGTCGGCCGCGCTCACGGCGACGCCTCCATGCGCTCGCGCCACCAGCGCGCGAGCTGCGCGATCGGCTTCTCGAGGTGCGAGAGCGGTCCGGGCGCCGCGAGCGCCGCGCCGACGCCGCGCTGCACGCCGTCGCAGGCCTCCATGTCCTGCCGGTGCACGAGATCCAGAAAGCTGCGCAGGCCTTCGATCGCGGGCCGCTGCGCGGGATCGTCCGCCGCCTCGGCGGGCACGCACGGATGGATGAAGAGCCGGAAGCGATCCACCGCGAGCGGCTCCATGCGATACCAGACGAGGCTGTCGGGCTGCACCGCGAAGAGATGGAACGGGAACACGGCGGCGACCAGGAACTCCGCGCGCTGCGCGTCGCCGAGCGCCGGCCGCGGCGCGAACACGGTGGGAATCGGCACGCCGTTCTTGGTCGGGTTGTGCAGCAGCACGTACGGGCCGTCCGCGTCCTCGGCCCAGGTGCCGGCCGCGGGCACGAGCGGCTGCAGCGTGTCGGCGTGCGGCCCCTGGTGGTGGTACGACTCGATGAAGTTGTCGACGAGCACCTTCCAGTTCCAGTCGTGCTCGAAGACGAGCGGCGGCAGCGTGCGCAGGCTGGCGAGGTCGTAGGGCGCGAGCGCGCGCGCCAGGCCCGCGAGCCGCGGCGCGAGCGGCGCGGCGTCCGGCGCGAGGCTCGTGTACACGAATCCGTGCCAGGTCTCGACGGCGAGCTGCGGCAGCGCGCAGCGCGCGCGCTCGAAGCCGGCGCTGCGCTGCATGTCGGGCGCGCCGATCAGGCGGCCGTCGAGTCCGTAGGTCCAGAGGTGATACGGGCACTGGAACGAGCGCCGGTTGCCGCTGCCGCTCGCGACGACGGGCATCCAGCGGTGCCTGCACACGCCCGAGAGCACGCGCAGCCGGCCGTCGTCGCCGCGCACCGCGACCAGCGGCTCGCCGAAGAGCTCGAACGCGACGTAGTCGCCCGGTCGCGCGAGCTGGTCCTCGCGCGCCACGCAGTGCCACTCGCGCCGGAAGATCCGCTCGCGCTCGCGCTCGAACACGGCGGGGTCGGTGTAGCTGCGCGGCGGCAGGGTCGCGGTCGGCAGGGTCGGAAGCGCGGGGGTCGCGGTCGGCATGGTCCTCTCGATCGGGCGGTCGATGGAAGCCGAGGCGCCCCTTCCCGTCAAAGGACCCGCTGCGTCAAGGCGGCTTGCGGAGCGGCCGATGAGCCGGGGGTGACTGCACTCCTCCAGCTCGGCGCGCTCGCGATGATCGCCGTGGACGCCATCGTCGGCGTGCGGCTGCTGCTGCTCGCGTCGCGCACGCGACAGGTCCCCGAGTTCGCGCTCGGGCTGGCCTTCGTGCTGCTCGGCGCGGTCGGCTATCCGCTCACGACCGTCGCGCGCCGCGGCGTGCTGCCGAGCGAGGACACGAACCAGATCCTGATGGCCGTCGGCCTGCTCGTGCAGAACGTCGCGTGCTTCGCGGTCTACGTGCAGACCGCCTACACGTTCCGCCGCGGCTGGCCGGGCTCGCGCATCCTGCTCGCGGTCGCGGGCGTCGCGTTCGCGGGAAGCTGGATCGGCCAGGGCTTCGCCGACGGCTTCGCGACGCACACGACGAGCACGCCCTACTACGTCGGCCTCGCGGCGCGCGCGGGCGCCTTCGCGTGGACGGCGCACGCCTCGCTCCATGAGTACGGGCTCGCGCGCCGGCGCATGCAGCTCGGCCTCGTCGATCCGCTCGTGGTGAACCGCTTCCTGCTCTTCGGCGCCGGGATGGCCGCCGTGTTCGGCGCGTTCGTGCTGTTCTGGATCGGCCAGATCGTCACCGAGAACCCGGCCGACGCGACGTGGGTGCTCGCCGCGACCTGCGCGGCCGGCCTGTTCGCCGCCGTGCCGACGTGGCTCGCGTTCCTGCCGCCGCGCGCGTACCGGCGCCGCTTCGAGACGAAGCGCGCCGCCCCTGCCCAGGCTTAGCTCGGGGACTTCGCTCGCCTGCGGCTCGCTGCGCGGAGACCGACTCTCGAGTCGGTCTCCTAGCCGCCCTTCTTCTGCACCTTCGCCCACTCGTCGCGCAGCGTGACGGTGCGGCCGAAGACGAGCGCGCCGGGCTTGCTGTCGGGATCGACGGCGAAGTAGCCGAGCCGCTCGAACTGGTACGCGGCGCCCGGCGTCGCGCCCGCGAGGCTCGGCTCGACGCGCGCGCCGGTCAGCACCGTCTCGGACTTCGGGTTCAGGAAGTGCGTGTACTCGACGCCCTGCTCGGCGGCCGCGCCCATCGGGTCCTCGACGCTGAACAGCGTCTCGTACAGGCGCACTTCGGCGGGAATCGCGTGCGCCGCCGACACCCAGTGCAGCGTCGCCTGCATGCGGCGGCCGTCGGGCGCGTCGCCGCCGCGCGTCGCCGGGTCCCAGGTGCAGCGCAGCTCGGTGACGCGCCCGCTCGCGTCCTTCACGACCGACTCGCACTTGACTAGGCAGGCGGCGCGCAGCCGCACCTCGCGGCCGGGCGCCAAGCGGAAGAACTTCTTCGGCGGGTCCTCGAGGAAGTCGTCCTGCTCGATGTAGAGCTCGCGCGAGAACGGCACCTTGCGCGTGCCGGCGCTCGGGTCCTCGGGGTTGTTGACCGCTTCGAACTCCTCGACGTGGCCCTCGGGCCAGTTCTCGATCACCACCTTCAGCGGGTGCAGCACCGCCATCACGCGCGGCGCCGTCTTGTTCAGCTCGGTGCGGATCGCGTGCTCGTAGCGGGCGAGCTCGACCGTGATGTTGCGGCGCGTCAGGCCGAGATCGCGCGCGAGGTTGCGGAACGCCGCGGGCGGCACGCCGCGGCGGCGCTGCGCGGCGAGCGTCGCCATGCGCGGGTCGTCCCAGCCCCGCACGTGCCCCTCCTCGACGAGCCGCTTCATCCAGCGCTTGCTCATCACGGTGTAGGTGAGGCCCACGCGTCCGAACTCGGTCTGCTCGGGGCGCGACGGCACCGAGCAGTTCTCGACGCACCAGTCGTAGAGCGGGCGGTGGTCGGTGAACTCGAGCGAGCAGAGCGAGTGCGTGACGCCCTCGATCGCGTCCGAGAGCGGGTGCGCGAAGTCGTACATCGGGTAGATGCACCAGCGATCGCCGGTGCGGTGGTGCGACGCCTTCACGATCCGGTACAGGACGGGGTCGCGCATCGGCAGCACGGACGACGCCATGTCGATCTTGGCGCGCAGCACGCGCGCGCCCGGCTCGAAATCGCCGGCCTTCATGCGGCGGAAGAGGTCGAGGTTCTCGGCGACGCTGCGGTCGCGGTACGGCGACGGCCGGCCCGGCTCGGTGAGCGTGCCCTGGTACTCGCGGATCTCGTCGGAGGACAGATCGCAGACGTACGCGAGGCCCTTGCCGATCAGCTCCTCGGCCCAGAGGTAGAGCTGGTCGAAGTAGTCGCTCGCGTAGTAGAGGTGCTCGCCCCAGTCGAAGCCGAGCCAGCGCACGTCGGCCAGGATCGCGTCGACGAACTCGGCCTCCTCGGCGACGGGGTTGGTGTCGTCGAAGCGCAGGTTGCAGCGCCCGCCGAACTCCTGCGCGAGCCCGAAGTTCAGCGTGATCGGGCGCAGGCCGTGGCCGATGTGCAGGTAGCCGTTCGGCTCGGGCGGGAAGCGCAGGACGACGCGGCCGCCGTGCTTCCCCGACGCGACGTCGGCCGCGATCATCTCGCGGACGAAGTGCTCGGGAGCCTCGTTCGGGCGCGCGGCGTCGGATGCGTCGTTCATGCCGCGCCCAATCTAGGAGACGCCCTCCCGAGCGTCACCCGACGAGCTGCGCGATCGCCGCGGCCGCGAGCGCGTCGTCGGCGGGATCGGCCGGCGCCGGAAAGGTGAGCGCCGCGCACAGGCCGTCGTAGCGCTCGCGCAGCAGCGCCGCGATCTCGCCGTAGGGCGCCGCGGGGACGAGCGCGTCCAGCAGCGCGTCGGGGATGCGCGCGCGCATCTCGCTCCAGCGCCCGGCGCGCGCGAGCGCCTGCAGCTCGCGCTGCACGTCCGGGAAGCCGTGCAGCGCGAGCGCGCCGGCGTACTGCGGCGTCGAGTAGAGGAAGCCGAGGTACTCGCGAATGCGCTCGCGCTCGGCGGCGACCGCGGCCGCGTCGCGTCCCGTCGCGACGAAGCCGCCCGCCACGACCCTGCACGCGCCCGGCGCGCGGCCGGCGCGCCGCTCGCCCTCCGCGACGAGCGGCCCGGTGCGCTCGCGCAGGACGAGCGGACTCGCGCTCGTCGGATGCGTCACGAGCGCGTCCGCCACCTCGCCCGCGAGCCGCGTCATCGCGGGCCCGACCGCGCCGAGCGCGATGCGGATCGGATCGCACGCCAGCGGCTCGGGCGCGAAGAACGGCTGCATGCGCCCGAGGCGGTAGTGCTCGCCCTCGAACGCGAGCGGCGAGCCGTGCTGCCAGCTCGCGAAGATCGCGCGCAGCGCCGACACGTACTCGCGCATGCGCGGCACCGGCGCCGACCACTCGACGCCGAAGCGCCCCTCGACGTTGCCGCGCACCTGCGACCCGAGCCCCAGCTCGAAGCGCCCGCCGGAGAACGCCGCGAGATCCCACGCCGCGTACGCCGTCGTCATCGGCGAGCGCGGGAACGCGAGCGCGACGCTCGTCGCGACGCGGAGGCGCGCCGTCGCCGCGAGCGCGCGCGCCGAGAGCAGGAACGCGTCGTGCACCGCCTCGGGCACGTGCAGCCCGGTGTAGCCGAGCCGCTCCGCGCGCGACGCGTGCAGCGCGACGTCCGCGAGCGACGTGCGCTGGTCGGTGGCGGCCCAGACGTGCATCGAAATCAGCCGAGCCCGGCGATGCGCCGCAGCGCGCCGACGTCCACGAGCCGCTCGAACTGCGATGCGAGGGATCGCGCGAGTAGAGTCGACTGGACCAGCACCCCAGCCTCGATGTTCCGCTCCTGCGCCGCCTCGGTGAAGTTCGCGGACGTCACAAAAGCCAGCTCCTCGTCGACGATCACGCACTTGGCATGGAGGCAAGCGCGCGGTCCGGAGGCGAGCGAGAGCGCGCGGGGGTCGTAATAAACCTCGGGCAGGCGCTGGCCTGGCCACTGCTCGTTGCGGAAGCGCTCCGCGAAGCCGCGGAGCAGCTCGTTGTCCGTGCGCGGGTCACCAGGATTGCGCTGCACGTTGCAGAACATCCGAACGCGCAAATCCGGCTGCATATCCGCATTTGCCGCGAGATGACGGAACACCTGCTTGCCCTGGTGGATCGCGTAGCCCGACAGAACGACCGAGCGTCGTGCGCGCCGGAATAGGTCATTGACTACGACGGATGTGTCCCGCGTCGTCGCCGCGACCGTCTCGGGCCCGCTCCAAACCAACTCGATTCGATCGCTCGCTTCTCTCTGTGAAGACCGCTCGTCTGCGATCACCTGCAAGAGCGCCGCAAGCGAAGCTGGACCGAACCCATCTTTCTCTGCGTCGGAAAGCGCCTGCGCCACGCTGGCGGCCAGCGGCTCCGGCACGAAACGCAGAACGGACAGCGCGAGATAAGGAGGAACAAGTGCGCGGCTCCGGAGTGCGACGGCGAGGCCGCGCAGTGATTCGACGCTCAGGTCGCCGAAACGGCGACTCACGCCGCGAGATCCGCGAAAAACGCGCAGTCTTCGGTATCCACCGTCGGAACGACGAGTGCGCGGTCGAGCAGCTCGTTGCGCCGCTCGCACGATGGCTCCGCAATCAATGCGCAGCCGTGGCACGCGGCGCCGTGGAGGAAGCGCTCTTCGAGGATCTGATCGGGCGCGTGCTGTGCGCAGACCGGGTCGTTGGAGCAGAGTCGCCCGAGCTCGATTGCGTGGAGCAGGTGATGCTCGATCCGGCGCGTGACTTGAACGAGGCCGCCGAGCGTTCCTTCGGCATCGGGCGTACCGGTATGGAGGAGGACGCCGAACCGATCGCCGACGGCGTAGATCCGTTCGCGGATCGAGCTGGCGGAGTAGCCGCAGTCCAGGACGACCGCCTGGATCAGCAGATGCGACAGCGTGTGCAGCATGACGTAGGGCAGGCCCGCGAATGCGCCTCTCGCGGTGTGGTGATTCCTCTGCCAGGCCTGGAAGCCGCGGATGAACTGATCGCCGCGCGCGCGGACCGCGGGCCGCTTCTCCCAGGCGCGCACCGCTTGGCCTCGGAACGACAGGAAGACCCCTTCGCCGCGATTCTCCACGGCCGGGAGCCAGGTCGCCTCGCGCGCGAGCGGTGCCCGCCGCACCTCGAGATTCAGCTCACCCTGAGGATCGGGGCTCACCGACTCGAATCGCGTGAAGCCGACCTGCGCGGTGACTTCGCGGAGCCGGTCCACTCGTACCAGCCGATCCAAATGTGCCGCGAAGCGAGATGCCGGATCGAGCGTCACGGTGCGCGCGTGGAAGATGCCCTCCGGCCGAGCGTCTCCCAGCGCGGCGGGGCTCGCGAGGAGCATTTCGATCTCCGCCTGCTTGACCGAGCGCTGCTCGGGCGCGTGGCCGCCCTTGCGCCGTTGCACATCGGCCCATACCGCCTCGTCCGAGAAGCCTTCTAGAGCGTTGTGGATCTTCTGCTTCTTCCGCTCCCGGCGGATGTCCTCGATCGACTCGGCGTACTGGAGGTCGTCCTGATAGACCCGATCCACGGCGGCGCGTAGCGCGGCACCGGGGTCGGGAATCGAGATCACTGACAAGACCTGCGGGAAGTACGCATTGCTGGCTGAGCGGACGAGCAGCCGGTTCCACTGGTCACAGCCTTCCGCAGCGCCCTTTCCCAGCCAGGGACGCTCTCCCTTGCACCAGCCGAGTGGCGCATCGCGACCCGACCCGAGCGTCGCGTCGGCCAGCGACTTCACCTTTCGGCAGTCGCAGCGCGCGAGGACGTCCACCAGCTCGCCTCCCGTGCCGCGTTCGTCGAGCCAGAAGCCGCGCGCACCGCACGCTTCGGCACCGTGGATGAAACCGCGCCAGTCGATGTCGGAGAGGTGGCCGTTCACGCAGGCTTGCACGAAGCGCACCGGTACGACGGCGTGTTTCTTCCTGTCCCGCGTCTCGTACTTGCCCTTCACGAGATACGCGGCCGGGATGAGCGGGCGCGAGCGAATCCCTTCCCGGGCTCGCGATTCGTCCTCGTACTGAGCGAGGAACCACTCCGGAAACTCCCATGCCCAGATGCCCGACACCGGTGCGGAAGGGTCGTCCGGATCCACCGGAGGCGCGAACAGCTGGATCCCGGCGCGGCCGAGTGCGGCTTCGAGCTTGGCGACCAGCCGGTCCTCGTAGATCGGCTTTCGATCCTCGGTCCAGAACTCGAGTCCCCCGATCAGTGCGGCGTTGCTCGGAAGATCCACCATCGCACCCGGTCCGAAGCTCGTGACGAGCTGACTCTGGCGAATCTGCGCGTGCGGCCGCTTGACGCGGGCAGTCAATCGAGATCCTCCGCCGCTTCGACCTCGACGTGGTCGAAGCGCTTGAGCCACACGTTCACGCTGGGCTCGACGTCGCGCATCGAGCGGTGCGCCTTGAACTTGCGCGCGTTCGTGCTGGCTTTCTCGAGCTCGGGGTCGAGCGGGTCGAAGAGAAGGTTGCCGGCTCCACCGACCTCTCGCGCGTACTGCAGTGGGGCGCCGCTCGCGTCCTTCGCGCCAGCTACCTTGACCCAAGAGTCGAGAAGATCCGCGATGCGCGTGCGCAGCGTCTGGCGGATCTCGTCCGTCTCCGCGGCGGTGAGGCGCCCGTCGTGTGCGGCTGCACGCCGCCCGAAGGCTTCCGCAACGAAGTCGAGCTTCGTCCGCTCTCGCAGGATCTCGAGAGCTCCGAGCGGCGGCGTGAGCGCCGCAGCGCCGTGTCGAGCCAGCGCGACCGCGGCGCCCGCGATGGCTCGATCAATCGCACGGGGCGAGAACGGCGTCACGCTCGACGCCTCGACGCCTCGGTAGAACGTCGCGTGCCATGCCGCGAAGCGTTCGTAGTGCGAGCGGTCCCGCGGGCGATGCACGTTGAGCAGCGTCACTACTAGACCCGGCCGCGCGGCGTCGCGGCCGACTCGGCTCGTCGCCTGGATGTACTCGGCCGTCGTCTTCGGCTGGCCAAGCACCACCATCAAGCCGAGCCGCGTGATGTCGAGGCCGACCGAGATCATGTTCGTGGCGAGCGCGACGTCCACCCGCTCCTTGTCGCCGAATGGGAGACCGAGACGGCGCTTCGCTTCCGCGACCGCGCTGGTGCCGACGCGCGAGGTCAGCTCGAGGGGCTCGCCGATCTTGCGGTTGGCGAACGACCCTGCCGCCTCACCGACGCGGCGCCGGCTCGCGTAGGCACTCAGCCGGTTCGTGACTTCATCTTCGACGATGCGCCGGCTACCGCCCAGCTCGCGCAGCGCATTGAAGTAGCCGAGCAGCGTCATGTAAGGATCGGCTGGGTTTGGGTCGGTGCGCTTCCCGCCGGCATCCTCGAAGGCCCGTTGTGCGGCACCGAGTAGCGCGAGGTACGTCCGCAACAGCACGACCTTGAGGCTTCGGCCTTGCGCCGCGATTCCCAAGTAAAGGCGTCCCGGCGAGTCCGCGACCGGCAAGGTGCGCGCGAAGAAAGAGTCGTCGCGATCGATGCCGGGCGGCGGAAACACCTCCACCTGCGTTCGCCCGAAGAGAGCGCGGATCTGGCCCTCGGCTCGGCGCACGGTCGCCGTGGACGCGACGATCTTCGGGCGGATTGCCTGGCCATCGATGGTTCGCGTGCAGAGCGCCTCGATCGCCGCCTCATAGAGCCCCGCGACGGTGCCCAGCGGCCCCGAGATCAGATGAAGCTCGTCTTGAATGATGAGGTCGGGCGGTAGGAGTGGTGCGGCGAGGCGGCTCCCGCATCCGGGATCGCAGGGGCCGTAGAAGCCGTCGCGGCGGTCGTGTCGCTCGGCGCCGCCGAAGAGGAGGCCCGACGGGCCCACCCACGGAAGGCTCGCGAGCTTGTCCACCGTTGCGATCACGAACGCCGGCAGCCTGCGATACAGCGGCTCGTCCACGGCCACGATCGGCAGGGGCCGATCAGCGCGGAAAACGCACCGGCGATTCACGCACGCGATGCGCAGATTGCTCGGTCGATCCTCGTTCGGACGGAGCTGGAACGACTCCTTGTTGAACTTCGTGCCGCACCAGGGGCACCCGTCGAGGGGAATCGGTGCTGCGCGGCGCGTGTCGTTGCGGTAGGCGATCGTCCGTGCGCGGGCGCTCTGGCGGTCTTTGTCGCCCTTCTCTCCCATCTTGTTCGGCGTGCCGCCCTGCCCGACCCACAGGCCGATCTCGAACGGCCACGTGCCGAGCTTCGCGACGTCGTCCTGACGTAGCAGCTCGAGCGCACAGATCAGCGTCGCACCACGGCCGAGCTGGTCGAGGGTGAGGAGCCGCAGCGTGTACCGCATCAGCACGCTGGTGCCCGCGGAGGCCACATCGGGATTGCGTAGGCGCCGCAGCACCATCGTGAACGCGGCGAGGCCGAGGTAGGCCTCGGTCTTGCCGCCGCCGGTGGGGAAGAAGAGCAAATCGACGATTTCGCGTTCGCTCGATTGCGGCTCTGCAATCCCACGCAGATTCATCAGGAGGAACGCGAGCTGGAAGGGACGCCAGCGCGGAGGCGCGAGCGCATCGGGTGCAGTCCCCGTGAGCTGGGCTCCACGCTGCCGAGCCGCCATGGCCATCGCGCGGTTCGCGACGCGGAAGGCTTCGAGGACGAGCGGATCCGCGAGCACTGCCACGCCGGCGTCGATGCGAGCGCGCGCGAGCTGCGCACGGATCAACAGCTCTTCGCCGGTCTCCCTGCGTCGCCCGTCACCTGGGAGCTTCGCACGCTGCGCCTCGATCCATGCTGCGTAGCTCGTGCCGAAGCCAGAGAGCCTGGAACGCGCATCGTCGGCGCTCGCGAGCTGCGCGAGCGCCTCCATTTCGAGCTCCACGCTCGGTACCTCGGCCGGTACCACTCGCTCCACCTCGGCATCGGGAATCCAGCACGTCGCGACCTCGTGGCAGCGGCCTTCGCTGTCGATCACCGGCTGCGTGGCGACGCCATGGCCCACAGAGAAGTCGCAGAGATCGCGGTATTGCAGGTCCGCGACGCGCTCGTCCCAGTCTTCCGAGACCCCGCCTCGTAGATCGGGCCGCGGCACGAGCGGCGCCTCGCAACGCACCGTGAGCCGTGCCTGGAAGGCCATCGCCTCGTCCTTGCGCTCGGCCGGCTCGCGATGATTCACCAGAAAGATCGAAGCGACGCGCGTTCCAGCGGGGACGCCGGCGGCTTCGAGCGAGGCTCCGAGCGCCCGCACCGAAACCGAGATGCAAAGACCGTCCGACCTCTCGATGGGCTTCCCACGCGGGTCGCTCACGAGCGGTACGTCGAGACTCTCGCTTCGCGGAGAGCGCTTCCACGCGCCGCGCTCCGAGTCGGTGCTCTCCGCATCGCCCTCCGATCGCGTATCGGACGACTCGAACCGGTAGTCACCCCATTCGGCGCGCACGGCGAGTCGATCGACGCCTGCGGGTACGAGGACCGAGAGCCCGATCGACGAGGGAAAGAACGCGCGCCGCGCGGATGCCTTCTCCGGCCCGTCTTCGTCGTCTCCGCCGCGCGGGTTGTCGATCAGATCGAGCTGCTCGCCCTGCGTCTCGTCGGCTCGCTGCTCGGCCGGCGCTTCGAACGGAACGAGAAAGCCGGTCAGATACCAGCGCGAAGGCGCGGTCTCGAGGATCTCCGCCTCGTGCGGATCGCCCGGGTCGGGTCCGACCAGGTCGAGGCGAAGCGCATTGACGAGACCCGTTCGGATGGCAGCGGAATCGCCCACGGACACTCGGACTCGTTTCTGGGTGTAGGTTCGGCGGGATTCTACGTGCACATCCGGAGACGCAATAGCCGCGTACGGCCGGTCGCCTGTGACGGCCCAAGCCGGATCGCTCTAGACTCGCCGCACCGACGGAGGAGCCCGATCTTGGAGAGCACGACCGAGAAGCTCGGATCCGAGCCGCGCTACCCGATCGGCGAGGCTGCCATCCTGGCCGGCACGACGGCCAACACGCTTCGCCGCTGGGTCATGGGCAGCAGAGAGGCTGCGGGCCGATCGGCACAGCCGCCTCTCATCTGCGTCGACGGGGGTACTCTCGACCCCGTTCATCTCTCCTTCTTCAACGTGGTCGAGGCAGCCTTCCTCGCCGCCTACCGGAAGCTCCACGTACCGATGCAGCGGGTGCGCAAAGCGCTCGACTATTCGCAAACCCGCCTGGGACTCCAACGGCCGCTGCTCGGCGAGCAGTTCCGTGTCATCGGGAAGGACCTTTTCCGCGAGTTCACCGAGCGCTCGGGTGAGAAGCGGCTTCTGAACGTTTCTCGCTCGGGTCAGGTGGAGTGGCCCGAGGTCGTCGCGGCGTACTTCCGGGCCATCGAGTACGACCAGCACGGTCCCGTCCTGATGTGGCTGCTCTCCGAGCGTCGAATGGTCGGAATCAATCCGCGGATTTCGTTCGGCGAGCCGGCCATCGTGCGCCGCGGCATCGCCACGCGCGTCGTTTTCGAGCGCTTCACGGCCGGCGAAGAGCCGGAGGACATCGCCGAAGACCTCTCCCTGAGCACGGCCGAGGTGTCCGAGGCGGTGCGCTGGGAGGCTGGAGCGCTGCGCCGGGCCGCGTGAGGTTCTTCTTCGATCGGAGCGTCGGCAAGTTCGTGCCGAATGCGCTGCGCGCGCAGGGCTACGAGCTGGAGATCCACGACGAGGCGTTCGACCCGAATGCCTCGATCGACGACGAGACTTGGATCCGGTACGCCAGCGAACGCGATCTCGTCATCGTGTCTCGTGATCGCAACATCCGCCGCCGCCCAGCGGAGCGCCGAGCTTTCGTGGAGAACGGCGCGCGCATGCTGCTGCTCGGCGGCAAGGCGACGCGGGGCGAAATGCTGCGAGTCTTTCTTCTCGCGCTGCCGCGGATCGAACGAGCCGTCGGGACGTTGCGTGCCCCGTGGATTCAATTCATCGACGCGAGCGGCCGGCTGCACGCTCGCTACCCCGAGCCCTCGAAGCGCCGCCGCAGTCGCTAGACGACCGGTTCGGGCCGCGGCCAGATTCGCGTGGCCTTCTCGAAGAGCGAGAGCGAGCGCATCTCGATCGCCTCTTCGTCCCAGTGCTCCACGTCTTGGAGCTGACGGTTGAGCGCGAGCACGCCGTGCTGGCGGATCAGGGTGCGCTTCTCGGCCCACGGGCGGTTCGATTGGATCGTGTTCAGCTTCTGCTTGAGGAGCGTCAGGTTTCCGAAAGTGTGGAGGAGCGACTCGCGCCGGTTCGTGGCCTCGAAGGCGCCGACGCGCGGGGGTAACGGCCAGCCGCCGGTCTCCCAGCTCTGGGGCATCAGGTGCTCGACGCTCAGATTGCCACGCAGCTCGATGTCTTCGGAAAGGTCACTTTGGGTTGCTGCCTCGAGCGCTTCCAGCAGCATGCGCAGACGCGGGCGCGTGATCGCCTGGTAGATGGGAACGCTGAACCACGCCTTGCGGAACTCATCGTCGTCGGGCCAGCGCGACGTCTCGGACGTCTCGGCCAGCAAGAACGCGCGCGCCGTCCGGGCCGGAGGCTCGCTGCCCTCGCGCACGGCGTTCATCAACGCGAGGAACAGCTGGTTGTAGCGCTTCGTCGTGAGCTGGCAGACGAGGCGGCGGACGAGATACGACTCGAGATCGCCCAGGATTGCGTCGAGCGCGGCGCCCCGCTCCTCCTCGCGGGCGTAGAGATCGAGGAGGAATGGGTAGACGGTCGTCGTATCCAGCACCGTGAGCCGCTTGAAGAAGAGCTGCTTGCGCGACCGCTCCGGTGCGCTCGAGAACGCGGCGAAGACACGCGCGTGCCGGATCAACTCGCGGAGCTGCTCCTCCGCGGAGCGGGTGTCCGTCTCGGCCTGCTCCTTGAACACCGTGAAGAGGTGCGTGGCAGGCACCTCGTCGCCGCTCCGCATCGTCAGGTAGTGCTGGAGGAAAACGTCGATGCGCGGGCGGTTGAGGCGGCCTTGACGCACGTCGGCGCGCCAGTAGTCGCTGCGCTCGTCGAGCTCGCGCCAATGCTTCTCGTAGAGACGGTCGAGATCGGCGCCTGCCCCGGCCGCCGCGTGAAAGAGGTGGTTCTTCACGAGGTCCATCGGAAGGAGCGGCGTGCCGCGCGCGTTCAGCGTCTCGAAGATGATTTGCGCCTCGTCGTCCTTCTCGAGGTCGATCACGACGAGATAGAGCGAATCGCGCAGCGTGTCCCGCAGCGCACGGCGGCGCAGCAGCGGATCGCCTTCCGCGTCCGACCACTCGCGGAAGCGGTCGTGGAAGTAGCCGTATGCGTCCGCGATGCGCGAAGGGCCCGCGGCCCGCGCCGCGCGAAGCTTTTGCGCGGGCGCGTCGGCCGAGCGCGGATCCGCGACGATGCGATACGCCGGCCGATCCACGTTGGTCGGCCAGACCTTGAAGCGCTCCTCGCTCTCGGGATCCTGGACCTCGTCGTTCTCCGAGAGCTTGAGCAGCCACTTCACGGATTCGTCGTCGCCCTCGGTGCGACAGAGATCGCGCAGAGCCGCGATCGCGAGCTGGAGCGTCGTGAGACGCTGCTGGCCGTCGATCACGAGGCGAGCGTCGATCCGACTTGCGGGCGTCGGGAGCTGCTCCAGCACGACGGCGCCGAGGAAGTGCGCGCGCGCCGGCTGCCCCGCTACGCGTCGCTCCGCAATCGTCCGGACGTCGTCCCACAGCGGCGCCCATTGCTCCTCCTCCCTCCAGACGTAGGGGCGCTGGTAGAGCGGCACCACCCAGCGCTTCTCGAAGACGAAGAGATTCTTGAGGCTCAGGCTGTCGGTCTTCATGCGCGGGCGATCTCCAATCAGTCGAAGAGCGGGCCGTGCGAGCCCGAGGAGGAGGTGCCGCGCCGCTTGCGGCCGCGCGCGGGCTTCGCGTTCGACTTCGCGTTCACGCCGCCGCTCCGGGCTTCCTCCGCAGCGCGCTCGCGGTTCAAGGCAAGGAGGCGGGCGAGCACGTCGTCGCGGGTCTCGTCGGGCCAGCGCAGGCGCCAGGGCTTCTTGCGGCGGCGGCGCGTGCTCTCGTCGTCCGCGCCGTCGTCCTCCTCTTCGTAGTCGAGCAGGAACTTCGGCTCGGGGCGGAGCGTGGTCCAGCCGTAGGCGTCGAGCACGGCGCGGTCCATCGCGTCGTGCAGCGCACGCAGCCGCACGATGCCGGGCGACCCCTCGTCGGGATCGTGGAAGCGGTTGTAGGTCTTGGTGAGACCTTCGCCGTTCTCGATCATCAACGCCGCGCGGTGCTCGTAGTAGGCGCGGCCCGCGGCTTCGAGGACGGCGTTCGAGTCCCAGTCGACGGGCAAGGGGAGAGTCTCGAAGCAGTCGGAGGGGGAGTAGCGGAGGTCGTCCTTCATCGAGCCGCTAAAAAATCTCGCCCATACCTCGTGAGGTCGCGATTGGAGCGCGCAGAACGCCGCAGCGGATGAGGAGGCGAACACCACAAGCTGCTCGGAGTAAACCGTGCCTACAGGTAAGAAAGCGAACCCCATGCGGTCCGCATTCCGTCCCACCACGAGCACGCGATCCAGGCCTCGGATGGCGGCGAACAGTTCGGAGCGCTTCTCGGCGTATTGCCACCAGCGCGTGCGGTACGCCGCGCGATTGTCCTCGAGGCGGTCCGGCTTGACCCTCTCGTCCACGATCGCCATCAGATCTGGCCAGCGCCGCGCCTCCGCTTCCGTCATCTCGCCGAAGTTGATCACGTAGCGCCGATGCGCGTGGGTCGGACTGTCGTTCAGCTCCTCGCCACCGATGTAGGGGAAGATGCGCTCGCGGTTGCGCGGATCCTTCGCGAGCAGGCGTTCCATCTCGGCGAGCGGCGTCGCGTCGGGGCTGTCGTCATCGAAGGTGAAGCCCATGCCGAGCACGTAGCTGCCGATGAAGCTCTTGCTCGCGTTCGCTGCGAGCGCGGCCGGGCTCTCGTGGCCGCCTTCGTGGAAGAGGAACGCGGTGATCTGCTCGGCAGGCCGGCCGTCGATCGTGCGGCGCTCGGGACCCTCGCCCTTTGCGACGTGCACGACGCTCACCACCACCGCCGCCATGCCCGGCCACTTCACGCGCTTGCGCGCCGCGTAGATCGTGCCGCCGTGGGTGCAGATCCAGCGCAGCCCCGTATGCCGCGTGTCGCCCTGTGCGATCGTGTTCGTCGCAATCAGTCCGAATGCGCCGTCCTTGCGCAGCAGATCGAACGCGCGCCGATAGAAGTGCGCGACGAGATCCGAGTTGCCGTGGCTCTCGTCGTGCAGCGCTTGCAGCCACGGCAGGTAGTGCTCGCGGTTCCCGGCGGTGATCGTGTTCTTGCCCGCGAAGGGCGGGTTGCCCACGAACGCATCGAAGCCCGGGCTCTCGCGCGAGAACACTTCCGGAAACTCGATCTCCCAATGAAACGGCGGAATCGGATGCTCGCCCCGGTGTAGCTCGGCGCCTCGCGCCTCGAGCGCGGCGCGGTCGCCGCCACCGCTGAGCCAGACGTCCATCTCGCGTTCGAGCGTTGCGCGCAGCCGCAAACGCTCTCGCGGCCGATCTCCCTCGAAGAACGCTGCGACGACGAGGTCGCCGGCGAGTCGCACGTCGGCGATCGTCGCGTCGGCTTCGGCCAGGAGCTTCGCCTTCTGCGCGGTGTCGTCGGACTCCGCAAGCGACTGGATCTCCTCGCGCAGCCGCTCGGCGGCCGCGATCTTCGGCGCGAGCATCTTCTCGACGCTTCCCACCTGCGCCTCGGGCTCCCAGTGGAATCCCGCGATCTGCCGGCGCGAGAGGCCCACCAGCGAGTCGCCGCAGCGGAGCGCGTGATCGAGGAAGGTGAACGGGTGCTCCTTCGCGAGCGTCGCGAGCCAGAGCGAGAGCTTCGCGAGGTCGACTGCGAAGGGGTTCTTGTCCACGCCGTAGAGGCACTGCTGCGCGACGAGCCGCCGCGCGAACAGCTGCGGATCTTCGTCGGGCGGAATCTCGGGCGGCGCCGCTTGCGTCTGCCACGCGGCGACGAGCGCGTCGCCGAGGGAGCGGCAGGCCTCGACGAGGAATGCGCCCGATCCCATCGCGGGATCGCACACGCGGAGTGCCAGGATCTGCTCTGCGGTCGGGCGCGGGCCGAGCGCATCCAAGATTGGACGCAGCGTCGTCGCGACGATCGGCTCGGTGAGCGAGCGAGGCGTGTAGTGCGAGCCCGAGCGGCGTCGCTCCTCGGTCGGCTGGAGGTAGAGCCCGCCGGGCGGCAGCACGCGCGGCGTGTAGGGCGAGAGCCTTCGTCCGAGCGCGGCCGCGACGTCTTCGGGCGTCTTCGCCGCGCGCAGCGCCTCGGCGGCCCGGCCCTCGAGCTTGCATTCGGCGCGCTCTTGAAGCTGCTTCGCGCGCTCCTTCGGCTTCACGATGAGCAGCGCATCGACGTCCACGACGACCTGCTTTGGCCGCACGCCGATCGCGGCGCCCGCCGCGCGCTCCAGCCGGAAGCCCATCATCGCCTCGTAGACCGAGCCGATCTGTTCGACGTCGAGGGCGCGGTAGCTGAGCCGCTCGCCGTCCAGGACGAGCAGCTTCGAGAGCACGCGCCACACGACGCCGTCGGGCACGCGCGGCACGTCCAGCGTGCCGCTCTCGTCCCAGCGCGTGCCGGCCGCGCGGCCTTCGAGGAACGGATACGCGTCGGGATCGAAGAGCTGTCCGCGCCGCGCCGGAAGCCGCAGCGCGCCGTGGCCTGCGCCGGCGAAGATCAGCCGGAAGAGCGCGAGCAGCCTCGCCCACGCGCCGTAGCGCTGATCCATCGTGTCGGGGTGGCGGCCGGCGTCGTCACGCAGCTTCTCGAACAGCGCACCGACCGAGTAGTGCTGGACGTAGACGGGATCGTTCGAGAGGAGGCCGCGGTCTTCGGCGTAGAGGACGAACACGAGGCGCAGCAGCGTCGAGAGGAGGCCCCCGTACACCTCGCGCGGCTGCGTCGCGACGACGGGGCCGAGCAGCCTTCCCTGCGCCGCCGCGTCCGCCGCCTGAAAGCCGCCGAGGAGATCCCAGAGCGCGCCGAGCACCTGCTCCGCGAGGCGGGTCGAAACCTGACTTTGGAAGCGGCGGCTCTCCCTCAAGAGCGCGGGAAGGCGCTGCTTTGCGGGCGAGGTGAAGAGCCGCTCGGCGCGCAGCAGCATGTGGAGCGCCGAGACGAGCGGCCGGCCCGCCACCGTCACCAGCTCGGACCAGCGGAAGGTGCCGAAGCCCGAAGACTCGCCGCGCGGCGCGTAGACGAGGCGCAGCGCGCGGTCGTTCGCGATCAAGCCATGCGCCACGCCCGTCTCGCGCAAGAGCCGCTCGAAGCGCGCCTGCGGGCTCGCCTGCCAGCCGCGCTCGGTGCTCGGCGCGTCGAAGTCCGCGTCGCCTTCGAGGAGATGGATCAGGAGCAGGGCGCGCTCGGCCGCGGAAGCGCCGGCCGGCGCATCGGGATCGAAGACGGCGAAGCGCGGCGCGAGCCGGTCTCCGTACTCGGGCAGCGCCACCTCGAAGGCGTCTCCGGGTGCGAGGTCGGCGGGCTCCCAGCCGAACAGAGCGGTGCACAGCTCCGCGAAGTCGCGCAGGCGGCCGTCGTCGTCGACGAGCTCTCGCAGGATTTGCTGCTGCGGGGCGATGTTGCGATCGGGCGCGACTCCGCTCGCCGCGAGCGCGTGCGCGGAGACGAGGAGGCCGGTCGGCTGGAGGAAGCCGAGCCACTCTCGATGCGCACGCAGCTCCGGGTCGCTCATCCCGTCACCGGCCAGAGATAGACCATGCCCACGGGCTCGACGCGCGTCGCCGCGACTTCGTAGCCGCGCCGGACGCGCGCGGGCTCGCGCTCGATCTCGTCGGGAATCTCGGCGAGGCGCTTGTCCCAGTAGCGGCGGTCCGCCTCCTTCTGGCGTCGCTCCTCGGCTTCGAAGAGCCCGAGCTGCTTCGGGTCGTACGTCTTGCACTCGGCCTCGATGCGGATGCGCTGGCTCTCGATCAGCGCGCGCAGGTCCCGCGCTTCGCGCTCGCCGCGCTCGGCCAGGAGCTTGGCCGCGCGCTCGGCGGTCTCGCGCGCCCGCGCTTCGAGATGCGGCACGAGCTCGGCGACGTCGCGACGCGACGCCGCGACGAGCTTGGCCTGCACCTCCGCCGCGACCGAGCCCGAGGTGACGAGCGATGCGTCGAGCAGCTTGATGCTCTCCGCCTCCGCGCGCTCCGCGTAGGGGCGCAGCGGCTCCTTGCGGGCGGCGGGCTCCGTCCAGCGCGCGGCGACTGCGATCACCTCGTCGTGGAGGCGCGTGGCGCCAGGCCCGTAGAGAGAGAGCCGGCCGAGCAGCACGGCGCGCGGAATCGCGTCGCGCACCTGCCCGACGCAGGCACGCGCGAGATCGTCGTGCACGAAGCCCTGCGCGAGGAAGCGGCCAAGGAGACGCCGCACCACGCGGTGCTCCAAGTGAAGCTGGACCACGTCGTCGTCGAGCGTGTCCGGCGCCTCGAACACCACCGGCCGGATTGGCGCCTCGCGCCGCCACTCGTGCGGCGAGACGCCCTTCTGCTTCGGCGGGCGCAGCGCGTCGAGCGTGTCGGCCCAGCTCGGATCAGCGCCGGGCAGGCGGTCGAGCGGCGGGAAAACGAAGCGCTCGATCGGCCTCGGCGGGCCTGCGACGTAACCGTCGCCCCGTTCGGGCCGATCGGACGTGGCGACCGCGTACGTCGCGCCGCTTCCTTCGGCTGCGAGCGACGCGCCCGCGGCGATCTCGAGCGAGGCCGAAACGGCGCTCGTGAGCCGCTCCGTGTCGAGCCCGAGATAGCGCTGCGAGACGCCGAGCTGCGTGCGGAGCTGGTCGAGCTGCGCAGCGAGCTGCTCCTGGCGCTCGCGCACGGCTTCGAGCTCTTCCTCGACGGTGGCGCGATCAGCGGCCGACGCCTCCTCGGCCTCGATCTCGTGGGCGAGCGCGCGAGCGCGGTCGCGCCGGATGCGACCGCCGAGCTTGTCCGAGAGGCGGCGCTCGAGCACGGGCGAAAGCGATCCGAGCTCGCGCTCGATCGTCTCGGTCTTGCGCACGAGCGCTTGCAGCACGGGATCCTCGGGCCGCTGGGCGTAGAAGAAGTAGTGGCAGCGCACGACGGAGGCGCGCTGGAGCTTGCGGTCGATGCGGCCGTTCCTCTGCTCGATGCGCATCGGATTCCAAGGGACGTCGAAGTGGAAGAGGTCCGCGCAGTGGTTCTGGAGGTTCACGCCTTCCCGCGCGGCGTCGGTGGCGATCAGGATGCGCAACGGGTGCTTCGCGGGATGCGCATTGAAGGCGCGCTTCACCTCTTCTCGCGAGTCGTCGCTCATGCCGCCGTGGAAGGTGCGGATGCGCTCGCCGGCGCGATCGGTCGCGGCGAAGGCGTCGCGGAGCTGTGCTTCGAGGTAGCGCTTGGTGTCGGCGTACTCGGTGAAGATCAGAACGCGCCGCTCGTTCCAGCGCCCGGACGGGCAGCAGTGCTCACGGATCCACGCCACGAGCTTCTCGACCCGTGCATCGGCCAGACCGCGGGCCGCGTCGGCGATCTTCGCCATCCGCGCGAGGAGATCGCACTCGGCGCCGGTGACGCGTGCGCCCGCGTCCTCCTCGGCCACCACCGTCGCGGCGGCGACGGCGCCGCGCTCCTCGGCGCTCGCCTCGTCTTCGGACAGCTCGGCGCGATCGTCGTCGCGGCCGGGCGCGGCTTCGAGCAGCTCGCGCTGCTGCTTCGCGAGTGAGCGTTTCTTGCTCGCGTGCGGCGCCGCGACCTCCTTGTCGAGCGCGCGCTGGTGTACGGCGAGCGTGCAGGCGAAGGCTTCGATCGACGAAAGCAGGCGCTTCTGCAGCGACGAGACGACGAGCGCCGCTGCGACCTGCGCCGACCTCGTCGCTCCAGCGAAGCGTGCCTCGCGCAGCTCCGCATACTCCTCGAGCAGCGCCGGAAGCGCGAGGTCGGGCGCGTCGCCCGGGAGGCCGATGACGTCGACCTGCACGAGCTTGCGTTCCGGTAGGCCGCCCACGACTTCGCGCAGGTCGCTCTTGAGCCGCCTCACCATCACGGCGTCCAGGAGCTTCGCGCTCTTGACCGGCACGCCGCGGCAGAAGCGCAGCGGGTCGAGGATCTCGAGCAGTGCTGCGAAGCTGTTCGAATGCCCGTTGTGGGGCGTAGCCGACAGAAAGAGCCGGTGCTCGAAGCGCGGCGCCAGCTCGCGCACCACCTGGGTCAGGTGCGAGTCGACGGCGTAGCGTGAGCCGCTCGCCGGCGCGGCGTTGTGCGCCTCGTCGAGGATCAGGAGCGAGCCCGGCGAAAAGTCGCCGAGCCAGTCGCGCAGGCCGGCAGCGTAGTCCTCGTCGCGCAGCAGCGCGTGCGAGATCAGGAAGCGGCTGTGCGTCGTCCAGGGGTTCACGCCGAAGCCGCGCTCGCGCCGCTGCGCGGCAACGAAGCGGCGGTCGTAGATCACGAACGACAGTCCGAAGCGCTGCTCCAGCTCGTCCCGCCATTGCAGCATCACCGAAGGTGGACACGACACGACGGCGCGTCGAACCTTCTGGCGCATCAGCAGCTCGCGTAGAACGAGGCCGGCCTCGATGGTCTTGCCGAGGCCCACGTCGTCGGCGATGAAGAGGTTCACGCGTGGCTCGCGCAGCGCCTTGCGCAGCGGCTCTAGCTGATAGGCGTGGAGCTGGATGCCGGCGCGGTATGGCGCTTGAAAGAGCCGCGGGTCGGTCGCCGTGACGCAGTGCCAGCGGAGCGCATCCAGGTAGGAAGCGAAGAGCCGCGGCGGATCGAAGCCGCGCTCATCGAGCCGGGTCCAGGCGTTCGCGCTCCGTACGCGCGCGTCGAGCTCCTTCTCCCAGAGCACTTCGAGCGGCTCGCCCTGCGCGTCGTCTTCGAGACATGCGAGGCGCACGAGCGTCTGTTCGTTCTCGGCGCGCGGAGGAATGACCTCCTCGACGAGGTACTCACGGCTGCGCACGTGGACGATCTGACCGGGCGAGGGAATCACGCGAACGGCACTCTACACCGGACTTTCTCGCTGCGGCATGCCAAAGTCGGACAATGCCCGCGAGCTTCCGCACCTGGCGCACGCAGAGCACGCGACTGCCGTTTCGCATCGCGATCGAGCAGGACGGTCGCGTGCTGTTCGCCGTGCGCGCGCAGAGCGCGTGGCCAGCGCCGGGCGGGCAGATCTTCTGCCTGCCCGAGCGCGAGCACGACCCGGTCGAGCACCTCGAGCTGGTGGAGTCGGTGCCCGTCGCGGCGATGAACCGGCTCGGGCCGCGCCTGCTCGTGTCGCTCGACCGGCCCGGGCGCAAGCGCTGCGAGTTTCTATTCCTGAAAAAGCGGCGCGCGGATGGAACGCCGTACCAGCAGGTGTTCTTCCGGACCGAGGGCGCGGTGCGCGCGCATCGCACCAGCGGGCGGAGCGAGCTGTGGACCGATCGCGAGCTCGACGTCGCGATCGATGCGCGAGAGCGGTACCCGTGGCGGTTCCCAAGCGCGCGCGTGCAGCGGCGCGCTCTCGCGACAGGCGACTACGCGCTATTGCGAGACGAGCGTCCCATCGCCGTGGTCGAGCGCAAGACGTTCGAGAACCTGCTCGGCGACTTCGGGACGATTCGCGCGTTTCACCAGTCGCTCGCGCAGCTCGCGAGCCAGCCGCGCGCAGCCCTCGTCGTCGAGAGTCACTACGGCGACTTCCTCGATCCCGAGCGCACGCACCCGTGGCCGGCGGCGCATGCGGCTCGCTTGCTGGCGGAGATCTCGGCGCTGCACCCGCGGCTGCCGATCGTGTTCGCGGGAAATCGCAAGCTCGCGAACCAGTGGGCGCTGCGCTGGTTCACCGCGGTGGCCGCGGACGTGGCGGAGCTGCCGCTCTTCGTGTCCGAAGCGATCGCGGCCTACGAGCCGCCCGCCGAGAGCGCGCTCGACGACGAGATTCGCGCCGCCGTGCTCACGCGCCTCGGCCGGTGCTTCCGCGCCGCCGAGGTCGCGCAGGTCGTGCCGCGCGCAGATGCCAAGCGCATCACGCGGCTGCTGCGCACGCTGCGTGAGGAAGGCCGCTTGCAGCGCGTCGGTCACGGCCGCGGTGCGCACTGGCAGCGAAGCGATGTCGACTGACGCGCGCGGCGAGCGCGAAGCTCACGAGCGCCGCAGCAACGCGCGCGCTTCGGGATCCACTTCGCGCAGCGCCGCGCGCGGCGAACGGCGCGCGGGCATCGCGCCGGCGTACGTGATCCAGCGCACGATGCGGCCGCGCTGGCCGCGCCACGGCTCGAGCAGCTCGAGCATGCGCGCGTCGTCCGCCTTGGCTTCGCCGGCGAGGTTCCACGCGACGATGCTGGGGAGGTGGTAGTCGCCGAGCGGCACCGCGTCGGGGAAGCCCATGCCGCGCAGCATCGCGCTGCGCGACGTCCACGGGCCGACGCCGGGGAACGCGCGCAGGCGGCGGTCGGCCTCGTCGTGCGGGAGCTGCGCGGCCTCCTCGACGCGCGTCGCGCGGCGCGCGAGCTCGTGCAGCGTCGCGCCCTGGCGCGCGAGCGCGCCGCAGGCGGGGAACGCGGCCATCGGAATCGCGCGGATCTGCTCGGCGCCGAGCGGCAACCAGAGATCGGGGAACGGGCCGGGCGCGCGGTCCGAGAACGTGCGCACGAGTCGCGCGTATGCGCGCGACGCCTCGGCGCCGGAGACGAGCTGCTCGAGCACGATCGGAACGAGCAGCTCGACGACGCGGCCGGTGCGCGCGAGGCGGTCGCCCGCGGCCTGCTGCGCGAGGCGCTGCAGCGCGCGCGGCGCGTTCGCCGGCGGCGCGAACGGCGCGTCGTCGAGACCGAGCGACGCAGCCGCGTGCTCGATCATCCAGCGCGCGCCGTCGCCCCACGCGCGCAGCGCGAGCTCGCCTGCGTCCTCGATCGCGACGTGCAGCGTCGCGGGCCCTTCGGGCGTGCGCGACGCGCGCACCGCGTGGCTGTCGTTCGCGCACACGGTGGGATCCGAGAACGGCACGCCGAGCGGCCGCCACGTGGCGGCGAGGTCGAGCGGACCGTCGAAGCGGAGCCGCGCTTCGAGCCCGCGCATCAGCCCTTCCCGAGGACGAGCGCGCTGGTCGGCACGCCGGTGCCGGCGGTGACGAGCACGTGCGCGACGTCTTTCACCTGGTTCACCGCCGTGCCGCGCACCTGGCGCACGCCCTCCGCGATGCCGTTCATGCCGTGGATGTAGGCCTCGCCGAGCTGGCCGCCGTGCGTGTTGACCGGCAGCCGCCCGCCGAGCTCGATCGCGCCGTCGCGGAGGAAGTCTTTCGCCTCGCCGCGCTTGCAGAAGCCGAAGGCCTCGAGCTGCGCGAGCACGAAGGGCGTGAAGTGGTCGTAGATCACGGCGGTCTGGAAGTCCTGCGGGCCGAGTCCGCACTGGCGGTAGAGCTGGCGCGCGACGAACGCCATCTCCGGCAGGTCGCCGATCGCGTCGCGGTAGTAGCTGGTCATCATCTGCTGGTCGACCGACGCGCCCTGCGCGGCGGCGCGAATCACGACGGGGCGCCGGCGCAGGTCGCGCGCGCGCTCCGTGCTCGTCACGACGACCGCGACCGCGCCGTCGCTCTCCTGGCAGCAGTCGAGCAGGCGCAGCGGGCGCACGATCCAGCGCGAGGCCTGGTGCTCGTCCAGCGTGATCGGCTTGCCGTGGTACCACGCGGCCGGGTTGGTGGCGGCGTGCTTGCGGCACGCGACCGAGACGCGGCCGAAGTCCTCGGTGGTCGCGCCGTAGTCGTGCAGGTAGCGCTGCGCCTGCATCGCGACCCATGACGCGGGCGTCATCAGGCCGAACGGCGCGTACCAGCCGAAGTGCGCGGTCTCGGTCGTCGCGACGCGCGCCTGCGGGATCGAGCCGATCCCGAAGCGCTGCTGCGAGCGTTCGTTCATCGCGCGGTAGCAGACGACGACGTCGGCCGCGCCGCCCGCGACCGCGAGCGCCGCCTGCATCACGACGCCGCACGCCGCCCCGCCGCCGTAGTGCACGCGCGAGAAGAACGAGAGCGGACCGGCGCCGATCGCGCGCGCCACCTCGATCTCCGGGTTGTTGTCCATCGTGAAGGTGGCGAGGCCGTCCACGTCGCGCGGCTCGAGGCCCGCGTCGGCGAGCGCCGCGAGCACCGCCTCGCAGGCGAGCCGCAGCTCGCTGCGGCCCGAGTCCTTCGAGAACTCGGTCTGCCCGACGCCCGCGATCGCGGCGCGCCCGGCGAACGTCACGCGCGCGGCCGGAAGCGGTGGAGCACGAGGTCGTCGTCCACCTGCTCGAACTCGACCTCGACCGGCAGCCCGATGCGAACGTCGTCCGGCGCGACGCCGACCAGGCGCGAGACGAGCCGCGTGCCCTCCTCGAGCTCGATCAGCGCGATCACGTTCGGATACTCGAAGGGCGGGATCGGCGGATGGTGCGCGACGACGAAGCTGTGCACGGCGCCGCGCCCGCACGCCTCGACGGACTCCATCTCGAAGCCCTGGCAGCCCGGGCACATCGGCGCCGGCGGATGCTGCAGGCGGCCGCAGCTCGCGCAGCGTTGGATCAGCAGCCGGCGCTCGGCGATGCCGTTCCAGAAGAACGCGTTGTCGTGGGTGATGCCGGGCTTGGGGTGGCGCAGCGCGAGGCTCCGTCGGGCGGCGCCGCATGCTACCGGCGGACCGAGCCGCTCGCGACCGCGCGTGCGGCCCCGAAACGAACGTCGCCGGAGGGCCGAAGCCCTCCGGCGACATCTTGCTGCGCGTTCTGCCTGGTTCGGACGCGCGTGCCTAGGCGCGGGTGCGCCGCCGGCCCGCCGCCGCCGCCACGAGACCCAGACCGATCAGAACCGCGGTCGAGGGCTCGGGGATGAGGCGGACGTCGATGTACGCCACGCCGAACTGTGCGCCGGCCACGCCGGTCTCGATGCCGAGCGACTGCGCGAGAGCGGCCGCTTCCTCGGTCAACGTCAGCTTGTAGCCGTTGAACAGGATGCTGCCGTCGCCGTCGATGCACTGCGCGTCGCTGCCGATGAGGTCGATGCACGGGTCGAGATCGAAGATCGCGCCCGTGGTCGGATCGCCGCCGTCCACCGACACGTCGCCGCTCAACGTGAGCGCCTGGATGTCGATGACGAGGTTGTCGGCCGCCACCGTGACGCCGTTGCCCGCGAGCTGGAGACCCGCGTCGCCGTGCTCGATCGTGATCGCCGGCGGCGAGAAGTCGCCGCCCGTGATCGGCAGCACGGCCGTCGTGCGTCCGACCTCGTCGTTCGTGATCGTCGCGCTGCCGAGCGCGCTGACCGCAACGCCCGCGTCCGTGAGCGTCTGCTCCGACGTCAGCAGCACGCTGGTCTGGTCGCCGATGATCGGAATGGCGTGGGCGGACCCACCGCTCACCAAGAGGCCGAGCGTGAAGGCCATCGCGCCAATCGGTGCGAGAAGGCGATGTCGTCGTTGCATTTTGCGATTCCCTTTCTACAAAAACAGCTTCGAAATTCAGTGAGTTAGCCCCGCGTATGCCTGTTGGGTGGGAACCGCATGGGCCGCGTGTCAGCGGTTGCTGCGAGGGCGCCGTGCTTTGTAAAAGTTCTTCGCGTGCGGGCGCGGAGAGGGCCGCGCCATACTGCGCGGCGCGATGTCCGTGGCGCGCGAAGTCACACAAGCGCAGCTCGACCGGCTCTCCGCGGCGACGCTGCGACACGTGCCGAGCCAGACCTACACGGTCGGCGACCGGCTCGAAGAGCGCGCCGCGCAGCAGCCGGGCAAGGCGTTCATCCGCTTCGAAGAGCACGTCGTGCCGTACGGCGCGGCGAACGCCGCCGCGAATCGCGCGGCGCACGCCGCCTGGGCGCTCGGCCTGCGGCGCGGCGACGTCGCGGCGCTGCTGATGGAGAACCGGCCCGAGTTCGTCACGACGTGGATGGGGCTCGCCAAGCTCGGCGTCACGACGGCGCTGCTGAACACGCAGCTTCGCGCCCGCGCGCTCGAGCACGCGATCGCGACCGCCGCGCCCGTGCTCGTCGTCGCGGGCGGCGAGTGCGCGGAGGCGATCGAGAGCCTTCCGGCCGACGCGCGGCGCCGCTGGCCGATCTACGCGACGAGCGGCGACGACGCGCCGGTCGCGCCGCCGCCCGGCGCCGGCAACTGGGACGCGCTGCTGGCGCGCGCGTCCACGGAGAACCTGGATCGCGCCGTGCGCGACGGGCTGGTCGCCGGCGACGATCTCTTCTTCATCTACACCTCGGGCACGACCGGCCTGCCGAAGGCCGCGCGCCTCTCGCACATGCGCTGGCTCGGCGTCGGCGACGGCATGTCGGCGATCGCCGGCTACGGACCCGACGACGTGATCGGCTGCGTGCTGCCGCTCTTCCACGGCGCGGGCGGAATGGTCGTCGTGTCGAGCGCGCTCGCGCAGGGCGCGGCGATGTTCCTCGCGCGCCGCTTCTCGGCGAGCCGCTTCTGGGACGACGCGCGCCGCCACGGCATGACGGGCTTCCAGTACGTCGGCGAGATCTGCCGCTACCTCGTGAACCAGCCGCCGCGCCCCGACGACCGCGACCACCGCGTGCGCGTCATGATGGGCGCCGGTCTCGGCCGCGACGTGTGGGAGGTCTTTCGCGACCGCTTCGGCATCGCGCGCATCCTCGAAGGCTGGAGCTCGACCGAGGCGAACACTTCGCTCATCAACGTGGACGACCGCGTCGGCTCGTGCGGGCGCATTCCGTTTCCCGAACGCCACAACGGCCGGCTGATCCGCTACGACGCCGAGCGCGACGAGCACCCGCGCGACGCCGGCGGCCGCTGCATCCCGTGCGCGCCGGGCGAGGTCGGCGAGTTCGTCGGCGCGATCCCCGACCTGCCCGACTCGGGCGCGGGACGCTTCGAGGGCTACACCGACGCGGCGGCGACGTCGCGCAAGATCCTGCGCGACGTCTTCCAGCCCGGCGATCGCTGGTACCGCTCCGGCGATCTGCTGCGCTGCGACGAGGACGGCTACTACTACTTCGTCGATCGCATCGGCGACACGTATCGGTGGAAGAGCGAGAACGTCTCGACGCAGGAGGTCGCGGAGGCGCTCGGCGGCTTCCCCGGTCTCGAGATCGCCAACGTGTACGGCGTCGCGGTGCCGGGCGCCGAAGGCCGCGCGGGCATGGCGGCGCTCGTGCTGCGCGACCGCGCCGCGTTCGACGGGCGCGCCTTCTGGGCGTGGGTGGCGGAGCGGCTGCCGGGCTACGCGGCGCCGCTCTTCGTGCGCCTCTCACCCGAGCCCGACGTGACGTCCACCTTCAAGCTGCGCAAGCTCGACTTGCAGCGCGACGGCTACGACCCCTCGCGCACGACCGATCCGCTCTGGGTGCGCGACGACGCGGCGCGCGCGTACGTCCCGCTGGACGCCGGCGCGCTCGCGCGGCTCGGTATTCCGCCGTTCGCCGCGGACGCGGCTAGCTCTCGACGATCGTGATCGCCTGCCGCGGGCAGACGCGCTCGGCTTCCCGGAGCTTCTCGCGGAGCGGCTCGAGCTGCGGGCCCTCTTCGATGAGGATGTGGAGGAAGTCGTCGTCGTCGACCTTGAAGACTTCCGGGCAGACTTCCATGCAGCGGGCGTTGGCCTCGCACAGATCGAAGTCCACGACGACCTTGAGCCCCATCGACGTCCTCCTCGGCACTCCGGCTGGCTTCGCGGGGCGCCATCTTACCACCGGCCTCGGAGTGCGGGTATACGAGCGCCGCCGCGCCGGAAGCCGCCGGAACGCCGCCGAAATCGCGCCGATCGCGACAGCTCGCGACGCGCGCGGCGCCATCGCATGACGCGCGCACGCCTCGCCAGCGCGCTGCTCACCGCCTACGCCGCGGTTCTCGTGGTGGCGGCGCTTCCGCCGGAGGTGAGGCCGCGTTGGCTCGATCTGCCCAGCGAGGCGGGGCGCATCGCGTTGCGCTCGCTCGCCATCAAGCCGGGCGTCGCGGTGTTCGAGACGGGCCGCGACGATCCGCGCATCCTGGTGCGACAGGACTGCATCCGCGTCGTCGGCCGCGACGCGCACGGACGCGAGACCGTGTTCGCGCCGCCGGACGACCGCTGCATCACGGAAGGCGCGCGTCTCGTGATTCCGTGGCTCGAGGGCGGGCTCCGCACGCTCGTGCTGCGCTCGCCGCCGGGACTCGCCGAGCCGCTGATCGGCGACTGGTTCTGTCACGGACCGAACTGGGCGGCGTACGAGCTGCGCGAGGTGAAGCTGGTCTGGACGCAGCCGTGGGTCGACATGCGCAGCGGCGAGGAAGGCGTCGCGAACGCGGCCGCGTTCGCGTGGCGCTGCGATCCGCCCGGCATGCTGCGGCGCCTGATCCGGCCGAGCGACGCCGAGCTGCGCGCGTTCGAGCAAGGCTAGGCGGTGAGACCGGGCGCCGCGCTCGAGCACTGGTGGCTGGCGCCGCGTCCGCTGCACGCGCTGGTCGGCGCGCGCATCGTGTACGGGTCCGTGCTCTTCGTCGCCTACGCGCTCCGCGCGCCGGTCTTCCAGGATCTGTTCGGCCCGAACGGCATCGGCGGGCCCGCGTTCGCGGCGCGCGTGCCGGATGCGCCGCCGCTGCACCCGGAGATCGCGCCGTTCCTCGACGTGCTGCGCCACGTGCCGAGCGAGGCGGCGGTCGCGGCGCTCTACGCGCTGCTCTTGCTTTCGTCCGCCGCGTTCGCGCTCGGCTTCGCGACGCGCGTCTCGGGCGTGCTCGCGTGGGCGCTGCACCTGCTCTTCTGGGTGCGCAATCCGATCGCGTTCGTCGGCTGGGCGAGCTTCCTGCCCGCGCCGCTGCTGTACGTGGTGCTCGCGCCGGTCGGCCGCCACCTCTCGATCGACGCCTGGTGGCGCCGCCGCCGCGGCGCGCCGGCCGCGTCCTGGTACGCCTCGGGCTGGCGGCTGCGGCTGCTGCAGATTCACGTGTGCACCATGTACGCGGTCGCGGGCTGGAGCCGGCTCGACAAGCCCGGCTGGCTGCAGGGCGACATGGTCGAGATCGCGCTCACCAGCGCCAACTTCAGCCGCGTCGCGATCGACTGGAGCGCGCTCGCGCCGCTGCTCGCGCTCGCGACCTGGGGGACCGTCGTGCTGGAGGCGCTCGCGCCGTTCCTGCTCTGGCTGCCGCGCACGCGGAGGATCTGGGCGTGGGGGCTCGTCGCGATGCACGCGCTGCTCGCGCCCCTCACGCACGTCGAGATCTGGGCCTGGAGCGCGATCCTGATCGCCGGCCTGCTCGCCTTCCTGTACGCGGACGACGCCGCGCCCCGAACGACGAAGGGGTGACCGCTCTCGCGATCACCCCTTCGAGGGACGGGGCACCGGGCTCGCGCCCGGACCGGGTCGGGATCAGGCCTTGCGGCGCGCTCCGAGAGCGACGAGGCCCGCGAGGCCCGAGCCGATCAGCACGAGCGTGGTGGGCTCGGGAACGAGCGCCGTCGTCGTGCCGGTCTGCGTCACGTTGGCCGCGACCGTGAAGCCGCTGCCGCAGTTGGCGCCGTCGTCGAGCGCGAACGAGCCGAGCGGCGACGTCTGGCCGGCGCAGGCGAGCGCCTCGCCGCCCGTCGTCGAGACCGAGCCCGAGGGGCGCGACTCGGCGCGGAGGCGGAAGGTGATCGTCAGCGTGTCGGTGAACGACTGCGTGCCCGAGTGCGGCGTCGAGTTCCAGCCGTCGTTCGGCGGATACGGGCCCCAGACGCTGCCGTCGAGGTCCACGAAGTCGCGGTAGTTCGTCGGGATGTTGATGATGCCGACGATCTCGCCCGCCGAGCCGTCGAAGGTGCGGCCGGCCGTGCCGCTGATGTCGGGGACCGTGTAGTTGAAGGGCGAGCGGGCGAGGCCGCCACCGCCGGTCTGGCTGACGTCCGCGCCGAAGGTGACGCTGCCGAAGCGCGCGCTCGACACGTTGAAGTTGGAGACGTCGAGCAGCGCCTGGCCGAGGCCGCCGGCCGTCTGCGAGTTGTCCTTCGACACCTCGCCCGACAGGTTCAGGTTCAACGTGATCTGCTGCGTCGGGATCACCAACTGCGGGATCGGGCCCGGCGTCGACGTCCAGGTGCGCGTCACGGTGTACGGAATCGAGTAGCTGACGGTCATGTCCGCGGCGGCGTCGGGATTGGTCGTGATGCCGTGATCGGCAGACGCCTGCGCGACGATCTGCGCGTTGGCCGTGGTGTCGTTCGCGCCGTTGTTGATGCTCACCGCGCTCGTGCAGCTGCGATCGCTTGCGTTGCCAGCCTGGCTGCAAGTCGTGTTGTTGGTCGCGCTGCCGAAGTTGATCGTGTTGGCCTGGGCCGACGTGGCCAAGAGCGTCAGGCCGAGGGCAAGAGCCAGTTTCCGCATTCGAACATCCCCTTCGAGTTTGACCGGCCCGGGCTTCCCTTCCCGAACGCCGGCAGATCCCTGGCCCCGCCATTCCCGTGATACGAGACGAGGCCGCCTTCGCGCGGAAGGGCGGCCTCGGCCTCGAGTCCTAGGACCCGGAGCCCCTTCCCAGACGGGCCACATACGCAATAGCCAGGCCAAGATGCGAGCCGCGCCGGCTCGAAACGCAAGCCGCGACATGTCAGCGGAATTACGAAACTTTATGGACGTCGCGGGTTACGGGCCCGGAGCCGGTGGCTGCCGGGAACCGACCAGGCGGAAGGCGACTTCCAGTGGGGTGGAAAACTGTTTCCCTCTTGTGCAGTTCCCGACTCGGCCGCGCCCGCCGCTCGGTACCCTGCGCCAAGCCCGAGGCCGCCATGACCCTGGTCCGACCGGTTCGCGAGCCGATCGCCGCAGCGGGCGTCGCCCTGCTGGTGGCGTGCGCCTACTTGCCGTCGCTCCGAAATGGCTTCGTGTACGACGACCACGAGGTGATCGTGGTCCAGCCGCGGCCCGCCGGCGTCGCGGACCTCGCGCGCGTGTTCGGCGAGCCGCACTTCCGCGGGCTCCCCTACTACCGCCCGATCGTGCGCGCGTCGCTGCTCGCGCAGAAGGCGGTGCACGGCGACGCGCCGGCGCTCTTCCATCTCGGCAACGCGGTCCTGGCCGGCGCCGCCGCGGCCGCCGCGTATCTGCTGCTGCGCGCGCCGGCGCTCGCGATCTCGGCGCCCTTCGCCTTCGCGGCCGCCGCCTGCTTCGCGCTGCACCCGGTCGCCTCGTCCGCCGTGCTGCCGATCGCGTCGGGCCGCGAGACGCTGATGCCGGCGCTGTTCGCGCTCGCGTCGACCGCTGCGTGGCTGCGCGCGCGGCGCGGCCTCGCGGCGTTGCTCTTCGCGGCCGCGCTCGGCTCGAAAGAGCAGTCGGCGGTGCTGCCCTTCCTGTTCGTCGCGGCCGACGCGCTCGGTCTCGCGCGCGAGGCGCCGCCGCTGCGACTGCGCGCCGCGCGCGCGTGGACCCGGCGCTACGCGGCCGTGGTCGCCGTGGCGCTCGCGTACGTCGCGGTGCGCGGCAGCGTGCTCGGCGGGACCGCCGTCGAGTGGGCGATCGACGAGGCGCCGCTCGCGCCGCTCGGGTCGCTGCTCTTCGGCGCGCAGGTGGCGCTCGCGCCGTTCGCGCAGCTCCACTACGAGCCGGATCCGTCGGTGTGGGCGTCCCCGGTGCGAGTCGCCGCAGCGGCGGCGGCGCTCGCGGCGCTCGCCGTCTTCGCCGTGCGCAGCGGTGCGCCGTCGCCGCGCGCGGCGCTCTTCTGGATCGTCTGGTTCGTCGCGACGCAGCTCCCGACGGCGAACGTGTTCCGCCAGGAAGCGCCCTTCGACGAGCGCTACGCGTTCCTCGCGCTGCTCGCGTTCCCGGCCGTGGCGGCCGCGAGCGCGAGCGCGGCCGCGACGTCGCCCGCGCGGCGTCGCGCTGCGCTCGCCGTCGCGACGGCGCTCGCCGTGCTGCTCGCCGCAACGACGCTCGGGCGCATGCCGTCGTTCCGCGACGACGCCGCCTTCGCCGCGCAGTGGCTGCGCACGAATCCGAGGGCGCCCGAGGCGCACCATCTGCTCGCCGTAGTCGCGATGCAGGAAGGCCGGCTCGACGACGCGGTGACGCACCATCGCGACGCGCTCGCCGGCGCGAGCGGCTCGCCCGACCTGCACGTGAACCTCGCCGTCGCGCTCGCGGAGACGGGCCGCAGCGACGAGGCGCGCCGCGAGCTCGAGCGCGCGCTCGCTCTCGATCCCGGCCATCCCGAGGCGCACTCCGCGCTCGGCGCGCTGCTCGCGCGAAGCGGCCGGCTCGAGGCGGCGGTCGAGCACCACCGCGCGGCGCTGCGCGCGGCGCCGCGCATGGCGGCCGCGCACAACAACCTCGGCTCCGCGCTCGCGCGGCTCGGCCGCCGCCAGGAGGCAGAGGCGGCGCTGCGCGAGGCCGTGCGCCTCGCGCCCGGCGCCGCCGACGCGCGCGCCAACCTCGCGCTGCTGCTGCGCGAGACGGGACGGCGCGAGGAAGCCGAAGCGGTGCTGCGCGGATCGCCGCGTAGCGGCGATCCGTAGACGAGCGATCCTCGCTGCGCGCGATTCGGGCGGACGCTCGCACGGCGGGCTCAGCCGACTCGAAGCGCGCGCCGATGGACGGCGGGCGCGCGCAAGACGAGATGGCGTGCGGAGGCGGGTTCGAGTTGCTGCGCGACTTCGTACGGAATCACATCTTCGAGCGCTTCCCGACCGTCTTCGGCGCCGCGATCGGCGCCGCCTCGGTCGCGTTGTTCGCATGGGCGGCCGCGCTCTTCGCCGACCCGAGCCGCGTCGCGGATCCCGCGCTGCTGCGCGCCGCGCTCGTCGCGACGGCGCTCGGCGCGGCGTTCATCCCGAGCCTCACGCGGCTCGCCCGCCACCACGCCTGGGCGAGCGCGGCGGAGCCGATCGTGTTCGCCGCCGGCTTCTCCGTCGTCACGGTCGCCGCCGCGGTCGTCGCCTCGCTGTTCGTGCTGACGGCGTTCGCGCTGCTGTTCGCCGCGCTCGGCCTGCCGGCCTCCGCCGGGATCTGGCTGCTGCGCGCGGGCAGCGTCGCCGGCGCGGCGCTCGCCGGCGCCGCGCTCGCGTACGGCTTCGCATCGCACGGCGGCGGCGTCGAGGTGACGCGCCATCGCATCGAGCTCGACGCGCTGCCGGCCGCGCTCGCGGGACTGCGCATCGCGCACCTCTCCGACCTGCACATCGGCAACGGCACCGAGGGCGCGCGGCTCGAAGAGATCGTCGCGCGCACCAACGCGCTCGGGGCGGACCTGATCGCGCTCTCCGGCGATCTCTTCGACAACGACGCCGAGGTGCTGGCCGAGGGCGCGTGCGCGCTCGCCAAGCTCGCCGCGCCGCTCGGCGTCTACGCCGTGCTCGGCAATCACGACGGCTTCATCGGCTCCGACGACGTCGCGGCGGCGCTCGCGGCGCACGCGCCGGGCATCGAGGTGCTGCGCGGCCGCTTCGTGCGCGCCGGCGCGCAGCCCCCGCTCTACGTGGCCGGCTTCGACGATCCGGGGCACGACTGGCGCCACGGCGATCCGCTGCCGGAGCTCGAGTCGCTCGGCCGGACGCGCCCTTCCGACGGACCCTGCGTGCTGCTGATGCACCGGCCCGACGCGTTCGAACGCGCGGCGGCGCTCGGCTTCGCGCTCGTGCTCTCCGGTCACTTCCACGGCGGGCAGGTCGCGTTGCCGCTGGCAGGTGGGCGGTGGAACGCCGCGCGACTGCTCACTCGTTACGACCGCGGCCTGTACCGCGAGGCGGGCGCGGCGCTGTACGTGAGCCGCGGCCTCGGCTTCGCGGGCCCGCGCCTGCGCTTCGCGAGCCGGCCCGAGATCGCGCTCCACGAGCTGCGCCCGACGGCGCGCTCGCTCGACAGCCGCGGCGGACTCGTGTGAGAATGCGCGCGCTTCGCGGCGGGGGGCCGCTGCAACCGAGGTCGTTCGACATGTCGCTCGCCGTCCAGCGCTTTCCCGAGGACGTCTTCTACTACATCACACCGGAGTGGTACAAAGGCAGCGAGCCGTACTTCTACGACGTCGAGACGCTGCCCGGCACCAAGATCCTGCGCGAGAACTACGAGGCGATCCGCAAGGAGGTGCTCGCGTTCTACGAGGCGCACGGCTCCGAGATCCGCGCCAACTTCACGCCCTACGCCTACGAGGAGAAGGGCTGGCGCACGATCAATCTCTACTCGTACTTCCTGCGCTACGAGGAGAACTGCAAGAAGTTCCCGGTCGTCGACGCGGTGGTGCGCCAGATCCCTGGCATGTGCCTCGCGCAGATCGCCGTGCTCGAGCCGCACACGCGCATCAAGGCGCACTTCGGCGACACCAACGTGATCGTGCGCAGCCACCTCGGGCTGCTCGTGCCGGGCGACCTGCCCGACATCGGCATCCAGGTCGGGCGCCAGCGCCAGTGCTGGAAGGAGGGCGACGTGCTCGCGCTCCAGATCGCGCGGCGGCACTACGCGTGGAACGGCACCGACAAGCACCGCATCGTGCTGGTGGTCGACACGTTCCGGCCCGAGTACATGGACCGGCGTTTCGCGATCGCCGGCAACGTGCTGGCCGCGATCGCGATGAAGTGGGTCGCGACCAAGTTCCCGATCACCAAGAAGGTGCCGCGCTGGGTCCCGCGGCTCGTGCACAAGCCGCTCGGGCTGCTGTTCCGCACGCAGCTCTGGGTGCAGCGCACCTTCGGCGTGGGACCGCCGCCGCCGCCGCATCACGCCTGAGCCGCGGCGTCAGAGCTCGGAGGGTCGGCCGCGCAGCGTGACGCGCCGCATCCCGAGCAGCCCGAGCAGCAGGAACGGCTCGATCCCGGTCAAGCCGCAGCTCTGAGCGGGTCGGACGTCCACGAGCACCTGCTGCTGCGACTCGCAGCCTTCGGGATTCACGAGCGCGACCGGCTGCGGTCCGAGCGCGCCGGGCGCGCGGCTCGGAACGCGCGCGATCCAGTCGGGCGCGACGTACTGCGCCGGGACCTCCTCCGCCCCGATGCGCACGCGCGGCGCAGCGCCGAAGCCGGTGCCGGAGACGCGCAGCGTGTCGCCGCGCCGCGGGTCGCTCGGGCTGACACCGGTCAGCGTCGTGACTGCGGCGACACCGCAGCGATCGTCGCAGCGGTTGCCGGCGCCGTCGCCGTCCGCGTCGGCTTGGTCGGCGTTGGCGGCCGCCGGGCAGTTGTCGATCGAGTCGGGCACGCGGTCGGCGTCGGCGTCGCCTTGCGCCCCGTCGAAGAGCGAGAGCGCGTGCGCGACCCCGTCGACGGCGATGCGCGCGCCGAGGTGGCGCGAGATCAGGTCGTCCACGGGCGGATGGATGCCGCCCCAGATGCGCGAGAGGCTCGTCTGGTCGGAGGCGTCGTAGTAGCTCGCGTACTGGAGCGTCAGGTCGACGCTCGGCCCGTCCTCGAAGATTAGGAACTCGTTCTGCTCGGCGTGGAACTCGCCGAGCCCGTTCGGGAAGTAGGGCGAGCCGGTGAGCTGGTGCAGCACCGTCGCGGCGGCGCGGCTGAAGGCGCTGTGGCCCGACGGGAAGCCCGCGAAGGGCGGCGTCACGAAGCTCGGCCGCTGATAGGGCCACCACTGCTTGGCGCGGATCCAGCCGACGCCCGCCACGTCGTTCGCGGGATCCTGGATGAAGTCCGGGCCGCGCCAGGCGCGGATCGCGACCTCGCCGACGGACGCGCCGAGGTGCGCGTGGCGCTCGCCGGGCGCGCTGCTCTCCGGCGTGACGAGCTCGACGAAGCTCGGCCGCAGCTCGAAGCCTTCCGGGTGATACGACGGTCCGGCGGGATCCGAGCGTTGCCCGCGCTCGGCCATCGCGCGCAGCGCGGACACGGGGCGGACGTAGTCGTACCAGCCCTTCATGCCCCACACGGTGACGGCGACGTCGTGCATCGTGCCGCCGAGCGCGAGATAGAGCTTCACGTACCACTCGAGCTCGTCGAGCGGCGCGCCGTGCGGCCCGATGCGCTTCTCGGCGAGGTTGTCCGACACGTAGTTGGCGACCGTGAACCAGTGCCCGGGCGGCGTCTCGGACGCGGGCCCGTCCGCCCAGAACTCGGCCAACGCGCGCGCGTAGTCGCCGCGCGGCACGATCTGCGGCGTGTAGGGCTGGCCGGTGACGGGATTCACCGCGTAGCCGTGGCCCCAGTCGCCGCCGTGCTCGAAGTCGTAGAACGCGCGCCACTCGCTCGGCTTCGCGAGCGGCGCGTTGCCCTGGCCGGCCGGCGAGACGTCCCACAGCACGCCGTCGCTCGGATCGAGATGGCTGCTCCAGAGGGCGACCATCTCGAAGCTGTCGAGGTAGTCCTCCGCGCTCGGCGTGCCCAGCAGGAACGGCGCTCCGGGGTCGTGGTAGACCTTGTACCCGAAGCCGCCCCGCTGGTGGAGCGTCGCGTCCTCGGCGCGCAGCGAGAACGGCACGACCGCGCCCCACTCCGGCGACAGGAACGGCGGGAAGCCGCCCGGAATCGGATTGCCGCTCTGGTCGACGAAGAACTGCAGCGCGAGCGGCTGCCAGCGGTTGCGGTCGACCACGCTCGGGTTGCCGGGCAGCGCCATGATGAGCGGCGGGTTCACCGGCTGGTAGAACTGGTTGGCGTAGCCGTTCTGCTCGTTCGAGCCGTCGAGGCCGCCGAACGCGACGATCGTCGCCGCGATGCGATTGCCGAGCTCCGCGGGCGGATCGACGCCTCCCGAGGTCGCCGCGAAGCCCGCGTCGTAGCCGAGCAGCCGCATGCGCTCGTCGAACGAGACGCGCGAGAAGGCGGCGCCCGGTGAGCTCGCGAAGCGGTGTCGCAGCACGCGGTAGCTCGCGTAGCTGATGGCCTTGGCGCGCGCTGCGGCGACGTCCGCCGCCGTCGCGCGCTCGGCGTGGAACACCTGCTCGGCGGCGCCCGCATCGTAGGCGGCCCAGGCGTCCCACATCGCGGCGGAGACGTGGAAGAGATTGCGCGCGTGGACGGTCGGCCGCGCGAAGTCGCGGCGGATCGCTCCGAGCAGCTCCTCATTCCACTGGCGCGCGGCGGGGTGCGTGTCGGTGCACGCGTCGCCGATGCCGTCCTGGTCCGCGTCCTCCTGCAGCGGGTTCGGGACCACGACGCAGTTGTCGTTCGCGTCGGGCCAGCCGTCGCGCTCCGTGTCGCCGGGCTGGCAGGCGTCGCCGATCCCGTCGCCGTTCGCGTCGGACTGGCTCGGGTTCGCGACCGTGCGGCAGTTGTCGGCGCCGTCGGGCACGCCGTCGTCCTCGCTGTCCGCGTCGCGGTAGTCGGGGATGCCGTCGCCGTCGGCGTCGTCGTTCGCGGGGTTGCCGTCGCCGTCGCTGTCCTCGGCGCCGGTCGGCGTGCCGTCGCCGTCGTCGTCCGGATCGAGCGCGTCGATCGTGGCGTCGCCGTCCGTGTCGCGCGGCGCGGCGGGCGAGCCGACCTCGAAGCCGTCGCCGAGCCCGTCGCCGTCGCTGTCCGGGTCGTTCGGATCGGTGCCGAGCGCGAGCTCGTCGGCGTCGGAGAGGCCGTCGGCGTCCGCGTCGGCCCAGCCCTGCTCGCTCGCGTGGAACGTCTGGTTCGGCGCGAGCGAGTCGTAGCTGGCCGTGCCGCGGCCCGGCCACGTGACGGTGAGCCGGTGGATCGGCCCGCGGTGGCGACCGAGGCCGAAGTGCGCGACGCGCTCGCTCTCGCCGAGGAAGTGACTCGACGCGCCGATGTGTCGCACCTGCAGCGGCCCGCCCGCCGTCGCCTCGAGCGTGACCACCGCGCCGATCCCGTCCGGCTCGAAGCCCGCGCTGCTCGCCACGCGCACGCGCAGCCAATCGTTCTCCGGCGCCGCGTCGTTGCGGTAGAGGAGGCCGCCCGTGACGTGGTTCACGACGAAGAGGTCGAGGTCGCCGTCGCGGTCGTAGTCGAAGGTGAGCAGACCCTTGCCGGAGCCGAGATCGGTCAGGCCTTCGGCGGCCGACGCCTCCGCCATCGGACCCGGCCCGTCGTTTCGCCACAGGCGCAGCGGATCGTCGTCGAAGCGGTCGATCACGGCGTCCTGCGGCGGCTCCATGAAGCCGAAGTCGGCGCCGTTGGTCATGACGAGGTCGAGGTCGGCGTCGTTGTCGAAGTCGAAGAAGGCGGCGCCCCAGCCCCAGAATCCGTCGCGCACGCCCGCGGCGTCGGTCGCGTCGCTGAAGACGCGGCCGCCCTCGTTGCGGTAGAGCCGGTTGCCCGTCGAGCCCCAGCTGCACTGCACGCCGGGCTCGCCGCACGCGTTCACGGGATCGAAGATCGACGTCACGAACCAGTCGAGGTCGCCGTCGCCGTCGTAGTCGCCGAACGTCGATCCCATGCCGTTCTCGTCGGTGCCGACGCCGGCCGCGCTCGTCCCGTCGCTGAAGGTGCCGTCGCCGTCGTTCCAGAACAGCACGCTCGAGCCGAAGTCGGCGGCGATCGCGAGATCGAGCCAGCCGTCGCCGTCGAGGTCGACGAACGCCGGCGAGAAGCCCCACGAGCTGCAGCCCGCGAGGCCGGCGAGACAGGCCGGATCGCGGTCGAGGACCACGCCGGCCGCCACGGTCGCGTCCTCGAAGTGGCCGGGCGCGGCCGCGCCGCGGTTGCGCAGCAGCCGGCTGTGCGAGACGAAGCCCGGCGTGCCGAAGGGCTGCCGCCACTCCGTCGTGTAGACGTCGAGCCAGCCGTCGCGGTCGTAGTCGCCGAACGCGGCGCTGTAGCCGCTGCGGTGCTCGCCCGACGCGACGTCGGCGCCGCGCGCGACGGCTTCCTCCGTGAAGTGGCCCGCGCCGTCGTTGATGAAGAGGTGGAAGCGTCCGTTCGCGGCGTCGCTCGCGAGGCCGATGCCGAGCACGTAGAGATCCGGGTCGCCGTCGTTGTCCACGTCCGCGAAGTTGGCGCCGTTCGACTGGAGGTCGAAGTCCGCGAGCCCGGCCGCGGCCGTCACGTCCTCGAAGCTGCCGTCGCCGCGGTTGCGGAACAGCCGGTCGGGCGCGTGCAGGCGGGTCACGTAGAGGTCGGGCCAGCCGTCGGCGTCGACGTCGGCGGTCGCCGCGCCGCCGGTCAGCCACTCGATCTCGCAGGTGAGCAGGAACGGGTTCACGAGACACTGAAACGGGTCGCCCGGGTCGTGCTGCTGGTAAGCGACGCCGGCCGACTGCGTCACGTCGGTGAAGACGGCGCCGGCCGGCGCGCCGAAGACGCAGGCGGCGAGCACGGCGGCCCGAGCGATCCACAGCGACGAGCGAGGCGCGTTCATCGAGCGAGCATCTCCCGGACGCGGCCTCACCCGATTCGGGGCCGTGCGGCGCCCGAATCCCGCGATTAGACGAGAGGTGACCGGGTCAAGTCAACGGGAGTTTTCGCGCCGCGGTGCGCTCGCGCAGCGCCGGACGCGGATACTTGCCGCGGTTGCCGGCCCGCTGCGCACGCACGGCCGCGCGGGCCTCAGGAGCGCGTGAGATCCTCGAACTCGAGGGATCGCTCGGGACGGGCGAAGTCGGCGGCGACGTCGGCGTAGCCGTCCGCGATCACGCGCTGCATGTAGCGGCGCAGGCGCGGCGCGACGTCGAGCTCGTCGACGTACTCGTTCATCTGCCGCAGGTAGTAGCGGCGTCCGGCGCGCACCAGCGGCGGGTCCTCGGGCTGGTTCGTGCGGTCGCGCCACGCGGCGTACGCCTGGCGCGCGCGCTCGATCGGCACGCCGACGAGCGCCAGCGTGTTGGTGCGGGTGCCGCGCTGCAGCGCGCCGTCCTTCGCGTGGCGGCCGATGTAGAGGCGCGCGGCGAAGTGGGCGAAGCCGACGCACGCGGGCGTCTTCAGCAGCCCGAGCCGCGCGAGCGCGACCTTGCCCGTCGCGCGCGACATCTGCATGTGGCGCGCCTCGTCGATCGCGTGGTTCTTCAGGATCGAGCGCACGCCGGGGTGCATGCGCGGCTCGTCGATCGTGCAGCGCTCGACCGTCTTCTGGTTCACGTTCAGCGGGAAGCGCGTGAAGTAGTAGTAGTCGAGGTTCCCGCGCAGCCAGCCGAGCAGCGAGTGCGCCTGCACGTAGCGCTCCGAGAGCGAGAGCGAGACGTTGGCGCGGCGCAGATCGTCGAGGCCCAGTCCGTAGTGCGCGAGCACCTTGCGGATCACGATCAGGAACGACTGAATGTGCGTGGTCTCCTCGACGACCTCGCGCGCCATGTAGAGCGCGACCTCGGGGTCCTCGCGGATGAAGGTCTGGAGCGCGGCCTGGAAGTTCAGCGTGTTGGTCGCGGCCTCGGCGACCGCGGTCGAGAAGTAGCTCTGGCAGAAGGTGAGGCGGTTGAGCATGAGGCGCTGCGCTTCGGAGAGCTCGTGCCAGATCGGCTCGCCGTGGAACCACGTCATCTCGAGCGGGAACAGCAGGTCGTCGCCGAGCCGGGACGCGTCGAAGGCGCGCGCGGGCGCCAGGAAGTGGTCGTCGAGGCGCTCGACGTCGCGATCGCTCACGAGCTGGAGCCGCCGCGTGAACTCGAAGGTCGCTGCTGCCGCCATGTTGCCGGTTCTCCGCCTGGTCTGGGGGAGACAGCCTACCATGCCGCGTCGTTGGTCCGGTCCGCCCGCGCGGGTAGAGTACGCAGCCCGGCGGCGCGCTTGGCCCACCCCAGAACTCGCCCGCCAGAACTCGTCCGCCCCATGAGGTCGGTCGCCGTGAACCTCCATCGAACGGATTGCCGCCACTTCCTGGGCGACCGCCCGTGTCGCTTCCGGAGGCTCTGCGACGGCTGTCCGCACTTCGCGCCGATGGGGCTGCGCATCCTCCTGATCAAGCTCGCCGCGACCGGCGACGTGCTGCGCACCACGCCGCTGCTGCCCGCGCTCAAGCGCGCGCACCCCGTCTCGCACGTGACGTGGGTGACGCGGCCCGAGGCGCTCGAGCTGCTCGCGGGGCTCGACGAGATCGACCGGCTGCTGCCGCTCGACGTGGACGCGCTCGCGCACCTGCCGGCCGAGCGCTTCGACGTCGTGATCTGTCTCGACAAGGAGCCGGCTGCGACGGGGCTCGCCGCGCAGATCGACGCGCCCGACAAGCGCGGCTTCGTGCTCGGGCCGCACGGCAATCCGCTGCCCGCCGACGCCAACGCCGCGTACGCCTACCGGCTCGGTCTCGACGACGAGCTGAAGTTCCGCACCAACCGGCGCACGTACCAGGAGATCGCGTTCGAGATGGCGGGCCTCGCGTGGTCGGGCGACGACTACCGGCTCGCGCTTCCCGACGCGGCCCGCGCGCGCGCCCGCGAGCGCTGGAGCGCGCTCGGCGTGGCGGAGAGCGAGACGGTGATCGGTCTCAACGTCGGCGCGGGCGACGTGTTCGCGTACAAGTCGTGGCGCGTCGACGGGTGGGCCGCGCTCGCGGACCGCATCCACGACGCGCTCGGCGCGCGCGTCGCGCTGCTCGGCGGCCCGCGCGACCGCGCCCGCGTCGAGGCGGTCGCCAAGCGCGCGCGCGCGCCGCTGCTGGATCCCGGCGCGACGCCGTCGATCGCGTGCTTCGCCGCGCTGCTCGAACGCTGCGCGGCGGTCGTGGCGGGCGACACGCTCGCGTTGCACCTCGCGCTCGCGCTGCAACGCCGCGTCGTCGCGATCTTCGGCTCGACGTCGGCGCCCGAGGTGCACCTGTACGGGCGCGGCGAGCGCGTCGTGCCGCCGGTCGATTGCCATCCCTGCTACAAGCGCAGCTGCGACCTGCCGTACACCTGCGCCGACGCGGTCTCCGCCGACGCCGTCTTCGAGTCGCTGGTCCGGGTGCTCGGAGCGCCGGCTTGAAGGCGGTCGTGATCGTGCCCACGTACGACGAGAGCGAGAACGTGGTGCCGCTGCTCGAGGCGATCCGCGACCTCGGCGTGCCGGGTCTCGAGGTGCTGGTGGTCGACGACGCGTCGCCCGACGGGACCGCCGAGCGCGTGCGCGCGTTCGCGGCGCGGCATCCCTTCGCGGACGTGCTCGTGCGCAGTGGCCCGCGCGGCCGCGGCCACGCCGGGCGCGAGGGCTACCAGGCGGCGCTCGCGCGCGGCGCGGACCTCGTGGTCGAGATGGACGGCGATCTCTCGCACGATCCGCGCGACCTGCCGCGGCTGCTCGCCGCGGCGGAGAAGCACGACGTGGTGCTCGGCTCGCGCTTCGTGCCGGGCGGCAGCGACACCGATCGCGCGCTCTGGCGCCGCGTGCTGACGGTCGCGGCCAACTTCTACATCCGCGTGCTGTTCGGGATCGGGGTGCGCGACGCCAACTCCGGCTATCGCTGCTTCCGCCGCGCGGCGCTCGTCGCGATCGACCCGGCGAGCCTGCGCTCGCCCGGGCCGGCGATCGTGCAGGAGGTGCTGTTCCGCGCGCACCGCTGCGGGCTGCGCGTCGGCGAGATCCCGGTCGCGTTCGCCGACCGCGCGCGCGGCGACTCGAAGCTCGGCTGGGGCGAGCTGTGGCAGGGCTACGTCACGGTGCTGCGCCTGCGGGCGCGCCAGCTCCTCGGCCTCGAGCGGTGAGCGAGCCCTGCGACCTGTGCGGCGGCGCGCGCTTCGCGCCCTACGTGCCGCGCATGTACGCGCTGGCCGGCGCGGCGTACGACCTCGTGCGCTGCTGGTCGTGCTCGCTGGTGCAGGTGCGCCCGCTGCCCGACGCCGCCGCGGTGCGCTCGATGTACGGCGACGACTACTTCGAGAAGGACTACGACAGCTGCCTGTCCGAGGCGAGCTACTTCGACAGCTTTCCACGGCTGATGAAGCGCTACGGCGCGCTGCTCGACGCGATCGAGGCGCTCTCGCCGCGCGGCGAGCTGTTCGAGGTCGGCTGCGCGGGCGGCTACTTCCTCGACCTCGCGCGCCGGCGCGGCTGGCGCGTGCGCGGCCTCGAGATCACGGCCGCGGGCACGCACCACGCGCGCGACGTGCTCGGACTCGACGTCGCGCAGGGCTCGTTCCCGCCGCCGGACGCGAGCGCTGCGCCCGCCGACGTCGTGTACATGGGCCATGTCCTCGAGCACCTGCGCTCGCCCGCCGCCGGCATCGAGGCGACGGCGAAGCTGGTGAGGCCGGGCGGCCTGCTCGTCGTCGAGGTGCCGACCTACGTGGACTCGCCGTACTTCCGCGCGCTGCGCCGCCTGCTGCCCGCGCTGCGCGCGCTCGGTCGCGACGGCGGCGGGCTGCTGCGCGTGCTCAAGTTCCCGGCGCCGGGCGAGACGATGGAGCCGTTCCATCTCTACGAGTTCCGGCGCCGCACGCTGACGCGGCTGCTCGAGCGCTTCGGCTACCGCGTGCTGCGCACCGAGTCGCGCGTGCCCAAGCCCGATCGCCTCGCGCACGCGAGCGCCCCGCTCGAGCGCGCGCTCGCGCTCGGCTTCGACGCGCTCGACGCGGCCGCGCTGCGGCTGCGCCTGCCCGGCGGCAACATCGCGGCCTTCGCGCGCCGGCCGGCGGTGGATCGGCCCGCGCCGTGAGCGGGCCCGCCGACCGCGCGGCGCTCGCGCGCCTCGCGGCGCCGGCCGCGCTGCTCGCGATCCTCGGCGCCGTCGCGCTGCTCTACCGGCCGGTGCTCGGCTTCCCGTTCCTCTCGCTCGACGACCAGTACGGCGTCGCCACCAATCCGGGCATCCGCGATCTCTCCTGGAACGGGATCCGCTTCCTCTTCTTCGAGGACCAGCGCGACTGGCGCTACTTCCCGCTCGCGTACCTGAGCTTCGCGCTGGACCACGCGTGGTCGGGTCTCGCGCCGGGCGCGGTGCACCGCACCAACCTGCTGCTGCACCTCGCGGACACGGCGCTGGTGTTCGCGCTCGTGCGCACGCTGGTGCGCGATGCGCTCGCCGCCGCGGTCGCGGCGCTGCTGTTCGGGATCCACCCGCTCCAGGTCGAGTCCGTGGCGTGGGTGAGCAGCCGGAAGACGCTGCTCTTCCTGCTCTTCTTCCTGCTCTCGGCGCTGGCCTACGTCGGCTTCGCGCGCGCGGCGCCGCTGCGGCGCGGTCGTGCCGCGTGGCTGCTCGCTGCCAGCGCGCTCGCGTTCTTCGGCGCTCTCACCGCGAAGACCACCGCCGTCACGCTGCCGGCCGTGCTGCTCCTCGTCGACGCGGTGCTGGCGCCGCGCCTGCCCGAGCGGCCGCTCGCCTTCGCGCTGCGGCGCCTGCCCTCGAAGCTCGTCTACCTGCCGGCGATCGCCTTCGTCGCGGCGATGACGGTCCGCCTCGCCTGGCCGAGCCCGTTCGGCGCGGAGATCGAGCTCGGCGCGCTCGACTGGGCGGTCGTCGTCGCGCACAACCTCTTCTTCTACGTCGCGAAGGCGCTCGCGCCGGTCCAGCTCGGCGTCTTCTATCCGCTCCCGAACGACGGGACGCCGGGCCTGCCGCTACACTTCTATGCGTATGCGCTGCTCGGGATCGCGCTCGTCGCGCTGTGCGTCGCGAGCTTCGCGCGCGGCTGGCGCTGGCTCTTCTTCGGCAGCGCCTGGTACCTCGTGACGCTGCTGCCGAACGCGGTCCAGCCGGCGCTGCTGCACGACCCGCCGGTGCTCGCCGCCGACCGCTACTTCTACCAGTCGTCGATCGGGCTCTTTCTCGTCGCGGGCGTCGGCTTCGCCGCGGCGTGGCGCTCGCGGCTCGCGGCGCGGCATGCGTTCGCCCGCGTCGCGCTCGGCGCGGTCGCGGCGGCG
>QEVM01000182.1 GCA_003576805.1 Pseudomonadota bacterium | reverse complement strand
CGCGACGCGGGGCTCGCGGCGCGCAGCGCGGTGCTGCGGCGCTTCGCGGCGTTGGCGCGCGAGCGCAGCGAGGCGCTCGCCGTGCTGATCGCGCGCGAGGTGGGCAAGGCGCTCTGGGACGCGCGCGCCGAGGCGCAGCTCCTCGCGCCCAAGATCGACGCGACGCTCGCCGACGGACTGCGCTTCGTCGCCGACTTCGACGCGGGCGCCGGCGCGCGCGCGACCTTCCATCCGCGCGGCGTGCTGGCCGTGCTCGGCCCCTTCAACTTTCCCGCGCACCTCCCCAACGGACACGTCGTGCCGGCGCTCGCCACGGGCAACACCGTGGTGTGGAAGCCGAGCGAGCACGCGCCCGCGGTGGCCGAGTGGGTGGCCGCGCTCTGGCGCGACGCGGGCCTTCCGGCCGGCGTGCTCGAGGTCGTGCACGGCGGCGCCGCGGTCGGCCGCCGCGTCGCCCTGCACCCGGACGTGGACGGCGTTCTCTTCACCGGCTCGTGGGCCGCCGGCCGCGCGCTCGCCGAAGCCGCGCTCGACCAGCCGGGCAAGCTGCTCGCGCTCGAGATGGGCGGCAAGAACGCCATGCTCGTGTGCGCCGACGCCGACCTCGAGCTGGCGGTCGCGGAGGCTGCGCTCTCGATCTGCGCCACCACCGGACAGCGCTGCTCGAGCCTCTCGCGCATCTTCGTCGAGGAGCCGGTGCTGGGCGCGTTCGCGGCGCGCCTCGCGCGCGTGCTGGAGGGCGTCGCCATCGGGCCGCCGCTCGAGCCCGGCGCGTTCATGGGGCCGCTGATCTCGGACGCAGCGCACGCGCGCCTCGAGCGCCATCGCGCGGGCGCCGCGCGGGCCGGCGGCGAGCGCCTCGTGCGCGGCGCGTGCGCGCGACCCGTGCCGTACGCGGCGCCGGGCCTCGCGCTCTTCCCCGACGCGAGCCAGAGCGATCCGTACCACCGCGAAGAGATCTTCGCGCCGGAGGCCGGCGTGTATCCCGTGGTCGATCTCGACCACGCGATCGCCGCGGCCAACGACTGCGACTACGGCCTCGCCGCCGCCGTGATGACGCGCGAGCGCGCCAAGTACGAGCACGCCGTCGGGCGCGTGCGCACCGGCATCCTCAACTGGAATCGCGGCACGATCGGCGCGAGCGGACGCCTGCCCTTCGGCGGCTTCGGCAAGAGCGGCAACGACCGGCCCGCCGGCATCCTGTCAACCGTCTACTGCAGCGTGCCGCAATCTCACCTCGAGCACGCGGGCGGCTTCGATCCCGCGGCGCTGCCGCCGGGCATGCCGAAGCCGTGAGGAGGCCCCGATGAGCTGGCAGCGCGTCGTGCTGATGGGCGATCCGTCGCACTTCAGCGTCAAGGGCGGCGCGAATCCGCACACGCGGACGTGGCTCGGCACGCGCCGCAGCGTGGACCGCGCCGCCGCCGTCGCGCAGTGGAAGCGGCTGCGCGACGCGCTCCGCGACCACGGCGTGCGGGTCGTCGTGGTGCCGCCGGATCCCGGCCAGCCCGGCCTCGTGTATCCCGCGAACGCCGGCTTCCTGCCCTTCGTGGACGCCGAGAAGCCGCTCTTCGAGAAGACCTTCCAGCTCTCGAACCTGATCGCGACGCGCGCCGGCGAGCGCTTCCACTACGAGCGCGTGATCCGCTCGCAGGGGCTGCGCACGGCGGCCGTTCCCGAGCACCTGCGCTTCGAGGGCGAGGCCGATTTCTTCCCGGCCGGCGGCCGCTACCTGCTGACGCACGGCCAGCTCGAGAGCCAGCGCTTCGTCGCGCGCGTCGGCATTCCGCCCTGGAAGCGCATCTACGGCTTCCGCACCGACGCGCGCGTCGAGAGCTTCCTCGCGCCACTCGTCGCGCCGTGGCCGGTGCTGCGCATCGAGCTCGTGCTCGAGGCGCACTACCACGGCGACACCGCGCTGTGCGGCTTCGGCCCGGCGCGCGAACACCTGCTCGTGTGGCCTCCCGCGCTGGCGCCCGAGAGCTTCGAACGCCTGCGCGAGGCCTTCGGCCCCGCCCTGCTCACGCTCTCCGACGACGACGCCGCCCGCTACGCCGCCAACGCGTTCTCCTACACGCCCCCGTCGCAGTCGCGCGCGGTCCACGAGTCGTTCCTGTTCATGCCAGAAGGGGTGTCCGACCGGCTCCTGGCGCAGATCCGCGAGCGCGGCGTGTCGCCCGTCACCGTGGACGTCACCGAGTTTTTGAAGAAGGGCGGCGGCAGCGTGAAGTGCATGATCGGCGACCTCGGGTTGTTCGAGGTGCCGGACCCCGCGTGACGACGCCGATGTGCGCCGGCGCACGTCGGGCGGCGGCTACAGAGGATCGCTTGCCGGACCGACAGGAATGAGGTTGAATCCCCTCGCTCGGTTCCCATTGCGGGACCGCCTCTGGGAAGGGGGCTGCGGATGCGCGGTGGTGTGCGCTCGCTCGTCGTGCTGATCGGGCTGGCCGCTCTCGCGGGCTTCGGGCTCCGCGCCGGGCCGGCTTCGGCCACCGTGGTCTTCGACTGGGTTGCGATCGGCGACGCCGGCAACGCCCCGGACGCCGCCGCCAACTGCCTCGGGGCGGGTTGCGGCGCGGTCGCGTACGAGTTCTTCGTCTCGCGCCACGAGGTCACGAACGCCCAGTACGTCGAGTTCCTGAACGCGAAGGCCGCCGCGGATCCGCTCGCGCTCTACAACACGAACATGGCGAGCCACGCGCAGGGCGGCATCACGCGCAGCGGGGTGTTCGGAAGCTTCAGCTACGCGGTGAAGCCCGGCTTCGAGAACAAGCCGGTGAACTTCGTGTCGTTCTACGACGCGCTGCGCTTCACGAACTGGCTCGGCAACGGCCAAGGCGGCGGCGCCACGGAGACCGGGGCCTACACGCTGCTCGGCGGGACCATCACGCCGAGCAACGGCGCGAGCGTCACGCGCAATCCGGGCGCGATCGCGTTCCTGCCGAGCGAGAACGAGTGGTACAAGGCGGCGTACTACGACGGGCTCTCGGCGAGCTGGTTCGATTATCCGACCGGCTCGAACGCGGCGACCGTGTGCGCGGCGCCGACCGCGACGGCGAACCGCGCCAACTGCGCGTCGGCCGCCGGCGGGCTCACCGACGCCGGCGCGTACGCCGGCTCGGCGAGCCCGTACGGGACCTTCGACCAGGGCGGCAACGTGATCGAGTGGAACGAGGAGATCGTCGGCGGCACGAGCCGCGGCATCCGCGGCGGGAGCTGGAGCAGCAGCGCGCTGCTGCTCGCCGCGTCGTTTCCGCTCAGCGGCAACCCGACCAACGAGAACGACGGCTTCGGGTTCCGCGTCGCGAGTGTCGTGCCCGAGCCCGGCACGAGCTTGCTCGTCGCGATCGGCCTCGCGGCGCTCGCGGCGAGGCGGCGTCCGTAGCAGCCCGCTCGCGGCGCTGGGCGCCGATGAGGCGCAGCGTCTGCCTCGACGACCTGATCGTGCACCTCGGCCGTGAGCTCGACGACCTCGGCGACACCGCCCCCCGTCAGCTCCGCGACGCGCGCGGCGAGGGTGGGCCCGAGGTGCCGTTCGAGGCAATCCGCGGCTGGCTCGCGCGGCTCGACGATCCGCTCGAGCGCGCCGGCCGCAAGCCGCACGCGTGACGTCGCTTTGCGTCGGAGGCGCCGCCCCGCTCGGCGCGCGCGCTATCGCTGCGAAGGCGATCGATAGACGCGATCCGCGTAGTCGCCGAGCATGCGCCGGGCGCTGAAGTCGCGCGCCGCGGTCCGCAGCGACGCGCGCACCCGCTGCAGCCATCCGCGCGGAATCCCGTCCGCGTCGCGCTCGTAGAAGAGCGGCGTGACCTCGCGCTCCATCAGGCCGAGGAACGCGTCGGAGTGTCGGGCGTCGAGCGCTTCGCCGTCCGCGTCGGCGCCGCCGTCGATGGCCCATCCGTTGGTCCCGTCGTACGCCTCCGGCCACCAGCCGTCGAGCACGCTCATGTGCACGCCGCCGTTCAGAGCGGCCTTCATGCCGCTCGTGCCGCTCGCCTCGAACGGCGGGCGCGGCATGTTCAGCCACAGATCGCAGCCGGCGACGAGGTGGAGCGCCAGCTCCATGTCGTAGTCGTGCAGATACGCGATGCGTTCGCCGACGTGCGGCCGTCCCTTGGCCCGGAACAGGAGCTGCACGATCCGCTTCGCCTCGTCGTCCTGCGGGTGGGCCTTGCCGGCGAGCAGGATCTGGACCGGGCGCGGACCGCCGAGCAGCTGCAGCGCGCGCCCGAGATCGCGGGTGAGCAGATGCATGCGCTTGTAGGTCGCAAGCCGGCGCGCGAAGCCGAGCGTGAGGTGATCCGGGTCGAAGGCGCGCGTCGCGAGCTCCACGTAATCGCGCGGCTCGCCGCGCGCGAGGCGGTCGGTCGTGGCGCGGTCGCGCACGATCTCGACGAGCTGCGCGCGCAGCCGAGAGCGCACCGCCCACAGCTCGCCGTCGGGGATCGCGTCGAACGCGCGCCACGTCGCGTCCTCGTCGCAGCGCGCCTCCCAGCCCTCGCCGAGATGGCGGTCGAGCAGCTCGCGCATCGGCGCCGCCATCCAGGTCGCGACGTGCACGCCGTTGGTGACGGACCCGATCGGCACCTCGTCGGGCGTGCGCGCGCGAAAGGTGGCTTGCCACATCGCGCGCGCGGTCTCGCCGTGGCGGCGGCTGACGGCGTTGGTCGAGCGCGCGAGGCGCAGCGCGAACTGCGTCATCCCGATCGGGCAGTCCGCCCGGTCCGGCTCGTCGCGCGCGAGGCGCAGCAGGCTGTCCCAGTCGGTGTGGAGCTGCGCGGCGAAGTCGGGGTGCGCGGCGACGATCGCCTCGGGCGCGTACGTCTCGTTGCCGGCCGCGACGGGCGTGTGCGTGGTGAACACCGTGCGCGCCCGGACCGCCGCGAGCGCCTCGGGCAGCGCGCGGCCGGCGGCCACCTCGCTCGCGGCGAGCTCGAGCGTGGCGAGCCCCGCGTGCCCTTCGTTGAGGTGCAGCACGCTCGGCTCGATGCCCAGCGCGCGCAGCGCGCGCACGCCGCCGCGGCCGAGCAGCGCGTACTGCGCGAGCCGCATGTCGAGATCGCCCACGTAGAGCCGGGCGGCGATCCAGCGGTCGATGCGCCGGTTCTCCGGGCGATCCGGATCGAGCAGGTAGAGCGGCACGCTGCCGACGTCCGCGCGCCAGATCTGGGTCTGCACCTCGGTGCCGCGCACCGGGACCGGCACGCGGAGCGGCTGCCCGTCGCCGGCCGTCACGAGCGTCAGCGGCAATCGCTCGGGATCCGCCGACACCCAGTACTCGTGCTGCCAACCGGACGTGTCGATGCGTTGCCGGAAGTAGCCGTCGCGGTAGAGCAGTCCGATCGCGACCATCGGCAGGTGCGCGTCCGAGGCCGCCTTCAGCAGGTCGCCCGCGAGCACGCCGAGACCGCCGGAGTAGATCGGCAGCGACGGGTGCACGCCGTACTCGGCGCAGAAGAACGCGACCGGGCGATCCGGCGAGAAGCCGCCGTGCGGCGGCGCCGCGAGCTGCGCGGCGATGCGCTCCTCGACGGCCGCGGCGCGCCGACACAGATCGGAGTCGAACGCGGCGCGCTCCAGCGTCGCGAGCGGCACCTCCTGCAGCAGCCGCACGGGATTGCGCCGACAGATCGACCAGCGGTCGGCGTCCACCGACGCGAAGAGCTCGGGACCGCCACGCGCCCACGACCACGCGTAGTTGAAGGCGAGGCGCGCGAGCGGAGCGAGCGGCGCCGGGATGCGCGCGGCGAGCAGCGTGGTCGCGCGGCGGACGTCGTCGGAGCCGGGGCCTCGCGGAGTGATCGGCATGAGCGGAAGAGTCGCACAGCCAGCCCGCGGCCGGAGCGCACGGCGTCCGTTGGCCGACTCTCGTGCGCGCGGATCTCGACGAGGCCGCAGCTGCGCGCCGCGATACACAGACGGGTGATGCACCGCGCCCGAACGTCGAGATCGCGTCGCAGTGCGTCACGATCGCTCGCCGCGCGGCGCGAAGGCGGTCCGCTTCGCATGACGCGCGGAGCGCGAGGCCGCGCGGGGAAGCGGCGCGCGACCGCACGGGGCGGACCCGTCGTTCCCGTACGGATGCGGCACGCCACGCGGGGCGGCTACGAATCGCCGGGTTGCGCCGTGCTGTCAGGGATTTGCGCACGGCCCATCGCACTCGAGGGTGTGAGCAACTATCCCTGTTGCCCATCGAACCCGTTGCCTGGAGTTCGTCGTGGCTTCGATCGCCCGGAACCCCGCACCGATCCTAGAGAGCACGCGCGAGTCGCCCGCGGCGTCACCAGGCGGCGCGTCGCGTGTGCGCATGCACCGCTTCCGCGAGCTGCACGAGTACAGCGAGCAGATCCTCGACTTCGACTCCGGCTTCGTGCGCTTCTCGAACGAGCCGGTGGACGCGAGCCTGCTCCGCATCGAGCTCGGCCGCGCCGTGGTGCTGCGCGGCGAAGGCGACTTCCCGCACTACGCCTCGCAGGCGACGTTCCCTTCGCGCGCGCTGATCTTCCCGGTCGGGCCGTGCGGCGAAGTGATCTGGCACGGCGAGCGCGCCAACGAGAAGCGCACCGTGTACTCCTACGCGCCGGGCGACGAGCACGTCGGCAGCATGCGCGGGCACCTCTCCTGGGCCGCCATCCTGTGCGATCCCGAGGTGCTCGACCGCCACACGCGCGCGCTCGGCTACGACCCCGAGCGCGCCAGCGCAGGTTCCGTGCTCACGCTCGAGCCCGACGTGAAGGAGCGACTGCGCACCGCGGTGCGCCGCGTGGTCGGCATCGCCGCGCACGGCCCGCGCCCGTTCGCGTCCGAGCCCGTGCGCATCGCGGTCGAGGAGGACCTGCTCTCCGCCGTCGTGCACGTGCTCCAGCCCGCCTGCAAGCGCCGCTCGGCGGCCGCGCTCTCGCACGAGCGCGTGGTGCGGCGCTGCTTCGAGCTGCTCGAGTCGCGCCCGCGCGACGCGGTCTATCTCTCGGAGCTGTGCGAGGCGGCGGGCGTCAGCGAGCGCACGCTGCGCAACGCCTTCCAGGATTTCTTCGGCCTGAGCCCGATCCGGTATCTGCACCTGCGCCGCATGGAGCTGGCGCGGCGCGAGATCCACGACGCCGATCCGGCGTGCGCGCGCGTGACGGACATCGCCCAGCGCTTCGGCTTCACCAACCTCGGGCGCTTCGCGTGCGAGTTCCGCCAGCTCTACGGCACCAGCCCGTCGCAGATGCTGCGCGACGCGCGGCGGGGCTAGCTCAGGGCTTCACGCCCTCGTGGACGACCCAGCCGAGCGACTCGAGCTCGGTGCGCGCGCGCGACGTCGCGCGCCCGGAGATCCAGAACGCGCGCTGCGGCGCAGCCAGATCCTCGCGGCGCGCGAACGCGGCGAGCTCTTGCGTCCAGGCCAGCGTGTCGGCCGGCGCGACGGCGACGACCTGACCGCTCTGCTGGCGCGCGACGATCGGGCTGCCCGCGCGCAGCTCCGCGAGCGGCCCCTGCTCGTGGCGATCGGCGAGGACGCCGATCGCGCGCACCAGGAAGAGCGCCTGGTCCGCGGTCTCGAGCTCGCTTGCGAAGGCGAGCACGTCGCCGCGGCCCTGCGCGTCGGGGATGCGGCCGAGCGCTTCGACGAGCGCGGTCTGGGCCGACAGCGAGACGGCGCGCGACGCGCCGAGCGCGCGCACGACCTCGTCGGACGCGCCGAGCGCGCGCATGCGCTCGGCGTTCTTCGCGACCAGCTCCCCGCGCGGCGTGTCGTAGACGCGCGCCCGCGCCGCGCCGCTGCCCGGCACGGCGACGCGCTCCGGCGCCGCCGACGGCAGCAGCCCGTCGCGCCGTGCGCCGCCGACGAACGAGATCCACGCGACGTCGCGCAGCTTCGCGGCGAGCACGGGGTGCGTCGTGTAAGGATCGACGCCGAGCCGCCGCGCGATCTCGCGCACCTCCTGCTCGTGTCCGCGCAGCGCCTTGTCGCGCTGCGCGGGATCGGCGGCCGCCGCGGCGCCGAAGAAGCGCCCGATGCCGGGCGCGCTGCCGACGCCGTTGCCCGGCCCGCCGAGCGCCGGCGCGTCCGGCGCGCGCTCGGCCGCTTTCTCGACCGCCTCCGCGAACGCCGACGTCTGCACGGCGCGGTCGAGCGCGCGCAGCGCCTGGATCTCGGCGACGCGCACCGCGAGCGTGTCCGCGCCGTGCGCCTCGAAGACGCCGACGTCCGCGCGGATCGTGAAGCGCGCGAGGAAGCCGTCGGTCGGCGCGGCGTCCTCGACCAGGAAGCCGGGCCCTTCGAGCAGCGTCCCGGACGCCACGTCCTGCGCGTGCAGCTCCGGCGGCTTCTCGAACGCGGGCGGCTCGTCCTGCGCGTGCGCGTGCGCGGCGAGCGCGACGAACACCGCGCACGACACGATCCGCCGACTTCGATCACCCGCCATCCGCGCACGCCTCCGGGCAAGGGGAATCACAGGTAACGAGAGCGTCAGCCGCTTTCGCGCGCGCGGCGCTCGGCGGGCAGCGCGTCGAGCACGGCGAAGCGGACCTGGCCGCGCGCCACCAGCTTGGCGTCCGACTCGCGCCGGATCTCCACCTGCCAGAGCTGCTGCGTGCGGCCGACGTGCAGCGGCGTCCCGACGGCGTCGAGCCCGCCTTTCGCGTGCGAGCGCAGGAAGTCGGTCGCGTTCGAGACGCCGACGACGCCGCGCTGGCCGCGCGCGAGCGCCGCCATGCCGGCGCCGACGCTCGCGACGTCCTCCACGATCGAGCTGTACACGCCGCCGTGCGCGATGCCGTACGGCTGGTGATGTCGCGCGCCGACGTCGACGCGCGCGCGCACGCGCTCGGCGCCCACCTCGAGGAGCTCGATCCCGACCGCCGCGCCCCACGCGTTCGGCCCGTACTCGCGTTCATCGGCCACGGAGCTGCTTCCTCCTCGGAAGGGCGGCGGCGATCGCGCCGGCGAGCGCGACGGGGCCGAACCAGTCGCCCCACGCGAGCGCGAGCGTGTGCGCCGCGCGCTCGGGGTGCACGCTCGCGACGAGCGCCGTGCGCTCGTGCACGCCGGCGGACGCGACGACCTCGCCGGTCGCGTCGATCGCGGCCGAGATGCCGGTGTTGGTGGCGCGCAGCTGCGGGCGCCGCGTCTCGATGCTGCGGAACGCGGCGACCGCGAGGTGCAGCAGCGGACCTCCGCCCTGGGCGAACCAGGAGTCGTTCGAGAGCGTCACGATCACCTCCGCGCCGCGCCGGACCGCCGTGCGCGCCAGCTCCGGCGAGACGGCGTCGTAGCAGATCAGCGGCGCGACGCGCAGCACGCGCCCGTCGCGCAGCGCGACGTCGACGCGCGCGGCGCCGGGGCCCGGCTTCCACGCCCCCAGCCACGGCAGCGCGGCGCGCACCCATTCCGCCTCGAACAGCGCGGGCACGCGCTCGGTCAGCGGGAAGAGCAGCGCCTTGCGGTAGACGTCGAAGCCGACGCGTGGCCCCGCTTCGGACGCGGGGTCGGGCGCGAGGAAGATCGCCGCGTTGAACTCGGCCGCCGCGTCGACGTCGTAGGAGCCGAACACGAGCGGCACGCCCGTCTCGAGCACGAACGCCGCGATCTGGCGGTCGAACGCCGCGCCGGCCTCGCTCTTGGGCGCGCCGAACGTCGTCGGGTACACGGTCTCCGGCCACGCGACGAGGTCGACGGGTCCGCGCGCGAGCGCGTCGGCGGAGAGCGCGAAGTGCGCGTCGAGGATGCCACGCACGGCGTCGTGCGTGCCGAGCTCCGCGCGCAGCCGGCCGTAGCGGCTGATGTCGGCCTGCACGAGCGCGGCGCGCACCGGCGCCTGCGCGGCGGCGCGCGCCGCGACGTCGCGCACGCGCAGCGCGCCGTAGCCGGCGAGCGACGCGGCGATCGCGGCGATCGCGAGCGCGGG
>QEVM01000181.1 GCA_003576805.1 Pseudomonadota bacterium | reverse complement strand
AGCGCGGCCTCGGGCGAGCCGTGCTCGCCGAGCAGGCGCGCCGCGAGCCACTGCACGCGCGCGTCGTCGGCGCCGGCTTCGGCGGCGCGCTGCGCCGTCGCGAGCGCCGCCTCGTGCGCGCCTTCCGCCCACTCGAGCCAGGCGCGCGCGACGAGCGCGTCGCCGCCCTCGTCACCGGCGCGCGTCAGGATCTCGCGCGGCTTGTCGAGATCCGGCGCGCCGGAGATCAGCAGGATCTGCGCGCGGCGCAGCAGCGCGCTGCGGCTCGCGGGCTGCTGCGCGAGCGCCTTGTCGATGCGGTCCAGCGCGCCCGCCCAGTCGGCGCCGTTCTCGCGCACGGCGGCGAGCCCGAGATAGGTGCGCGTCGCGTTCGTGTCGGCCGCGTCGAGCGGCGGCGGCTCGGCCGGAGGCTGCGGCGATCCGAGCGGCAGCGCGGCGCAGCCCGCGAGCAGGGCAGCCGTCGACGAGCTCACGAGAATCGCGCGGATCCGACGCTTCATGCACATCCCCTTCGCCGCTTCGTCCACCCTATCAGCGGCCGCGCCGCGCTGCGACTGGAGCGAGTAGAATGCGGGAGGCGGAGGAGCTGCGGATGCGGTGGATGCGGTCGCGGATGCGCGCGCGGTGCGCCGGAGCGGTGCGCGCGGCGCTGCTGCTCGTCGCGGCGTGCGTCGCGACCTCTTCGGCGTGCCGCGTCGGCGTTCCCGGCGTGCCGCCCGCGCCGGGCGCGGACGCGACGGGCTTCCGCCTGCCGGCGCTGCGCGCCGCGCCCGATCCCGTCGCGGGCGGCCGCTTCGTCGACGCGCACGGGCGCGAGGTGCTGCTGCGCGGCGTCAACGTGAACGCGCACGTCGAGTACTGGCAGCAGTCGCCGGCGCGCTTCACGACGTATCCCTTCACCGAGGCCGACGCGGAGGCGATCGCCGCGGTCGGCTGGACCGCCGTGCGGCTGCTGCTCTCGTGGTCGCGCGTCGAGCCGGCGCCGGGCGTCTACGACGGCGCGTACCTCGACGAGATCGAGCACGCGATCCGGCTGCTCGAGCGCCGCGGCGTGTACGCGATCGTCGACCTGCACCAGGACGCCTGGGGCGCGACGCTCGCGGCGCGACCGGGCGAGACGTGCCGCGCCAACGAGACGCCCGCGTTCGGATGGGACGGCGCGCCGGGCTGGGCGACCTTCGACGGCGGCCGCCGGCGCTGCGTTCCCGTCGGCGGCTTCGGCGGGCGCGAGTTCAGCCCCGCCGTGCTCGCCGCCTTCCAGGCCTTCTGGGACGACGCGCCCGGCCCCGGCGGCGTCGGCCTCCGCGCGCGCTACGCGGCGATGCTGGCGCACGTCGCGGCGCGCTTCTCGCGACACGACGCGGTGGCGGGCTACGACGTCATGAACGAGCCGAACGCGTTCTCGCTGCTCGACGGCCAGCTCGACGCGCTCGGCGCGTTCTACGGCGAGGCGGTCGCCGCGATCCGCGCCGCCGAGGACGCGGCGGGCGCACCGCACCGGATCGTGTTCTTCGAGCCGTCGATCGCGTGGGGCGTGCTCGACTCCGCGCCCGCGCCCTTCACGGACGACGACCAGATCGCGTACGCGCCGCATCTCTATCAGGGCGGGCTCGACGCGACGCCGCTCGACGCGACGCCGTTCGAGCGCGCGCGCCGCGAGGCGAACGAGCTGTACGGCGGCGCGCCGGTGCTGTCGGGCGAGTGGGGCGGCGGTCCCGAGCGCGCCGAGAATCCGGCCGACGCGTACTTCCTGCTCCACCAGGCGCTCCAGGACGAGTTCCGCATCGGCGCGACGCTGTGGACGTGGCGCGAGGCCTGCGGCGATCCGCACAAGGCCGCGGACTGGCGCGACGGCCGCATCCCCTACGTCTGGGGACTCTTCGACGTCGACTGCGCGGCGAACCAGATCACCGGCGTGCGCACGCCGCTGCTCGCGCAGCTCACGCGCCCCGCGCTGCGCGCGGTCGCGGGCCGCATCGAGCGGCTCGCCGTCGATCCCGCGACGCGCGCGCTCGAGGCGACGGGCGCGAGCGGCGCGCGCGGCAGCTTCGTCGCGTTCGTGCCCGGGCCGATCGCGACGACGGGCCCGCGCATCGACGGCGACGGGATCGAGTCGTTCGCGTGGAGCCCCGCGCCCGGCGGCGGCGCCTACGTCTCGGGCTGGCTGCGCGCCGGCGCGTGGCGGATCGCGCTCGCGCCGGGCGACGAGTGAACGGCGCCGCGTCGCGCGTGCCGCCGCCGTGCGGCAATCCCGAGAGGCCCGCGATGGTTCACCGCACGAGCTGCGCCTCGTGCGCGGCGCCTGAAACGCACGCCGCGTGCGACGACGTGACCATGCGCGTCACTCGTCGTGCGACGCTCCAGGGGCTGGGCTAGCCTTCCCCGCGTCGCTGATTGTCCGCCCAAAGATCACCGCAGCGCCTTCGAACGCACGCACGGGCAGCAGCGCGGAGCGAGGAAGAACCGTGATGAAGCGCGAGAAGCCGATCCTCCCTTGCCTGTTGCTGGTGCTCGTGGCGCAGCTCGCGTTCGTCCGCGACGCGCAGGCCTATCTGGACCCCGGCACGGGCAGCTTGATCATCCAGACGATCATCGCCGCGTTCGTCGGCACGGCGTTCACCGCGAAGCTCTACTGGCGCCGGATCAAGGCGTACCTGTCGCGGGACAAGAACGCGGTCGCGTCCACGCCGACGCCTCCGCAAGAGGGCGACACTGACCGGGGTTGAGTCCGGGGTCGAGGCCCACCCGAGCTCGTTCCGGGACCCCGGCGGCTTCCTCTTCACGCGCGACGGCGTGCTCTATCGCCAGGTGAACGAGGGCTGCCGCGCAGCCTACGAACACCTGATGCAGTCGGGCCTGTACGCGTCGCTCACCGCCAGCGGCGCGCTCGTCGCGCACGAAGAGGCGTCGCTCGATCTCGCGGCCGCGCCCGGCGCCTGCCGGATCCTGCGCCCGACGCGCATCCCGTTCGTCTCGTATCCCTACGAGTGGGCGTTCTCGGCGCTGCAGGACGCCGCGCTGCTCACGCTCGACGTCCACCGGCAGGCGTTGGAGCACGGCATGGTGCTCAAGGACGCGAGCGCGTACAACGTGCAGCTCCTGCGCGGCCGGCCGGTGTTCATCGACACGCTCTCCTTCGACTTCTATCGCGAGGGCGAGCCGTGGGTCGCGTACCGCCAGTTCTGCCAGCATTTCCTGGCGCCGCTCGCGCTGATGGCGCACGTCGACGAGCGCCTCGGGCGGCTGCTGCGCGAGTTCATCGACGGCGTGCCGCTCGATCTCGCGAGCCGCCTGCTGCCGGCGCGCACGCGCCTGCAGTTCGGGCTGCTGACGCACCTCCACCTGCACGCGAAGGGGCAGGCGCGCCACGCCGACGCCTCCGCCGAGGTGCGCGCGCAGCGCGCCGCGTCGGCGAAGGTGAGCCGCACCGGCATGCTCGGGATGATCGACAGCCTCGCGGGCGCCGTGCGCAAGCTGTCGTGGGCTCCGACCGGAACGGAGTGGGGCGAGTACTACTCCGACACCAACTACTCGGACGAGGCCGCGTCGCGCAAGCAGGACCTCGTCGGCCGTCTGGTGGCGCGCATCAAGCCGGCCACGGTCTGGGACCTCGGCGGCAACACGGGCGTCTTCGCGCGCTGCGCGCTCGCGGCGGGCGCGGGCTTCGCGCTCAGCTTCGACGTCGACGCCGCCGCGGTCGAGAAAGCCTGGCTGACGGAGCGCAAGCAGCCGCACGGCGTGACGCCGCTGCTCCTCGATCTCACCAATCCGAGCCCGGCGCTCGGCTGGGCGCACCAGGAGCGGCAGTCGCTCGCCGCGCGCGGTCCCGCCGATCTCGTGATGGCGCTGGCGCTCGTCCACCACCTCGCGATCTCCAACAACGTCCCGCTGCCGCGGGTCGCCGACTACCTGGCCGAGCTCGGCCGCCACGTGCTCATCGAATTCGTGCCCAAGTCGGATTCGCAGGTGCGCCGGCTGCTGGCCGCGCGCGAGGACGTGTTCCCCGACTACACCGAAGCCGGCTTCCGCGCCGCCTTCGCGCGGCGCTTCGATCTCGTCGAGTCGGCCCCGATCGAGGGCAGCGAGCGCGTGCTGTTGCTCTACTCGAACAAGAGCGCCGTGGGTCGTGGCGAGCAGCACGGCTGAGCCCCGCCGCGAGCGGCTCGCGCTGCTGCTGGCGGGTCCGCTGCTGCTGCTGCCGGCGCTCACCAGCTTCCTCGCGCACAACGCCTATGGGCTGACGCGGCCCGAGGCGCTGCTGGCCATGGCGCTGCTCGCCGGCGCGGGGCTCGGCGCGAGCGCCGTGGCCGTGCTCGGCCCGCGCTGGCTGCGCCCGCTCGTCTTCGCGGCGCTGCTGCTGCTCGCGATCGACTTGCAGACGCGTTGGACCGCCGGGCTCGGGACGCTCGGATTGCTCGCCGTCTTCGCCGTGCTCGCCGCGCTCGTCTGGCTGCTGCGCGAGCACGTCGGAACGCTCCTGTGTGTCGTCTTCGGAACGCTCTGGCTGACCAGCTTCTTCGTGCCCGCGGTGGGGCTGTGGGCGCAGGGGCCGCCGACCGCGAAAGCGGACGCGGACGCGGCGGCCGACGCGGCGCTGCCGACGCTGCTCCACGTCATCCTCGACGAGCACATCGGCGTCGAGGGCATCCCCGCCGAGTTCGATCCCGGTCATCGGCTCGCCAACGCGCTGCAGGAGGCGCTCGTCGGACGCGGCTTCTCCGTGTTCGGGCGCGCCTACAGCCGCCACTACGACACGACCCTCTCGGTGCCGAGCGTGCTGAACTTCCAGTCCGGCGAGGGCGCGTCGCTGACGGCGCCCGTCGGCGCCGGCCATCGCCTGACGGCGAACGCCTGGCTCGAGCGGATGCACGAGCGCGGCTACCGCACCCACGTCCTCGAGTCCGATTTCCTCGCGCTGTGCGAGGCCGGCGGCGCGCAGCGCGCGGACTCGTGCAGCACCTACAACCTCGAGAGCGCCGACTCGATCGAGGACGCCGCGCTCGCCGTCTCCGAGAAGGCGCACGTCCTGCTCGCGAGCTTCGCGCGGCTCTCCTCGCTCCTGCAGCGCGTACGCGCCGAGTACGCGGGTCTCCGCGCGGGTCCGGTCGGCGCGGCGCTGCCGCTGCCCGACTGGCCCGCGGGCTACGAGCGCATCTCGAGCCTCTCGGCGATGCGCGCGCTCGACGCGATGGAAGCGCGCCTGCGCGCCGCGCGGCCGGGCGAGGCGTTCCTCGTGCACGTGATGCTCCCGCACTATCCGTACACGTACGACGACCAGTGCCGCCTCGAGCCCGACGTCGGCCGCTGGCTCTACGCGCTCGCGCCCGAGGCGGCGCCGCGCCAGAACACCGCGGCCACGCGGCGCGAGCGCTATCCGCTCTACCTCGCGCAGGTCGCCTGCACGCAGCGCCGCGTCGGACGCCTGCTCGACGCGCTCGAGCAGGCGGGCGTCTACGAGCGCGCGATCGTCGTCGTGCACGGCGACCACGGCTCGCGCCTCGACACCGGGCCGCCGGTCGCCGCGAACGCGCCGACGCTCACCGCCGCGGACCTCATCGACGGCTTCTCGACGCTGTTCGCCGCGAAGCTGCCCGGACAGCCCGCCGTGTACGACCGGCGCGTGCTGCCGCTCGATCTCCTCGTCGCGCACGCCGTGCTCGACGGCGCGATCCCGCCCGGCGCCGACTGGGCGCCCGCGCCGAGCGTCTTCCTGAGCGCAGCCGCGGGAGCGCCGGCGCGCGCCGCGCTGCCGTCGTTCGCGTGGGGCGCCGCGACCGACGCGGTCGCCTCGGAGCCCCACGCGCTGCCTCGCTGACCCGGACGGCGCGGCCGAATCAGCTGCGGAAGGCGACGGGCAGCCGCTCGACCCCGTGGATCAGGCGAGAATGGAGCAGCTGCGGCTCGCCGGCGAGCTCGAAGCGCGGGAAGCGCGCGCACAGCTCCTCGAAGACGACGCGCGCCTCGAGCCGCGCGAGCGGGGCGCCCAGGCACAGGTGCTCGCCGAAGCCGAACGCGAGATGGCGTTGGCGGGCGTGGTCGCGCGCGACGTCGAAGCGGTCGGCGTCGTCGCCCCAGATCTCCTCGTCGCGATTGGCGGAGGCGTAGAGGAGGAGCATCACGTCGCCCTCGCGGATGCGCTTGCCACGCAGCTCCGTGTCGCGCGTCGCAGTGCGGATGAAGCTCTGCACCGGCGTCCACCAGCGCAGCATCTCCTCGACCGCGTTGGGCAGCAGCGACCGCTCGGCGAGCAGGCGCGCACGCTGATCGGGATGGCGGGCGAGCAGCAGCGAGCCGCCGGAGATCAGATTGCGCGTGGTCTCGTTGCCGGCGGCCAGCAGCGTGATGCAGAACATCAGGATCGCGGGATCCGAGAGCTTCTCGCCCTCGATCTCGGCGCGCGCCAGCGTCGAGACGAGGTCGTCCTTCGGCGCGCGCCGGCGCTCGGCCAGCACGCCGGCGAAGTAGCCGAGCATCTCGCCGAGGGCCGCGTCGGTCGCCGGGCTGCGATGCCCGCCGCCGGCCTCGATCAGCGAGTCCGACCAGCGTTTGAACTGCGGCCGGTCGCTGCGCGGCACGCCCAGCATCTCCGCGATCACGTACATCGGAACCGGCACGGCGAGCGCCTCGACCAGATCCACGACGCCGTCGCGCTCGATCGCCTCGAGACACTCGCGCGCGATCGCGCGCACCATCGTCTCCTGCTGCTTCGCCGCGGCCGGCGTGAACGCACGGATCACGAGCTTGCGGTGCAGGTCGTGCACCGGCGGGTCCATCTCGAGGATGGTCGGCGGGATGCCGGCGGGCCGGGAGCCGGCGTCCGAGAAGCCGAGCTGGACGCCGCGCGTCGAGGTGAAGCGCTGCGGATCGCGCGAGACCGCCGCGACGTCGGCGTGCTTCAGCACGCACCAGGCGCCGCCGCTGCCCGCGTACCAGGGCAGCGGATCCTCCCGGCGCAGGCGGCGGAAGTGGGCGTGCGGATCGCGCAGATGGAACGCGGGAAGATCGGGCGCGAAGTCGTCGGTCATGCGGGCTCGCGTCGCAGTGCGAAGCCGAGTGTATAGCAGCGGGCGCGGGATCGCGGCGCCTCTCCTCCGCGCGCGCTCAGCCCTCGCGCAGCTTCGCGATCGTCGCGACGAGCAGCTGCACCACCTTCTCCACGTTCTGCTCGAAGATGGCGACGATCTGCTCCCAGGTGACGGGCTCCTCGTCGTCCTTCCAGCAGTCGTAGTCGGTGGACATCGCGACGGCGGCGTACGGCAGGCCCGCCTCGTTGGCGAGCGCGCACTCGGGCGCGATCGACATGTTGATGATGTCCGCGCCCCAGGCGCGGAACATGTGCGACTCGGCGCGCGTCGAGAAGCGCGGCCCCTCGATCGTCACCACGGTGCCCTTCGCGTGATGGCGGATCCGGAGCGCGCGCGCGCTCGCGACGAGCAGCTCGCGCAGCTCGCGCGAGAACGGGTCGGCCATCGGCGTGTGCGCCGCCTGCCCGGGCTCGAAGCGGTCGTGGAAGGTGGTCTCGCGGCGGCGCGTCCAGTCGATGAACTGGTCGACGATCACGAGGTCGCCGCGCCGGATCTTCTTGCGCAGGCTGCCGACGGCGGTGGTGGCGAGCACGTGCGTGCAGCCGGCGTCGAGCAGCGCCTGCACGTTCGCGCGGTTCGGGACGTGCGTGGGCGGCAGCGTGTGCTGGCGGCCGTGGCGCGCGAGCAGCACGCACTCGACGCCCTCGATCGCGCCGCGCCGCAGCGGACTGCTGGGCTCGCCCCAGCGCGTCGCGACGCTCTCGTCCTTGGCGTCCTTCAGGATCGCCGGATCGTCGAGACCCGAGCCGCCGATGATGCCCACCCGAACCATGCCGCTGCCTCCTGCGATCGAGCCGTCGCGCCCGAGGGGAGGCGCAACATAGCCGAGGCTACTCTTCGGCTGGCGGCGACCGCGCTCGACACCCCACGCGCCGCCCCGGCATCGAAGCGAGGACCATGGCACCGCTGATCCGCATTCCGCGACCCGGCGCCGCGAAGGAGAGCGAGGCGACGCCGCGCGCGCTCTACCTGCGCCGCCGCGACTTCCTCGGCGGCGCGCTCGCCGGCGCCGCGCTGCTCGTCGGCTGCGACGGCGGCGCGGAGTCGCGCACGGACGAGGCCGCGCGGCCCGACGAGGTGACGCCCCGCAAGGACGCGACCTCGTACAACAACTTCTACGAGTTCGGGACGAACAAGACCGATCCCGCCGAGAACGCGCACACGCTGCGTCCGCGGCCGTGGACCGTCGCGGTCGAGGGCGAGTGCGCGAAGCCCGGAACGCTCGGCATCGAGGACGTCCTCGCGGCGTTCCCGCGCCAGGAGCGCGTCTACCGGCTGCGCTGCGTCGAGGCGTGGTCGATGGTGATCCCGTGGCTCGGCTTCCCGCTCGGCGACTTGCTGAAGCGCTTCGAGCCGACGTCGAAGGCGAAGTACGTGCAGCTCGAGACGCTGTGGGACACCGAGCAGATGCCGCTCACGCGCAAACCCACGCTCGACTGGCCCTACCGCGAAGGCCTGCGCATCGACGAGGCGATGCACCCGCTCGCGATCCTCGCGACCGGCATGTACGGCGAGGAGCTGCCCAACCAGAACGGCGCGCCGCTGCGGCTCGTGGTGCCGTGGAAGTACGGCTTCAAGAGCGGCAAGTCGATCGTGAAGATCCGCTTCACCGAGCAGCAGCCCTACACGACTTGGAACGCATCGGCGCCCGACGAGTACGGCTTCTACGCCAACGTGAACCCGGACGTCGACCATCCGCGCTGGAGCCAGCGCCGCGAGCGCCGCATCGGCGAGCTGGCGAAGCGGCCGACGCTGCCGTTCAACGGCTACGGCGACGAGGTGGCGTCGCTCTACGCCGGCATGGATCTCGCCAAGCTCTTCTGATGGCGCGCGGCCGCACGCTGAACGCCGCGGCCGTCGCCGCCGGCGCCGCGCCCGCGGCCTGGCTCGCATGGCGCGCCGCGGCCGGCGACCTCGGCGCCAACCCGATCGAGGCGGTCGAGCACGCGACGGGCGGCTGGGCGCTCCGCTTCCTGCTCGCGGCGCTCGCCGTGACGCCGCTGCGCCGGCTCGGCCTCCCCGCGCTCGCGCCGCTGCGCCGCACGCTCGGCCTCGTCGCGTTCGTTTGGGTCTGCGCGCACTTCCTCACCTGGTCGGTCGTGGACAACGGGCTCGACTGGGCCGCGATCGGAGAGGACATCGTCGAGCGTCCCTACGTGACGGTCGGCTTCGCGGCCTTCGTCCTGCTGATCCCGCTCGCCGCGACCTCGAACCGCGCCGCGATGCGGGCGCTCGGCCGGCGCTGGGTCACCCTGCACCGGCTCGTGTATCCCGCCGCGCTGCTCGCGGTCGTGCACTTCCTGTGGCTGGTGAAGAAGGACATGACGGAGCCGCTGGTGTACGCGGCGGCGCTCGGCGCGCTGCTCGCCGCGCGCTTCGTCGGGCGCGGCAAGCGGTGAGCGCGGCGGCGGCTCAGTCGAAGTCGCGGTCCAGCACCGTCTTGCGCCCCTCCGCGCGCGCCTTCTCGATCGCGCGCAAGCAGAGCTCGCGGACGGCCTCGGAGAGGGGGACGACGACGCGATCCGACGTGTTGAAGCCGGAGCGCGCGCGGACGTAGTTCTTGACCTTCGTCACCACGACGAGCACGTCCTGCTCGAGCGGATCGGGCGCGCGCGCGGCGGGGGCGGGCAGGATGCGGCGCGGCGAGCGCTCGGTCGGCGACGCGGCGACGCTCGACGCAGCCCGGCCTGCTCGCGCAGCCACTCGGCTTGCGACGGCGCCTTGCGCTCGAGCGCCCAGCTCTCGCGATGGCGCACGACGGCGAGATGGGAGTCCCAGCACGACACGGTGCAGAAGACGAGGCCGGTGCGGGCGCGGTTGCAGGTCGACACGTTGCAGACCCAGTGCTGCGCGCCGAACGCGATCGGGCTCTTGCACGAGCTGCAGCGGCGCCAGGTGGCGGCCTCGTTCATGGCGGACTCCGTGGGCGAGACGCGCATTCTAACCGAGACGTCCGCTCGAGCGCGCGATCACTCCTCGCGCGGGCCGTCGTCCCAGTCGCCGGCGGCGGGCGCGATCGCGGCGCGCAGCTCGCGCAGCTTGGCTTGCACGCGCGCGACATTTCGCGGGCCCATGCGCAGCAGCTGCTTCACGGCGTCGGGCGCGCGCTGCAGCTCGGGATCGGCCCAGTGGTAGCGGCCGACGTGGCGCACGAGCGGCGGCGACTCCTCGAGCACGGGCGCGGCGAGCAGCACGTCGATGGCGGCGACGGCGCGCTCGTCGAAGCGGCGGTCGGGATAGCCGAGCGCTTCGTAGGCTTGCTGGAAGAGCAGCGCGAGGCGCCGGTACACGGAGGCGCAGGCCGCGGCGTCGAGCGACTCGACGACGTCGGCGATCGCGTCGTAGCGCGCGTACGAGGCGGGATCGACGCGCGGATTCGCATCGGTGCCGAGCACGCGGAAGGGCTCGCGCGGGCGCAGGAAGCGCAGGTGCGCGCGCGGGCTCTTGCCCTCCGCGACGTTGTCCACCGACGCGGCGAAGCGCTGCGCGAGGTCGCCCTGCGCGAGCCACGACGCGAGCGCGGGGTGCGGCGAGAGCGGGCCGACCTGCTCGCGCACGAAGCCGTCGCTCTCGGCGAGCGGCGGCACCTCGACCGGCTCCTCGGCGGGCGGCAGCGCCTGCGCAGCGGGATCGAGCGGCGCGCCCGCGGGCGCGATCGGCTCGGGCGCGCTCGCCTCGGCGGCGGCGAGCGCTTCGAGCGCGGCTTCGTCGGCCGCTTCGGGCTCGGCGTCGCGCCGCGAGTACCACGCGAAGAGCGCGCCGATCGCGAGCGCGGCCGCGATCAGCGCGACGCCGAGGCCGGGGCCGCGCCGCCGGCGCGGGCGCCGGACGGGCGTGCGCTCTTCGGCCGGTGCGTTCACGCGAGCAGCGCGAGCAGGTCGTCGCGCGTGAGGGAGGCCGCTGCGCCCGCATCGCCGAGCGCGGCGTCGGCGAGCGCGCGCTTGGACGCCTGCAGCGCGAGGACGCGTTCCTCCACGGTGTCGGCCGCGACGAGGCGGTGGACCAGCACGGGCTTCTCCTGACCGATGCGGTGGGTGCGGTCGGCGGCCTGGTCCTCGACGGCCGGATTCCACCACGGATCGAGAAGAAAGACGTGATCGGCTGCCGTGAGGTTCAGCCCCGTGCCGCCCGCCTGCAAGGACAGCAGCAGGACGGGCGGGCCCGCCGGGTCCTGGAAGCGCGTGACGACGCCCTCGCGGTCGCGCGTCGAGCCGTCGAGGCGCGTCCACGCGAGGCCGTTCGCCGCGAGCCGCGGCTCGACGCGGTCGAGCAGGCTCGTCCACTGCGAGAAGACGAGCGCCTTGTGCCCCTCCTCGACCGCGGTCGCGAGCTCCTCGACCAGCAGCTCGACCTTCGACGACGTGTCCGCCGACTGGCCGGGCACGAGCCCGCTGTGGCACGCCGCCTGGCGCAGCCGCAGCAGCGCCTCGAGCGCGGCGAGCACGTTGCCGCCCGCCGCGAGCTTGGCGAGCACGTCGTCGCGCGTCGCGGCGCGCACGGCGTCGTAGACGGCTCGCTCGCGCTCGCCCAGCTCGACGCGCAGCACCACCTCGGTGCGCGGCGGCAGCTCGGGCGCGACCTCGCTCTTGCGGCGCCGCAGCACGAACGGGCGGATGCGCGCGCGCAGGCTCGCCAGCGCATCCGCGTCGCCCGCCGCGATCGGGCGCGCGCTGCGCTCGTCGAAGGCGGCGCGCGAGCCGAGCAGCCCCGGATTCGCGAAGTGGAGCTGGCTCCACAGCTCGTCGAGGCGGTTCTCGACCGGCGTGCCCGTCATCGCGACGCGCCATCTCGCCCGCAGGCCGTGCGCGACGCGCGCGACCTGCGAGTCGGGGTTCTTGATCGCCTGCGCCTCGTCGAGCACGACGGCGTCCCAGTCGTGCGCGCCGAGCGTCTCGGCGTCGAGACGCAAGAGTGCGTAGCTCGTGAGCGTCAGGTCCGCGCGCGGGTCGAGGCTGCGATCCGGGCCGTGGTAGAGCGCCGTGCGCAGCGCGGGGCGGAAGCGGCGCGCCTCGTTGGCCCAGTTGAAGAGCACGCTGGTGGGCGCGACGACGAGCGTGCCGGCGCCGCCGGGCGCGCGCGGCCGCAGCGCGCACAGCACCTCCAGCGTCTTGCCGAGCCCCATGTCGTCGGCGAGCAGCGCGCCGAGCCCGGCGTCGCGCAGGAACACGAGCCAGTCGACGGCGGCGCGCTGGTAGACGCGCAACGTCGCGCCGAGATCGGGCGGCAGCGGCGCCTCGGGAATGCCCGCGAAGTCGTCGACGAGCGCGGCGAGCGCGCCGAGATCGGGGCGCGGCAGCGAGAGCGCGTCGGCGAGCCGCGCCGCGGCGGGCAGCGCGGCGCGCGGCAGCGCGCCGTTCGCGTCGCGCGCCTCGAGCAGGTCCGCGATCTCGCGGCCGAAGCGCGCG
>QEVM01000180.1 GCA_003576805.1 Pseudomonadota bacterium | reverse complement strand
CCGCGGCGAGCGCGCCCGCGCTGGCGGCGGCGATCCACGGACGGCGCGCGGCGGCCGGCGACGTCGCGCCGCCGAGCAGCTCGCGCGCGGCGCGCTTCACGACGTCGCCGCCCACCTGCGGCGCGGTCTCCGCGAACGCGCCGAGCAGCGCGCGGTCGCACACGAGGTTCACGAGCCGCGGGATTCCGCCCGAGAAGCGGAACACCTCGGAGAGCGCGGCGTCGGTGAAGACGTGATCGCGCTCGGCGCTCGCCGACACCTGCAGCCGGTGTCGCACGTAGGCGGCGGTCTCGTCGCGCGAGAGCGGCGCGAGTCGCCAGCGCACCCCGATCCGCTGGCGGAGCTGGCGAAGCTCGGGCGACTCGAGCATGCCGTCGAGCTCGGGCTGCCCGAGCAGCAGGATCTGGATCAGCTTCTCGCTCTCGGTCTCGAGGTTCGAGAGCAGGCGGATCTGCTCCAGCGTCTCGGGGAGCAGGCCCTGCGCCTCGTCGACGATGAGCAGCACGCGCTTGCCGGCGGCGCGCTTGGCGAGCAGGAACTGGTTGAGCGCGTCGACGAGCTGGCGCACCGACGCCCGCTCGCCGCCCGCGAGCGGGACGCCGAGCTCGACGAGGATCGACTCGAGCAGCTCGTGCGCGGACAGCTTCGGGTTGAACAGGAACGCGACCTCGACCTCGCCGCCGAGGCGCCGCAGCAGCGTGCGGCACAGCGTGGTCTTGCCCGTGCCCACTTCCCCGGTGACGGCGATGAAGCCCTCGCCCTGCTCGATCCCGTAGAGCAGGTGCGCGAGCGCCTCCCGGTGCGCCTCCGACAGGTAGAGGAAGCGCGGGTCGGGAGAGAGCGCGAAGGGCTTTTCACGGAGGCCAAAGAACGCGGTATACATCGGCCAACTCGTTGGATTGCGGAGGCTATCACCCCCTCCGCCCAGTCGCCCGAAGCGTGTCTCGAAGCGTGCCCATCCTCTCGCGGTCATCGCGTGCGGAGCTCCCGTCATGAGCGTTGCGATCGGGGTCGACTGGGGCGCCACGCTCGCCAAGATCGCGGTGCGTGCGCCCGACGGCGCCCTCGCGTACAGGCTGCTTCCAACCGAGGACGCGGAGGCGAGTCGCGCGACGCTGGTCTCGATCGGCGCGGACCGGATCGGGCTCACGGGCGGCGGCGCCTCGATGCTGGCTCGCAGCTTGCCCGGCGAAGTGGTGCAGGTGAACGAGTTCGCGGCGTGGGGCGCGGGCGCCTCCGCGCTGCTCGCCGACGGCGCCCGCCGTTACCTGCTCGTGTCGATCGGCACCGGGACGTCGGTGCTGCTGGTGGACGGCGTCTCGGTGACGCGCGTCGGCGGGACGGCGCTCGGCGGCGGTACGCTGATCGGGCTCGCCGCGGGGCTGCTCGGCGAGGCGGACTTCGAGGCGATCGCGCGGCTCGCGAGCCGCGGCTCGCGGCGCGAGGTGGACCTGCTCGTCTCCGACATCTACCCGGCGGGCGGGATCGCGCTCGCCGGCGACCTCACCGCGTCGAACTTCGGGAAGTTCGCGCGGCGCCTGCGCGAGGGCCCCGTCGATCGCGCGGACGTGGCGCACGCGATCATGGGCCTGCTCGCCGAGAACATCGTGCTCGTGTGCACCGGCCTCGCGGTGGCGGCGCAGGTGACGCGCGTCGTGTTCGGCGGCTCGACGCTCCGACACAATGCCACGTTGGCGGACATGATCGGCGGGCTGCTGCGCGCCTACGGACGCGAGCCGGTGTTCCTGACGCAGGGCGAGTTCACCGGCGCGCTCGGCGCGCTGCGCATCGCGCTCGGCCAGTAGCCGAAATGCGCGTCGGCCGGCCGGGCTCACGCCCGACCGGCCGGCGGTGCAGTGCGATGCGACGAGCCGCGCTACGAAGCGCTGGGTGCGCGCGGCACCGGCTCGGTCGCGAGGTCTTCGGTCTTCGCGATCGAGCGCACGACGCGCTGCGTGCGCGCGATGGCGGCGCGCTGCACGCGCAGCTCCTCGGTCTGCGCCGCGACCTGGCGCTCGAGCCGCTCGCGCGCCTCGGTGAGCTGCTCGAGCCGGCGCTCGAACTCCGCGAGCCGGCGTTCCATCTCGGCCGGGACCGGCGCGGCCGACACCGCGAGCGGCGCGGCCGCGACCACCGGCTGCGTCTGGATCTCGGCGACCGGCTCGGGGCCCTCGTCGAAGAGCGAGTCGGACGCGTCGCCGCCGCGCAGGAACGGCACCGGCACGGACGCCGGCTCCGCCACGGGCTCGTCGGCGCGCACCGCCACCGCGGCTTCCGGCTCGTCCGGCTGCGGCGCCGCACCGAAGTGGAGCTGGCGCGGCGCCTCGACCTCGCGCAGCGCGGGCTCCGAGATTTCCTCGGGCTCGCCCCACGTGCCCTCGACCGACAGCACCGGCGGGCGCTCGGCGCGCTGCGCCTCGTCCGCGTCGTCGGCGTGCGCCACGGCCGCCGCGTCGTCGGCCGCCATCACGGTGTAGAGCGGATCCTCGTCCTCGCTCGCGCGGCGCCGGCGCATCACGACGAGCGCCGCGACGATGACGGCGCCGACGATCGCGCCGAGCCCGAGCGGGCTCATCAGCAGCGCCATCCACGACGACGCGCTCTGGGTCTCCTGCTGCGCCTTCGCGGCGGCCGCCTTGCGACGCGCCTCCGCGTCGGACGGCGCGGCCGGCTTCGCCGGCGGCGGCGTCACCGCGATCGGCGCCGGCGGCTTCGGCTCGGGCTGCGCTTCGGCCGCGGCGACCGCGATCGGCTCGCTCACCGGCTCCGCCTCGGCGACCGGCTCGGGCGCCGGCGTCGGCGCCGCAATCTTCTCGACGGGCGCGGGCGCCGCCTCGGCGTTCGCCGGCGGCGACACGGGCGCGGGCTCGGCCTCGGCGACCTGCAGCGGCTGGGCCAGCGCCGGCTCGCTCTCGTCCGCGATCGGCTCGAGGTCCTTCGGGATCGGGCCGCGCGCCTTCAAGTCGAACACGAGGCGCGGCGGATTCGCGAGCAGCATCTCCTTCACCGCGACGTCGGCGGTGGCGAGCTGCACGCGCACGACCGAGCCGCTGCTCGTCGGCTCGACGTGCACCTTGCGCACGAGCGGGCTCTTCGACGGCACGTCGCGCGGAACGCTCGTCGCGTCGAGGCTGAGCACCAGCTCGGGCCGCGCGCCCGGCTGCGGCGCTTCGAGCCGGTAGCCCGTCGCGCTGTCGAGCTCGAGCACGATGCGCGTGTGCTGCTCGTGCGTCCCGACGCGCACCTCCGACACCTCGGCCGCGCCCGCGACCGCCGCGCCGAGCGACAGTGCCGCGATCGCAGACCAGCGCAGTGCGCGCGCCCAGGGTCCCCGCTCCGTGTGCCGACCGATCATCGACGCTCTCCCTGCTTCACCCCGCCGCGCCTCGGCACGGCCGGGAGCCTCTCGTTCCTCGCCTCGAGCGGACCGCCCGCGCTGGGCCTCCGCTCGCCGGTTCGGGCTTTCTCTCGGCAGGACGGGCGGATTCCTCGAGCGCTTTCGCATTCGTGACCACGCAAATCGCGTGCATCCGCCGTCCGGCCGCCCGCTCCGGCCGCATGCCGCGGAGCGAGCACTCGCGTTTTCAGGGGGTTGGGAACCGCAGGGGGGTGACTCGCGCGCCGCTCTGGGATCGACGACCCGGATCGAGGAGCGACCGGATCCGCACGAGCGCCGTGCGAATGCGCGGACCATACCAGGACACCCAGGTGCCGTCGACGCAGTGGATGCGCCCGTCGCGCGCGGCCGGGACGCCCAAGCGGCCGAGCTCGGCGACGTCGGCGGGGCCGAACGCGTACGGCTCGTCGGGCAGCAGGATCACCTCGGGCGCCGCGACGACGACGTCGTCCAGCGTGACGAGCGGATAGCGGCGGTCGCCGCGGTCGGCGGTGACGTTGTCGCCGCCGCACAGCTCGAGCAGCGAGTGGACGTAGGTGTCGCGCCCGACGCTCATCCACGGATCGCGCCAGATCGGACAGAAGACGCGCGTGCGGTGCGCGGGGAGACTCCGCTCCGCCTCCGCGATCGCCGCCTCGACCGGCTCGACGACGGCGGCGACCGCCTCGCGCGTCGCGCCGAGCGCCGCCAGCTCCCGCAGCAGCACCGCGCCCTCGCGCACCGTGCGCGGATACGTCACCCAGACCGCGAGACCGGCCGCGTCCAGCTTCTCGACGACGCGCCGCGTGTTCTCCTCGTGGTTCGCGATCACGAGATCGGGCGCGAGCGCGGCGATCGCCGCGACGTCCGCGTCCTTGGTGCCGCCGACCTTCGGCAGCGACTCGACCTCGTCGGCCGGGTGCACGCACCAGTCGGTGACGCCGACGACGCGCGCGCCGAGCCCGAGCGCGAAGAGCGACTCGGTGAGGCTCGGCACCAGCGACACGATGCGGGCCGGCGCGCGCGGCAGCGAGGCGGCGTCGACGATCACGCGAACGTCACCACGAGCACGTCGCGCTCGAGGCGCGCGCTCTGGACGGAGCGGCCGACGAGCGACGCCGGCAGCGCGATCGCGCGCCGCGCGTCGCGCACGCGCAGGTGCAGATCTTCGCCGCGCGCCGCCACCTCGACCTCTTCCTTCGACACGTGGGGCAGGTCGATCTCGAGCCGCGTGGTCGCGCCGACGCGGCGCCAGCGCAGCGGCCGCCCGCGCTGCAGGATCGCCGCGGGATCGCGCGCGCCGTAGACCTCGCGCGCAAGCGCCGCCAAGGCTTCGACGCCGATCGGCTCGCCCGCGCGCAGCTCCGCGCGCAGCAGCGGCACGCCGAAGCCCGCCTCGAGCGCCGCCAGCTCCTCGTGCTCGCGCGCCGCCCAGCGCGCGAAGAAGCCGCCCTGCGCGGCGCTCGGCAGCAGCCGGTTCACGAGCACGGCGTCGGTCGCGACGCCATACAGCGACAGGTACGCGAAGGAGCGGCGCGTCTCGTCCACGACGACGCGCGCCGCGTTGGTGACGAGCCGCGCCGTGGTGCGGTCGCCGTCGAGCAGGATCTGGCGCACGTCGTCGACGTCCGAGACGAGGCGCTCGAACGCCGCGAACACCTCGTCGCCCGGCACGAGTCCGCGCAGCCCGACCGTCTCGAGGATGGGCTTCAGCGCGCGTGCGGCGCGGCGCTCGAGATCGAAGACGCCGCCCATGAAGACGGCGAGCGCGTCGGGGAAGCGCAGCATGCGCAGCGTCGAGCCGGTCGGCGCGCAGTCGACGACGCACACGTCGAACTCGCCGAGCGCCTCGACCTCGCGGATCGCGCGCAGCGCGACCAGCTCCTCGAGCCCGGGGAAGACCAGGATCTCCTCGGCGACGAGCTCGTCGGCGCCCTCGCGCAAGAGGCCGCGCAGCCAGTCCTGGATCTCCGACCACGAGCGCTCGATCTCGTCGAGCACCGCGACCTCCTGCGCGACCACGCTCGGCGCGACCTCCACGGGCCGCGCGCCGACGGGCCGCCCGAGCGCGTCGCCCACGCTGTGCGCCGGATCGGTCGAGAGCAGGAAGACGCGGTGGCCGTGCGCGGCCGCGCCGATCGCGGTCGCGGCCGACATCGTGGTCTTGCCGACGCCGCCCTTGCCCGTGAGCAGCACGACGCGCATCAGCGCGCTCCGCTCGCGGCGGGCGCGAGCCGCACGACGAGCGTGCCGGCGTCGAGCTTCGCGCCGACCAGCGTCGCGGCGGCGAGCTTGCGCGGCAGCGGGATCGCGCGGCGGCGGTTGCCGGTGCGCACGACGAGCGCGTCGTCCACCTTCGCGACGTCGAGCGCGTCCTTGCGCGCGTGCGGCAGCGGCAGCTCGACCCGGTACTCGCCCTTGCCGCGCCCGAAGCGCAGGCGCGGCGCGGCGCACAGGCGCGCGGCGGGATCCGCGTCGCCGAAGGTGCGCGCGCCGTGCGCGGCGAGCGCTTCGACCCCGATCACCTCGTCGTCGGCGAGCGACGCGCGCAAGACGGGCAGCGGCGCGAAGCTCGCCTCCACCTCGGCGAGCCGCTCCTCCTGCCAGCGGCTCCAGCCCTCGAAGAACGCCTCCGCCGCGGCGGCCGGCGGAAACAGCCGGTTCATCACCACCGCGTCGCAGCCGAGCTCGAAGAGCGCGAGGTCGGTGTGCGCGCGCAGCGCCTCGTCGATCACCATGCGCTCGGGCGTGACCACGATGCGCACGCTCGTCGCGTCGCCGAGCAGCAGCTCGCGGAGCTTCGCGAGCCGCTCGTAGAGGAGCTGATCGACGTCGCGGAACACCTCGGGACCGGGCAGCGGCACCGGCACGACGACGCGCGCGACGGGCGACACGACCGTCGCGACGGCGCGCTGCACGCGCAGCAGCAGGCGCAGCGCGCGGCTCGCGACCTCGGGCAGCGTCACGAGCCGCAGCGTCGAGCCGGTCGGCGCGCAGTCGACGACGCACACGTCGTAGCGGCGCGAGCGCGCGGCCTCCTCGACCGCGAGCAGCGCCGCGATCTCCTCGGCGCCGGGCAGCAGCGCCAGCTCGTCCGCGACGACGCCCTCGATGCCCTGGTGGCGGAACAGCTCGACCAGGTAGTCGCGGATGCGGCCCCAGTGCGGGTCGAGCGTCGCGCGCGCGTCGACCTCGAGCGCGGCGAGCCGCGGCGCCACTTCGGTCGGCCGGCCCGCCTCGCCGCCGACCGCGACGCCGAGCACGTCGCCGAGGCTGTGCGCGGGATCGGCGGACACGACCAGCGTGCGGTGTCCGCGCGCGGCGGCGTGCGCCGCGGTCGCGGCGGCCGTCGTGGTCTTCCCGACGCCGCCCTTGCCCGTGTAGAAGACGAGGCGCACGCGTGGACCCTAACAGACGCGGATGAATCCCCGTGTCGGGTGCGCCGCGCGGCGTCGCGTCAGGCCGCGACGACGTCCGCGGGCCGCCGCGCGCGGCGCGGCCGCGCCGCCACCGGACCGCGCGGGCCGGCGAACGGCCCTTCCGTCCACAGGTTCTCGCAGCGGCGGCACGTCGAGAGGCGCCAGAGCCCGCGCTCGTACACCTCGTCGACGGCGATCTCGTGCGAGCCGCACACGCCGCACGCGGCGAGCGGCGCGACGGGCCGCAGCGCTCGCGCCTGCACGGCGTCGGGGAGCTGGGTCGGGGGTCGGATCTGCGCTGCCATCACTCGTCTCGTCTCCGTTGGCTCCCGGAGGAGCGGGGAGAGTCGGCGCCACTCCGCTCGCTTGCTGCGCGTTCTCGCCGGCTCGAGCCCGAGAAAACCACGGGCGCGTGACAGCCACGGTCACAGCGCGTGGCGTTTTGGCGAGGCGCGCCGCCCGCTTCGGCGCAGCGCTTTCCGAACCGCGCCGACCGGCTCGGGATTCTTTGCTCTTTCCTCACGGCGGCGCCGACACCGCCGCACGTAAGCTGCGCGCGCTCATCCCGAGAGCCTTCGAAAGCGCCCGCAGTGCCGATCCAGCAGCCGATCCAGCAGAGTCTCGACGAACGCTCTCCGACGCCGCCCGACGCTGCCACCGCGCGCCTCGCCGTGCGGCTCACCGCAGCGAGCACGCGGCGGCCCGCGCTCACCGCGTTCGTGCTCGCGCTCGCCGTCGCGGGCCTCGCGAGCGCGGCGGCGCGCGCGCCCGCGGAGGTCGGCTACGCGGCGTACTTCGGGCCGCGCGGCGAGGAGGTCGAGCGCCTCGAATCCTTCCTCGCCGAGTTCGAGAGCGGCGTGCACCTGCTCGTCGTGTTCGGCTGTCGCGAGACGCCGCGCTGCCGCGCGATCGGGGAGCCGTGGGCGCTCGGCTTCCTCGGGCGCCTGCACGCGGCGCTCGACGCGGTGCCGAACGTGCGGCGCACCTGGAGCGCGCTCGACGCGCCGATCGCGGTCGGTCCGCTCGCGACCCGCACGCTCGCGACGCGCACCGGCGACGGCTTCGCGCTCGCGCCCGACTGGCCGGCGCTGCTCGTCTCCGCGCGCGAGCAGCGGCTCTTCCGCGGCACCGTGCTCGCCGCCGACGGGCGCTCCGCGGGCGTCGTCGTCGAGCTCCAGTCGATCGAGAGCGAAGCGCTGCGCGCGTCGGTGCGCGCGGTGCTCGCGCTGCTGCCCGCCTTCGAGCGCGAGCTCGGCGCCGAGATCCACGTGGCGGGCGACCCGCTGTGGACGGTCGCGTCGGCGGACGCGCTCGAGCGCGACTCCGTGGTGCTGATCGCGATCATGTTCGGCGTGATGGGCGCGCTCCTCTTCGCGCTCTTCCGCGACGTCTGGTTCGCGGCGCTGCCGGTGCTCGCGGTCGCGTCGGTGACGGGCGCCGTGCAGGGCCTCGCGGCGCTCGCCGGCGTGCCGCAGACGTCGCTGCTCTCCGCGCTGCCTCCGCTGCTCGTCGTGATCGCGGTCGCCGCGTCGATCCACCTGCTCTCGGCCGTCGCGCGCCGCGACGAGTCCGTCGCACCCGCGCGACTCGCCGCCGCCGCGCGCGACGTGGGGCCCGGCTGCTTCTGGGCCGCCGCGACGACGGTGTGCGGCTTCGCGTCGTTCCTGTGGAGCGACCTCGCGAGCTTCCGCCACTTCGGCGGGCTCGCCGCGCTCGGCGTCGCGATCGCCTACCTCGTGACCTTCACGCTGCTGCCCGCGCTCCTGTGCCTGCACCTCGCGCGGCGCCGGCGGCCGCTCGCGCTGCGCCCGCGCGCCGTGCACGACGAGATCCTCGGCGCGGTGCGCGCCACCGTGACGCGCTACCCGCGCTTCGTGCTGGTGGCTTCGCTGGGCGGCTTCGCGCTGCTCGCGACCGGCGCCTCGCGCCTGCACTACGCGAGCGACTTCGGCTTCGGCGAGCACTCGTTCGTGGTGCGCTCGCTGCGCGCGATCGAGGCGAACTTTCGCAAGCCGATGACGACCGAGGTCGTCGTGACGCTGCCGCCGGGACGGCCGGCGTACGAAGCCGATGCGCTGCGCCTGCTCGCGCGCGTCGAGGCGGTCTTCGCGGCGGAGCCGACGACGGGCGAGACGCACGGCTTCCTCGCGCTGCTCGAAGACGCCTTCCGCTTCGACGCGGGCTTCGCGGCGCCGTCGCGCGATGCGCTCGTCGCGGCGGCGCCGCGGCTCGCCGCACTGGTCGCGGGCACGCCGGGCGCGCAGCGCACCTGGCGCGAGTCGCCGGACGGCGCGGCGCCCGAGCGCGTCCGCATCTCGGTCGATCGCGCCTGGCTCGACGACGCCGCGCAGTCGCCGTACGTGGCGCGCGTGCGCGCGGCGCTCGCGGGAATCGAGCGGGCCGCGCCGCCCGGCACGCGCATCGAGCTCGAGGGTGGACTCGTGCTCGCCGACCGCTTCGTGTCGCAGCTCCGCGACACGCAGCGGTGGAGCTTCGTCTCGGCGTTCGGGCTGGTCGCGGCGACGCTCGCCTTCCTGCTGCGCGGGCACGGCGCGCTCGCGCTCTGGGCGATCGTCGCGAACGCGCTGCCGGTCTTCGCGCTGGTCGGGCTGATGGGCTGGTCGGGGATCGGGGTCGATCCCGCCAACACGATGGTGGGCGCGATCCTGATCGGGATCGGCGTGGACGACACGATCCATCTCGCGCTGCGCTATGCGGCGGCGCGGCGGGCCGGACGCGACGTCGGCGCGGCGCTCGACGCCGCGCTCGCGCAGGCGGGCGAGCCGGTGCTGGTGGCGAGCCTCGTGCTCGCGCTCGGCTTCTCGGTGCTGCTCTTCTCGCAGTGGGGCGGCCTCGTCGGCTTCGGACTGCTCGCGAGCCTCGGCATCGGGCTGCTGCTCGCGGGCGATCTGCTGCTGCTGCCCGCCGCGCTGCTCGCCACCGCGGGACGGCGCGCGCGATGAGCGCCCCGCGGCTGCGCGCGCTGCTCGGCGCGGCGTGCGTCGCCGCCGTCGCGGCCGCGCTGCTTCCCGATCCGGCTGCGCTCGGCGCGGCGGCGCCGCCGCGCGCGACGGCGGAACGGCTCGATCCTTCGCTGCGCGTGCCGTTCTCGTCGGTGCTGGTGCGCTCGGCAGGCGCGCGGCTCGTGCCGGGCGAGCGCGTGCTCGGCGTGCGCATCGCGGGCGACGCCGGTCTCTTCGCGCCGCGCGACCACGCTGCGCTGCTGCGCGTTCTGCGCGACGCGCGACCCGGCGCCCGCGTCGAGCTCGAGGTCGGCGGGCCGCGCGGG
>QEVM01000179.1 GCA_003576805.1 Pseudomonadota bacterium | reverse complement strand
GCATCGAACGGCTCGCGCGCGCGCAGGCGCTGCCGCCCGGCGAGGCGGAGGCGTGCGTCGCGAGCGCCGACGCGGCGCGCGGCGCCGCGCTGCGCGAGCGCTTCGGCATCGCCGCCGAGGACCTCACCCACTACGACCTCGTCGTCAACACCGAAGCGCTGTCGGCGGACGCGGCCGCGGCGCTCGTGGTGGACGCGCTGCGGCGGCGTTTCCCGCTGCGCTAGGAGACCGGCTCGCGAGTCGTTCTCCGCGGGGCGCGGTCGGCGCGCGGGCGCGGATCGAAGCGCTTGAGCGCGCGCGCCAGCACGGCCTCCGGGATCGCGAGCTGCGGCGGCAGCCGCACGAGCACGCTGCGCCAGCGCGGATTGCGGCGGATCGCGATGCGCAGCGTCGCGACCGCGCGCTCGACGTCGCCCATGCGCGCGTGCAGCGCGCCGGCCCAGAAACCGATCTCGTCGTGGCGCTGGCCGCGCCGCACGGCCTCGTCGGCGAGCCGGCGCGCGTCGTCGGGGCGGCCTTCGCCGAGAGACCGCATGGCGTCCGCGAGCAGCGCGAACGCCTCGTGCAGCCGCAGCAGGCGCCCGAGCTCGTGGATCGGCTTGCGGTGCTGCTCGACGCGCAGGTCGACCACGCGATTGCGCCACGGCTCGTCGCGCGAGACGGGCCGCTCGACGAGCAGCGCCGCGGCCTCGCGCCCGCGCGCGTCGCCGCCCGCGCGCTCGGCGGCCGTCAGCGCCGCCAGCATGCGGCGCGCGAGCGATCCCGGCGCGCGCTCGAACGCGGCGGCCATCGCGTCGCACACGCCGGCGCCGGCGAGCAGATTTCCCTGCACCGAGTAGCCGGCCCCCGTGCGATGGCAGGCGTGCGGGATGCAGAGCGCGCCCGTGTGCGCCGCGACGCCGCCGCGGTCGTCGACGATCGCGACCTGGCGCAGCGTACGCCCGGGATCGAGCGCGAGCAGCGCGTCCAGCGCCTCCGCGGCGCCGCGCCCCTCGCGCAGCAGCGCCAGCGCGCGCGGCCCGTAGCCCGGCTCTCCGAACGCCTGCGTGGCGATCGCGCCGGCGCCCGCCGCCGCCCACGGCACCGTCGCTCCGCAGTTGAAGCGCCGCGACTGCACCGCCACCCCCAGCTCGGCGGTCTCCGCGTCGCGCGCCACGATCGAGAAGGTCGACGCCAGCCGGGGACTGATCACGCGCGCACCGTATCGCACCCCACCCCCAACGCCCGCACCGCACGAAATGGTGAACCTCCGCGCCCGTTCGCGCGTATCCAACCCAGAACACACTGCACAGCGCCCCGGAAGGAGAACGATGGCGACCCGAACTTGTCCCTGGTGTGCCGAGGAGATCCAGGCCGAGGCGATCAAGTGCCGCTGGTGCGGCAGCCGCGTGAGCGGCGGCCTGCGCGACCCGGCCGCGTGGCACCGTGGCTACGCCGACCGGCGCCTCGCCGGCGTGTGCGCGTCGATCGCGCACAACATGGCGATCTCGGTGACGGCGGTGCGCGCCGGCTTCGTGCTCTTCACGCTGCTGCACGGCTTCGGCGCGATCGCGTACCTCGTGCTCTGGTTCGTGCTGCCGGCCGAGCCCGGCAGCCGCTCCGGCCTCGATCGCGTGATCGACGCCGTGCGCGACCTCTTCGGAGCCAAGCCGCCGAGCGGCGGCAGCGGCTCCGGTGACGGCCCGCGTGACGGCGACCCCTCCGCTGGCGGATCCTCGGGCGGATGGAGTCCGACGAGGAGCTGATGGCGGCGATCGCGCGGGGCGACGAGCGAGCGCTCACGGCGTTGATCGACCGCCATGCCGCGCGGCTCCACGGCTTCCTGGCGCGCGTGGCCGGCGATCGCGACGACGCCGACGACCTGCTCCAGGAGACGTGGATCCGCGTCGCGCGCGGCGCGCGCACGTTCGACGCCGCGCGCCGCGTGCGGCCGTGGCTGTACGGGATCGCGGCGAACCTCGCGCGCGACCTGCACCGCCGGCGCGCCGTGCGCTCGCGCGCGTCGCAGGACGGTCGCAGCGCGGCCGCGACGGCGCGCGCGCCCGCGTTCCGGCCGCTCGACCGCATCGACATCCGCGCGCGGCTCGCGCGCCTGCCCGACCGGCTGCGCGAGGCGCTCGTGCTGCGCTTCTACGAAGGGCTCGACGAAGCGGAGATGGCCGAGGCGCTCGGGATTCCGAAGGGCACCGTGAAGAGCCGCGTGCACGGCGCGATCCGCGAGCTGCGCCGGGGATGGGACGCGCATGAGCTGTGAAGAGATCCAGGAAGCGCTCGACGACCGGGCGCTCGCGCGCGAGCGCGGCGACTTGCCGCACGCGCTTGGCGATCACGTGCGCGGCTGCGCGGCGTGCGCTGCGCACCTGCGCTTCCTGCACGCGCTCGCGGACACGCTCGCGGAGCCGGCGCCTGCGCCGGTGCATCCCACCGTCCTCGCGATGGCGCGCGCGCGCGCCGCGCGGGCGCTGCGTGCGCGCGAAGCGCCCGCTGCGGCGGCCGGCATGGGCTGGGAGCTGGTCGCGGCGCTGTCGGCCGCGGTGCTCGCGCTGCCGCTCGTCGTCGGCCACGCGTATCTCGTGCTCGAAGGCGGCGCGTGGCTGCTCGCGTCGTGGCTGCCCGCGCCGCTGCTCACGTGGCTCGGGCTCGTCTACCTCGGGTCGCTCGCGCTCGGCGTGGGGGCCCTCTACGGACTGATTCCGCTCGCGATCGCCTGGCGGCGGCGCGAGGCGGCGGAGCCGGCATGAACGGGAACGAAGTGCAACGAGTGGATGCGCCCGGTGTCACCAAGCAGTGTCCGTACTGCGCGGAGTCGATCCGGGCCGAGGCGATCAAGTGCCGCTGGTGCGGCAGCATGCTCGAGCCGCAGAGCGCGCTCGCGGGCCTCTCGCGCCCGTGGCTGCGCGCGCGCCACGATCGCAAGATCGCGGGCGTGTGCGCCGGGCTCGCCGATCAGTTCGGGATCTCGGTGACGCTGGTGCGGCTCGCGTTCGTGCTCGGCGTGTTCTTCTCGGGCGGGATCTTCCTGCTCGTCTACGCGGTGCTCTGGCTGGTGATGCCGGAGGAGCCCTGGACGCCCGAGAACGAGCGCCGCGAGGTGGCGCGCGCGCCGTTCGACTGATCGCTGGAGGGCCCGCCGCGGGCGGCCGATAGGCGGCCCATGGCCACCGCCACGCGATTTGCCGAGGACGACGAGCGCGCGCGCATCCTCGCCGCCGTCGACGACGACGCGGCCGAAGCGCAGGCGCTCGCGCGCTGGATGGCGGAGCACCCGGAGCTGGCGCTCGCCGAGCACGAGGCCAGCGCGCGTTTTCGCGCGTGGCTCGCGGCGCGCGGCTTCCGCGTCGTCGCGCCCGCGGGCGGCATGGACACGGCGTTCGTCGCCGAGCACGGCGCGACCGGGGCGCCGTTCGTCGCGGCGCTGCTCGCCGAGATGGACGCACTGCCCGGCATCGGGCACGCGTGCGGGCACAACCTCTCGGGGCCGGCGAGCCTGCTCGCGGCGAGCGCGCTCGCGCGCGTGGCGCCGACCGAGCTGCTGCGCGTGCGCGTCGTCGGCTGTCCCGCCGAGGAGATCGGGGTCGGCAAGCGGCGCCTCGTCGCGGCGGGCGCGTTCGACGGCGCCGACGTCGCGCTGATGGCGCACGCCGGCGGCATGCGCCGCGCGCACCGGCTCTTCCTCGGCAACCGCAAGCTCGAGCTCGTCTATCGCGGCCGCGCCGCGCACGCGGCCGCGTATCCCGAGCGCGGCGTGAACGCGCTCGACGGCGTGATCGCGCTGTTCGTCGCGATCGGCCTGCTGCGCCAGCAGCTTCCGCGCGGCGTGCGCGTGCACGGCATCGTGAGCGACGGCGGCAAGGCCCCGAACGTGATTCCCGAACGCGCCGCCGCGCGCGTGTGGATCCGCGCGATCGACGACGCCGAGATGCGCGACGCCGGCGAGCGCGTGCTCGCCTGCGCGCACGGCGCGGCGGCCGCGACCGGCACGACGCTCGACGTGCGCGAGGAGGAGGGCACCTCGCCGCCGCTGCTCCCCAACCTGGCGCTCGCCTCCGCCTATCGCCGCCAGCTCGAAGCGCTCGGGCTCGCGGAGTTCGGGCCGGGTCCGGAAGAGGCGATCGGCTCGAGCGACATCACGCACGTCTCGCGCGTCGTGCCGACGATCCATCCCAACTTCCCGATCGGCGAGGGGCTCGAGATCCACAGCCGCGCGTTCGGCGAGGCGGCGGCGAGCGAGCGCGGGCTCGCCGGACTGCTCGAGGCGGCGCGTGCCCTGGCCCTCACCGTGCGCGATCTGGCGCGCGATCCGGCCGAGCGCGCCGCGATCGCCGCGGAGTTCGCGTCGCGCGCCCGCAGCTCCTGATTCCAAGCGTTCGGAAAGCTTGCCTCGAAGTGGACCTCCGGCCTACCTTGCGCGGCCGGGGGGTCCAGCTTGATTCAGTCGAGCCGCGTCAGCGACGAGCTGCGGCGGGTGCGCCGCCGCATGGTGGAGCGCCTGCAACACGACGGACTGCGCGAGCCGCGCGTCCTCGCCGCGCTCGAGGCGATTCCTCGCCACTGGCTGGTGCCCGAGGCGCTGCGCGCACAGGCGTACAAGGACGCGGCGCTGCCGATCGGCGGCGGGCAGACGATCTCGGCGCCGTCGACCGTCGCCGCGATGACCGAAGCGCTGCAGCTGCGCGGCGACGAGTTGGTGCTCGAGGTCGGCACGGGCTCGGGGTATCAGGCCGCGGTGCTCGGCGTGCTCGCCGAGCGCGTGATCTCGATCGAGCGCCTGCCGCGGCTCGCCGCCGAGGCGCGCCGCGCGCTCGACCGGCTCGGCGTGCGCAACGTCGTCGTGCACCTCGGCGACGGCTCGCTCGGCCGCCCGAACGACGCGCCCTACGACGCGATCGTGCTGACGGCCGGCGCGCCCGCGGTGCCCGAGCCGCTGCTCGCCCAGCTCAAGCCGGGCGGGCGACTCGTCGCGCCGGTGGGCCCGCGCGACGGCCAACGCCTGGTGCGCATCCGCCGCCAGGCCGACGACAAGTTCACGCGCGAGGTGCTCGGCCCCTGTCGCTTCGTCGATCTCGTGGGCCGGCACGGATGGGCCGCGTAGCGAAGCTCGCGCTGGGCGCGGTCGTCGTGCTCTGCGCGGTCGCCACGCTGCCGAGCTGCAGCCGCGGACCGCGCAGCGGCGGCGGCGCGTGGCACGTGATCCGCTCCGGCGACACGCTCTGGAGCCTCGCGCAGCGCTACGGCACCACGGTCGACGCGATCGACCGCGCCAACGACGACCTCGATCCGCGCTCGCTCCGCATCGGACAGAAGGTGTGGATCCCGCGCGGAAAGGGAGGCAGCGCGCGCGTCGCGTCGCGCGGCACGAGCAGGCCGCATCCCGCGACGCTCGAGCGGCGCCCCGACGACGGCGACTGCGGCGTGCAGGCGCGCCGCGACGGCATCGAGTTCGACTGGCCCGTGCTCGGCCGCCTCACCTCGTCGTACGGCGGGCGCAACGGACGCCCGCACGACGGCATCGATCTCGTCGCCGACGAGGGCACGCCGATCCACGCCGCCGAGGCGGGCCGCGTCGTCTACGAGGGCGACGACCTCGGCGACTACGGCCGCGTCGTCATCCTCAAGCACGAAGGGCGCTGGGCTACGGTCTACGCCCACAATCGGAAGAACCTCGTGGACGAGGGCGATTTCGTCGAGAAGGGCGACGTGATCGCCGAGGTCGGCGACACCGGCAACGCGAGCGCGCCGCACCTGCACTTCGAGGTGCGCCGCAGCAACAGCCCGAAGGACCCGCAGAGCTGTCTGCCCTGACATGCCGAAGGAGCCGCCGATGAACCAACCGCTCGACCTCTCCCGCTTCGTGCGCGACGTCCCCGACTTCCCGAAGCCCGGCATCCTGTTCCGCGACGTGACGCCGCTGCTCGCGTCGCGCGAGGCGCTGCCCGCCGCCGTCGACGCGCTCGCCGCGCCGTTCCGCAAGGAAGGCATCGACCAGGTGATCGGGATCGAGTCGCGCGGCTTCGTGCTCGGCGCCCCCGTCGCGATCGCGCTCGGCACCGGCTTCACCATGGTGCGCAAGAAGGGCAAGCTGCCCTGGCAGACGCGCGCCGTGACCTACGACCTCGAGTACGGCACCGACACCGTCGAGATGCACACCGACGCCGTCCAGCCCGGCCACCGCGTGCTGCTCGTCGACGATCTCGTCGCCACCGGCGGCACCGCCGCCGCCGCCATCCAGCTCCTGCGCGAGCTCGGCGCCGAAGTCGTCGGCGCCGCCTTCCTGATCGAGCTCCTCGGCCTCGGCGGCCGCAAGCGCCTCGGCGTGGACCGCGTGCACGTGGTGTTGAAGTACTGAGCCGCGGTGCCGCCGCGGCGCGTCGCCGCGCGGAGCGTCGTCCGTTAGCTTGCACTTCTTCGCCCCCGTAGCTCAGATGGATAGAGCAGCGGTTTCCTAAACCGCGTGTCGGAGGTTCGAGTCCTCTCGGGGGCACCATGATTTCGATGTAGAATCGGGAAGTTATGCGTCACGCCGAATCGAACCATCACCACGCGAGCGTCTTGAGGAAGGCGTGAGTAAGGCGGCGCGGATGTCGGCCCCTACGCGGACGCTAGAGCGATGCTCGCGGTCCGCCGGGCCCTTACGCGCCCCTTAGAAGGCGGCGGCTGCGAGGTTCGTGTAGGTCTTCGAGTCGGTACTGCCCAGAAAGCGACGGCCGTCTTTGAGCGTCGCCACGAAGGTCACGCGCTTCCCGCGCCCGCCCACGAGAAGTCCGGCGAGCAGCCCGACAGGGCCGAGCAGCAAGGCGCCGGCCGCGCCCCATCCGACCGTCCCGGCCAGCCGCTTTACGCTCTCCTCCGTCGCGACCTCCACGCCTGCCAGGTCGCCTACAGAAATCTTCTCGCGAAGGAAGCGCTTCGGGCTCTTCATGTAGAGCCACTTCCCAGCGAGCTGACTCGCCTTGCCCTTTACGAAGTCTCCGGCGTGGACCTCGATCGTTCCGAGCCCCATGGATGTGATCTCCTTTCGGTGTTGGTCGACTCTTCCGGACACCGACTTGAGGAGGCCCTGTTGCGATGTCACCCCAATGATCAATAGGATTTGAGAGGGGAGGGAGAGGCGTGAAGTGCCCGTACTGCCGCAAGGAGATCCATCTCGAACCTGAGAGCGCGCCGACGTATCCGCACAAGGATGTGCCGGGTGCCACAGGCGTGGCAGTTCCGCATGGCTGGTGCCCCGCCTGTCGCAAGTTCATCGTGGTGATTCGGTTTGGCCGCTTCGTTCAGGGCAGCAGCGATTGGGACCGCTGGCTCGATGCCGAAGACATCGTGTCGGAGTCGATTGCGTTTCCCCCAGTCGCGGGCGTTCGCGAGCTTCCGGCGGAGGTGCCCGACAGCTACAGGGCGGACTTCTTCGAAGCGGAACGAGTCGCCCCGGCGAGCGCAAACGCGAGCGCGGCACTAAGTCGACGCCTATTGCAGCGTGTGTTGCGCGATCAGTTCAAGGTAAGCCACGCCAACCTGCACGCGGAGATTGGCGAGTTCGTCGCGACTCACTCACCGCCGTCTTACATTGCCGACGCGCTGCACGGAGTCAGACACATCGGGAACTTCGCTGCACACCCGCTCAAGGATTCAAACACAGGGGAGATCGTGCATGCCGAGCCGGGCGAGGCGGAGTGGCTCTTGGATGTTCTCGACTCCCTCTTTGACTTCGCATTCGTCCAACCGAGGAAGCTCTCGGACCGGAAGCGCGAGCTGAACCTCAAGCTAAAGGCGCTGGGCAAGCCGGAGATGACGTGACAGAGCCGACGTCGACGCCGCAAGCCGAGTACCTGTTGCGTGCAGCGAAGCGCGCTCGATGACTGCCCTGTCGTCACGCCCCGAGGAAGAGTGGGCTCGCGAGCAGCTAGACGCCCATCTACGCGCGTTGATACCGGCCGCGCAACTCGAATGGTCGGCGGGCTCGGAGCCACCCGACTTCTTCCTTCAGATCGGGGCGACTCGATTCGCCATCGAAGTATCCGCCATGGTGGACTTCATCGGCGCCGGGAAGAGCACGCTGCCCGAGCCGACCTACTACCGATCGACACAGAAGCTCGTCAAGGACATCGAGGCCGAGGCTCTGGCCCGCGGTGTCCTCAAGGGGCTCTACGTCATCTGGTTCGATGGAGCACTGCCGGAGCCGCGAAGAGACGCTCGTTGCATTCGCGCTGGAGCGCTTGCGTACATCACAGAGACTCAAACAGGGCGCCGTGCCGATCAGATTGATCTGCTCCCGGACGCGGCCGGTCTCGTGTCGATCAAGAAGGTCGGAGACTCGGCGCCGTTGGTGTCGGGTGGATGGAATGGCGACGCGAAGTGGGAGTCGCAGATCATCAACAACTCGCACCGCAAGCTCGGCGAGAAGATGGATGAGAAGGCTCGCAAGCTCGCTGCCCTGACCGATCCCCGCATTCTTCTCGTCGAGAACGCCCTAAGTCTGGGGCCCGCGGTGCCGAATGCATTCGCCACATACGACATGCCGGTAGGACACTCGACCTTTTTCGATGGCGTCTTCGTGCTCTCAAGAAATGCGCCGATCGTCGAGGCCCACGTCGGCGGAGCGCTGGCGCGTACTCTCGGTCGATAGGGACCTTCCTCGGCGCCTTCCTCGGCGGGCGATCCGGGCGGCCAAAGCCCGGATCTCCGGCGCGTTACGCCCCCGGACCTGCGGAGCCGCCCTCCGCGCGTCGAACCGACTGAGCAGCCGCCCGCGCCCGGCGCGCCTCCAGCCGGCGAGTTGCTGCGATACGGATGCGCTTCTGCGCCCAGGTGATGAAGTTCGATACTGCGGAAGGATCGTTCTCTCGAAGATCCAATGTGTAGATGCGCTCGATCCCTGGATCGTCGCTCGCGCCCGGCAGGAGAACGACAGCGACATCGTGCCGTTCGAGTTTCGTCTTCTTCCTGACGCCTTCAATCGGGCTCCCCGCTTCGGAGATGCAGATTGCAACGATCGTCGCGATACCGAGAAGTGGATCGGGTCGGTGCAGGTCGGCGCTTGGGTTGCAGATCTGATTGTTGATCTCCGCGTCGAATAGCATCGTGCTGGCTCGCGATAGCACCCGTGTTGCGTTGTCCTCCAGGATCGCCGCGAAGTAGATGCCGCGGTCGTTCGCGAGTGGCGATCGCTGCTTCCGGCCGATCGATTCGACGGTGAGATCCGCGGGCACGTGCGTCGCAATGACCACCATGTCGAGCAAGTGTGTCGGCGCGGGCGACGTCGGGCCGGTCGTTGTGAACGCGGCTCCCCCGGTCATCGGTTCAGCAAGTAGGTGATGCGACACAAGCGAGCGAACCGCCATCTGCTTCAGCGGGTCGCGCATTTGAAGCACCTCAGCGACTTGCGTCGCTCGATCGGCCGGAAAGGCGCTATAGGTCGGGAAGTCATTGTGAGCGTGGATGTAGACGCGACGGGCGAGTTCCAGCTCAGCCTTGGTGAGAGCTCGTACGGTCTTGATGACGACCTTGCGATAATCCGTGGGCACGCGGCCTAGCACGAGGTTCCGCAGCAGGTTCCCGTATGCGGTGGTCTTCTCATCTTCTTCGTCGGATGCCACGGCTGCGACGACAGCCGTGAAGTCCGCCTCGTCGAACTCCCGCTTCAGGAGCTGCTCCCGCTCCTCGTCCGTTCCGCCCTCTAGGATGAAGTCGGCGAGATCGATGACTCGCTGCTCCGCGCGATCGCTCCAGAATCTGCGCGCGTGCTGAACGAGAGAGCGCGATAGCTGGACGCCTAGTCCGGCAAACGGCACATCAACGATGTTCCCCGCCACTTCAGCACCGGCGGCGGTGGTATCCCACATGACCTCTGCAAGCGTGACCTTGCCCCGCGCGGCGCTGCGCCGCTGCGGAAGCGACTGAGAGTCGTCCGACATCTGCCAGTCTCCTCGGCGGGCGCAGGAGGGCGGCCAGCCTGGGATTTCTGGGGGGTGCCCACCACGATAGCAGCACTCCGCTAGGGAACCTCTGAACAACCGGCATCGCAGCGGCCGGAGGCAGAGGGATTGAGCGGTTGACGGAGCGGTGCTTCGCCCATTCGGGGCGTTTTCGG
>QEVM01000178.1 GCA_003576805.1 Pseudomonadota bacterium | reverse complement strand
CGCCGCCGCCGACCGGTACCAGCGCGCCGGCGTCGCGGCCCTTCCACAGCGCGGGCCGCCCGCTCTCCTGCGCGAGGCGCGGCAGCTCGCCGAGCCGCGCCTCGACGGCCGACCAACGCGCGGTGTCGCCCGCGGCCGCCTGCAGCTTCGGCGCACCGGCCGCGTCCGCGGCGATCCAGAACGCGGCTTCCGCACCCGCGATCGGCAGCGCGCACGCGACGGCCGTGCGCGCCGCGTCGGTCGCGTGCGCAGCGGACGCGAGCTTGCCCGAGGCGTCGAGCAGCGAGGCGAGCCGCTCGTTGTCGCGCCGCATCGCCGCGAGCGCGGTCATCGTGACGCGCCGCAGCAGCAGGAACGCGCCGGCCGACAGCACGCCGAGCGAGGCGACGAGGCCGACGATGCCGGCGGTCGCGAGCCCGTCCGAGAGGCCGGGGAGCACGCGCTCGTCGACGATCCAGCCGAGCGCGAGGAGCGGGACGACGGCGCCCAGGAAGTACGCGACGAAGGCCGCGCGGTCGAGCGACTGCGCGAAGATCGAGAGCTGTTGGCGCGGCCGACCCACGCCGTGGGTCATCGGCCGCTCGGGGATCTCCCTGAAGGCGGGCGCCCCGTGCCGATCTCGTCCTGCGCGCCCGGCCTTGCCGTCAACTCTGCTGGCGCTCCGCCGCCCATGCGGCCAGCACGCGCCGCGTCTCGTCGAAGTTGTAGACGTCTTCCTGGTACGAGAAGAGCCCGTTGCCTGCGTAGAGCATGGTGGTGATGCCCGAGAACTCGTAGTGCGAGCCGTCGGCGCGGCGCCCCGGCATGCGGTTCTTCCACAGGAACACGACGCGATCGCCTTCGATCACGCACCACTCGGTCGGGTAGGTCCAGCCCACCAGCGGCTTCATCACGGGCACCAGCCAGGCGCGGATCGCCTCGCGCCCGCGGTAGGTGCCGAAGTGGTGCTCGACGTAGACCGCGTCCTCGGTGAGGAGATCGCAGTACGCGTTCCAGTCGTCGCGGTCCTGCGCCTCGCGCGTGCGGCGGAAGGCGGACTCGACCTCGTCGCGCGGATGCGGCATCGCGGCGCTCAGAACGTGTAGCGGAGGCCGAACCAGACCTCGTCGCGTTCGCGCAGCGCCGAGAGCCCGTTCACGACGGCGTCCTCGTAGGCGTGCGAGCCGACGCGGTTCAGCGCCGGGCGGATCTCGTTGACCGGCGCGTCGCGCAGCTCGGTGCGGCCCCAGAACACGTTGACGCCGATCGAGGTCGAGAAGTTCTCGGTGAAGCGGTACGTCATCGACGGCAGCAGCGCGCCCGAGCGCGAGCGCACGTCGTAGACGACCGTGTTGAACACCATCAAACGGTCCTGGAAGTAGCCGGTGAACGCGGTCAGCGTGCCCAGCAGGTTCAGCGGGCCGTTCGTGTAGAAGTCGTCGCCGTAGTCCGTGATGTACTGCAGGAAGAACTGGGCGTTGATGAAGAAGGTGCGGCCCGGGTTCAGGAAGTTGATGAAGGTGGGCCGGTCCACGGAGACCGTGAGGTTCAGCGTGTCCACCTTCGACACGCCGTCGAACTCGTCGTTGTTCACGAACGGCTGCTTGTTGACCCAGGTCGCCTCGACGCCCCAGTTCGACTTGGTGCGGTCCTCGTCGAAATCGAACGCGAAGCCCAGCACGTTGCGCTTCTCGTAGTCGAGCACGATCTCGCCGCCCGAGTGCCACGGGAAGTCGCGGCGCCCGAAGCCGTGCTTGCCCGCGGCCTTCACCGAGTTGCGGCGCGCGCCGAGGCCGCCGAGGAAGCCCTGCACGTTGCGGCACAGCGCGAGCAGGCGCAGGCCGCAGGCGACCGGCGTGGCGCCGTCGACGCGCGCGGGATCGACGCCGGGCCGGAGCTGTCCGGTGAACGGGCCGTGGGTGATCACGCCGAGGCCGTACGGGTCGAAGGGATCGAACTCCGAGATCGTGGGGCGGTCCACGTCGTTGGGCAGGCGGCCGCCCGCGGCGACCGTGAGCAGGAAGTTCCACGACGCCGCCGCGAGCTCGCTGCGCCACGGCTGTCCGGTGTACGGGTGCACGAGCGCGCGGGCGGCCGTGCAGTGGCCGGCGGCGGGCCCCACGCAGCCGTCGACCGTCGGGTCGTAGCCGGGGTCGGTCGGGCCGCGCGCGCCGGGCAGGATCACGACCTCGCCGTCGACGTAGCGCGTCGCGACCGGCCCGCCGCGGAAGCCGACCGTGCCCGGCTGCCAGATCGAGCCGTCCGCGGAGTCGAAGAAGTCGACCGAGCCGCGCGTGCCGTCGAAGCCGGGCCACGACTGCACCAGCACGCTCGCCTCCGCGTTCAGCATGTCGATGCCGTCCACGTCGCAGTCGGACTGGTAGAACGGCCCGCAGCCGAAGAGCGCCTCCTGCCACGGCGTCATCGTCTGGCCCATCGTCTGCCCGCTCAGCGAGAACAGGCTGACGCCGCCGTCGCTGAACACGCCGACGCCGTCGCCGGGGTCGCGGTTGAGCAGCACCTGGAGCGACGAGAACGCCGTGCTGCACGCCGCGCTCGGCGTGCCGAGCGGCAGGTTGCAGAGCGCTTCGTTGTTGACCGCGGAGAGCGCGGCGTTGCGGCTGCCCGCGATCAGCGCCGACGCGCCGGACGCCAGCGTGCTCGCGGGCGCGCCGGGCCCGCCCTTGCCGTTGAACGCCACGAAGCCGCACAGCGCGGGATCGGGCCGGCCCGCGTTGCCGCAGGTGCCCGCGTTGGCGAACGCGTACGTCGTCTGGTTCGCCGAGTGCAGCGCGAGCACGTCGCGCTTGTGGGCGGGATCCACGATCAGGTCGCCGATGCCCCACAGGTTGCCGTTGCCGGTGCGCTCCAGAACGGTGTCGGGGATGCCGTCGAGGTCGCTGTCGACGACGCGCAGCGGCTGTCCGTCGGAGCCCATCGCCACGGAGTTGGGACGCCCGAGGCAGTCCTTCTCGCCGCCGGTCGAGCAGTCGCCGCGCGCGCCGAGCTTGCGCGGGCGGCCCGAGCGCGGGTCGACGTTGCGCGCGTAGGTAGAGATCCGGCGCGGGTAGGGGAAGTCGTCGTAGCCGTAGAAGTCGGAGAGCTGGAAGCTGAAGCGCTTGTAGCGCCACTCGAGCCGCGCGCCGCCTTCGAGGCCGGCGACGTCGTTCCACGGCGCCTCGGGCTTGTCGTTGCCGGCGAGGCCGACGCCGGTGAGACCGTGCGCGAAGTACCCGATCGCGATGTTGCACACGACCTCGAGCGCGAACGGCTCGCCGCAGCGCCCGAGATCGGCCGGCTCGAAGTCGTCGAAGTTCACCGCGAGCTCGAGCCGCACGTCCTCGAGCTTGCCGACGTTGTAGAACGACCAGGTCCCGCGCGCGGACCAGAGCGCGATGCGCGACTCCTCGAGCCCCGGCAGCGAGGCGAGCGCGAAGTCCTGCGGGTTGAACTGATCGGTGTTGCGGAACAGCTCGGTCTTGCCCCACACGATCGTCTGCTTGCCGATGCGCAGCCAGAGCCGGCCTTCTGCGGCCTCGATGTCGACGTAGGCTTCCTTCAGCTCGCGCTCGTCGGACTGGCTCGCGCCGCGGTTCCAGGCGAGCTCCTGCTGGCCGAAGTTCTGGTCGATCGAGTCGAGGTTGCCGCTCCTCAGCTCGCGCACGAGCGCCGCGCTCGGCAGGTACAGGCCCTGCGCCTCGTCGAGCTCGAGGCCGCGCGCGTCCGCGCCGAAGAAAGGCGCCGGCCGGAACGGCAGCTCGCCGCGGCCGCCCGGGATGATCGGGGCGCCGGTGAAGCGGTCCATCGGCTCGTCGCCCGTGCCCGGGATGCGGTCGACGCCCGCGAGCAGCGGATTGAAGTCGGCGAAGCGGAACGGGTTGGGCTTGTGGCGCAGCGCGCCGTTCGCGTCGATCGGGCAGCCCGGGTTCCACGGGCCGATCAGCTCGAACGCGGCGTCGTCCTCGCCGCCGCGGGTGTTGCGCGCGCCGAACTTGCAGCGCGAGAGGACGCGGTCGAGCAGGAAGGGCGCGGAGTCGTCGCCGAAGTCCGGCCCGATCGGCTCGAACACCTGGTTGGGACCGCGCGAGTTGCCGAACAGGTTCACGAAGCCGGGCAGCTCGTCGAAGCGCAGCGGGCGCTGGTCGAAGCTCGCGTTCTCGCCGCGGTTCGCGAGCTCGTAGTTCTCGCGGTTCACCTTCGAGTAGGGCCGCGTGTCGCCGTTGCGCAGCGTGCCGGTCCAGCCCGGCTGGTCGCCGTCGATCAGGCGCGGCGGCAGGTGCTCGGCGCGATTCCCGTACGTGTTCACCGACGGGAACATTCCGCAGCCGCGCGTCCAGACGCAGTCGTAGCGGGCCTCGGCGCGCACGTAGAACTCGACGATCTCGAGCGGACCGATCCCGTTCGGGAAGGGCTTCGCCTCGAACTCGAGGTTGAGCACGTGATACCACTGCGCGAGGTCGAACTCTTCGTCGGGGTCGAGGTCGTTGCCGAGCACGCGCACCGACTCCGCGAAGTAGCCGTGCATCTCGAGCTTGCCGTCGAACCAGGAGAAGGCGCCGGCGGGCGCCGCGCTCGTCGTCGCGAGCGCGCAGGCGGCGAGCGCGACCGATCTCCAGACGAGAATCCAGACGAGAGCTGCGCGTTCGGCCGCGCGTTCGGCTGCGCGCGCCGCCGCGTGGCGACGCTCGGTCCCCTCCAGCACCCCGCTCCCCCTCTTCCGAATCGCGATCTTCTCGATTGTCCGACACGCGAACGCGCGCGCAGCGCGCCGCCCGTCGCGGAGGCGCGATCATGGCAGCTCGGGGCGGCGCCACACAACCCAAAATCGCGACGATGCGCCGACGCGCCGCGTCAGCCGCGGCTCACGCCGGCGCGTCGCAATCGTCGTAGCGGATCGCGGCGATCGTGAACGACGCGCGGCCCTTCGGCCGCTGCACCGACACCTCGTCCCCCGCGCGGCGCCCGAGCAGCGCGCGCGCGATCGGCGAGTCGATCGGGATGCGGCCCGCGGCGACGTCGAACTCGTCGGGCCCGACGATCTGGTATTCGGACGCGTCGCCGGCCTCGTCCTCGAGCGTGACGCGCGCGCCGAAGAAAACGCGCCCGGCCTGCGCGGGGTCCGGCCGCACCACGGTCAGCTCCTCGAGCCGCTTGGTCAGGAACTCGATGCGGCGGTCGATCTCGCGCAGGCGCTTCTTGCCGTAGATGTACTCGGCGTTCTCGGAGCGGTCGCCTTGCGCGGCGGCGTCGGCGACCTCGCGCGTGACGCGCGGGCGCTCGCTGCGCAGCAGGCGCGAGAGCTCGTGCTGGAGCGCCTGGAATCCGCGCGGCGTGATGTAGCGCTTGCCGGCTTCGTGCGAGGCCACGCGCCGACGATGCCGCCCGCGCGCGGAGGGGTCAAACGCGTTGGCGCCGCCGGGCGGGCTCGTCTACACAAGTTCCCCTTTGGAACGAGCGCGTCTTGCCCCATCCCGTCGTCGAGGAAGAGCTCCGGCTGCTCGAGCAGGTCTCCGCAGCGCTGGCGCGCGTCGCGCCGCGCGAGCGCGCCGCCGAGGAAGGCCTGGTGCGCGAGCTCGAGCGCCTGCGCGAGCTGATCGTGGCGGGCGAGGAGCAGAAGGACCGCCTCGCGCTGCTCGAGCAGTGGGATCGCGGCAGCGCGCTGCTGCGCCAGCTCCGCACCTCGGGCGAGGCGCCGACGGTCGACCCGCGCTCGCCGTACTTCGCGCACCTGCGGCTGCGCGAGAACGGCCGCGAGCGCGACGTCTGCATCGGCAAGGCCACCTGCATCCGCGGCGACGTGCGCGTCGTGGACTGGCGGCACGCGCCCGTCTCCCAGCTCTTCTACCGCTACGAGCAGGGCGACTCGTACGAGGAGGAGCTCGGCGGCCGCGTCGTCGCGGGACAGGTCGTGGCGCGCCGCACGGTCGCGATCCGCGACGCCGCGCTGGAGCGGGTGGACGCGCCCGAGGGCAGCTTCGTGCGCAGCGCCGACGGCTGGACGGCGCGCGCCGGCCGCGCGCCGCGACTCGCCGGCGGCGAGGGCGCGGCGCTGCGCGCGTACGCGCCCGGCGCGGTGGCCGCGCGCCGCTTCGGCACCGATCCCGAAGGCGCCGTGCAGCGCGTGGACAAGCACCTGCCGGACATCGCGGGCCTGCTCGACCCGGATCAGTTCGACGCGATCGGGCTGCCGGGCGCCGGCTTCCTCGCGGTGCGCGGCAGCGCGGGCTCGGGCAAGACGACGGTCGCGTTGCACCGCATCGCGTACCTCGCGTACCAGGATCCGACGCTCGACGCGCCGCACACGCTCTTCCTCACGCTCTCGCCCGCGCTGCGCGACTACGTGAGCCACGTGCTGCCGGGGCTCGGCGTCGAGCACGTGCGCGTGTCGACCTTCCCGGACTGGGCCGAGCAGCTCGTGCGCCGGCTCTTTCCCGCGCTGCCCGCGGAGCGCCGCTACGACACGCCGGACGTGGCGCGTCGTCTCAAGCTGCACCCCGCGCTCGACGCCGCGCTCGCCGCGCACGTGCGCGAGACGCCCGGCCCGCCGCGCCCCGCACAGGTCCTGGACGACTGGGCGAGCGTGCTGACGCGCGGCCCGCTGCTCGAGGCGCGGCTGCTCGCGCATCCGGCGAACACGCTCGGCGCGGCGGACCTGCGCGCGGCGATCGACTGGCAGCGCGCGCGCCAGGAGGAGATCACGGCGTGGCTCGAGGGCGATCGCGAGACGCCCGCCGCGCTCGATCCCGAGGACGACGCCATCTTGCTGCGCGCGTGGCAGCGCCGCATGGGCGCGCTGCCCGAGCGCCCGGGCGCGCCGCTGCGCTTCCGACACGTCGCGGTGGACGAGGTGCAGGACTTCTCGCTGCTCGAGCTGCACGTCGTGCGCGACTGCCTCGCCGATCCGCCCAGCATGACACTCGCGGGTGACATGCAGCAGCAGACCACCGCGCACGGCGGCACGTCGTCGTCGTGGGATCAGCTCGTCGACGCGCTCGAGCTGCCGTCGCCGGAGCTGCGCACGCTGCGCGTCGCGTACCGCTCGACGCGCGAGATCGTCGAGTTCGGCCGCGCGCTGCTCGGCCCGCTCGCGGACGAGGAGCCGCCGGAGGTGCTGCGCAGCGGCCCGCCGATCGAGATCTTCGCGTTCAGCGACGCGGGCGCCGGCGTGGCGTTCCTCGCGGACGCGCTGCGCCGGCTCGCGGACGAGGAGCCGCTCGCGTCGGTCGCGGTGCTGACGCCGGCCGCCGAGATGAGCGCGCTCTACGCCGACGGGCTCGAGCAGAGCGAGGTGCCGCGCGTGCGGCGGGTCGAGGCGGGGCGCTTCGCGTTCGCGCCGGGCGTCGAGGTGACCGAGATCGAGCAGGCCAAGGGGCTCGAGTTCGACTACGTGGTTCTCGTCGACGTGTCGGCGACGCGCTTCGCCGACACGCCGTCGAGTCGGCGTCTGCTCCACGTGGGCGCGACCCGCGCGGTGCACCAGCTCTGGGTCTTCACCAGCCACGACCCCTCGCCGGTGTTGGCGGCCGCCTCGGCCGGCCGCGCGGACCGCCCCTCGGGTGTTAACGGGTCCTTCATCTAAACCGACACGAACGTCACGGTCCCCCGCAGGGGGCGGCGCTCCGGCCGCCCCGCCGAGGCGGCCGTCCACCGGGGGGTGACGACCGGGTGTCGAACGGCCCTGGGCCGGTCAAGTCTCGGCTAGCTTGCGCCGCGGTTCGCAAGAGTGCTTGGGGAAGGGGGGACGATGACCGACCGGACGACCGCGCGCCGAAGCCGTTCGCAGCTCGGGGCGACCCGCTGGGCCTGCGCCCTCGCCGTCGCCGCAGGCACGCTCCTCGGCGCCTCGGCGGGAGCCGCCGACCTCTCCGACCTCGTCCGCCGCGCCGTCGAGGCGCGAGACGGACGGGCGGAGCGAGTGGACGGCGCGCCGTCGCTCTCCCGCGACGAAGCCGCCCAGCTCTGGGACGGCTTCCTGACGAGCGTGGTGAAGCGGGCCGCCCAGGACGCCGCGACCGAGGAGCTCCGCGCCGATCTCCTCGCCGCGTTGCTCGGCGATCGCTACGCCGTCCTCGCCGCCTTCGACAGCGCCGAGCGCGACGGCGCCCGCTGGCTCGCCGAGCACTTCCAGGACGCCTGGCCGCGCCTCGACGGCGTGCTCGACCGCGTCGCCACCGAGCTCCCGCCCGAGACGGCGAGCCGCTACCGCGAGTTCCTGGCGAGCGCGCGGCTGCTCGAGAAGGCGCGCGCCTACGGCTGGCTGGACGCCGGCGCGACTTCCCCGGCGGCGCTGCGCGACCTCGCGCTGCGGATCCTGCCCCAGGGCTCGCCCGATCCGCTCCGCTACGACGCCGCCGTCGATCCGGAGCTGCGGGCCGTGTTCGGCTTCGGAGGCGCGCTGCCCGAGCCGGTCGCGAGCCCGCTGCTCGACGCGACGCCGCCGACCGCGTTCCTCGTGAGCCCGCTCGCCGTGCTGGCGCGGCTCGCCCAGAGCGGCGGCGACTGGCTGGTGCCGAGCGCGCACGCCGCGGCGTCCGGCTGGGACTGGCACACGCTGGTCACGCGCCTCAACTCGTGGGTGCCCGCCGGCTCGAAGGAGATGCGCGAGTACCTGCCGCTGGTGACCGAGATGCTGCGGGGCACCGCGCACACCCTCGCCGAGCGGCGCCTGCCGGCCGAGCACTTCGACATCTACCGCAATCTCGTGATCGCGACGGCGTGGCAGGAGAGCTGCTGGCGCCAGTACGAGAAGAAGGCGGGTCAGGTCCAGCCCGTGCGCGGACCGGGCGGCATCGGCCTGATGCAGATCAACGCGCGCGTCTGGCGCGGTCTCTACGACTCGACCGGAGTGGCCGCCGACATCGGCTACAACGGCCGCGCGGGCGCCGAGATCCTCTATCACTACATGCGCAAGCACGCGATCCGCGGCAAGGAGCACATGGCGCCTGGCGGCGCCGACAACCTCGCCCGCGCGACCTACGCCGCCTACAACGGCGGCCCCGGCCACCTGCGCCGCTACCGCAAGCCGACCACGTCGGCGCGGCTGCGCGCCGTCGACACCGAGTTCTGGCAGAAGTACCAGGCCGTCGAGAGCGGCCAGGAGTCGGCGTTCTTCCGCTGCGCGGTGGAGTGACGCGGGCGCCGCGGCGCCCGATCCGCTCGTAGCGCGCGCGGCATGGCCCGGCGGGCGCGATGCGCCATGCTCGAATCACCGCCATGCCGTACGACGCGTGCACGACGTTCGCGGACCGCGTGGCCGCGCTTCCCTGGCTGGGGCTCGGCGTCTCCACGGAGTTCGGCGCCGCCGCGGGCGGGCTCGACCTCGCCGCGCTGCGCCGCGATCGACCCGACCTCGCCGGCTTCCTCGAAGTGGGCGCCGATCTCGCGCGCGGCGTCGACGACGCGGCGCGCGCGTGGGTCGGCGCCGGCGGCCCGACCACCTACCACTTCCTCGACCTGAACCTCGAGGACCCCGCCGATCTCGAGCCCGCGTGGATCGACGCGACCGTCGCGCTCGCGCGGGAGCTCGGCGCCGCGTGGCTGTGCGGCGACGCCGGCCTCTGGCACGTCGGACCGCGCGATCGCGGCCACGGCGTCCTGCTGCCGCCGGTGCTGACGCCGGCCTCCGCCGACGCGATGGCCGACAACGTGCGCCGCCTGCGCGAGCGCGCCGGGCTCGAGGTGCTGCCGGAGAACCCGCCCGCGCAGGTCTACGTCGGCGAGCTGCACCTGCTCGACTACTTCGCGCGCGTCGCCGAGCGCGCCGACGCCGGCCTGCTGCTCGACGTCGCGCACCTCGCGATCTACCAGCGCGCGACGGGTCACGCGCCGCTCGACGGCCTCGCGGACTTCCCGCTCGAGCGCGTCGTCGAGCTGCACGTCGCGGGCGCGACCTGCTTCGAGCACGCCGGACGCCGCTTCGTCGACGACGACCATTCGCCCGAGCCGCTGCCCGACACCTGGGAGATCTTCGACTTCGTGCTGCCGCGCGCCGCCAACCTGCGCGCGGTCGTCTACGAGTGCGAGCGCAATCCGCGCGGCGCAGTGCTGGCGAACTTCGAGCGGCTCGCGCGCGCGCTCGGCGCACGCGCCGCAGCGCCCGCGCCGGCGCCCGCGCCC
>QEVM01000177.1 GCA_003576805.1 Pseudomonadota bacterium | reverse complement strand
GCGCGCTCGCCGCGGTCTGGGGCGCCGAGGAGCCGGACTTCGACTCCGCCGCCGGCGACCTCGAGCGCACGTCGCCGCCGGCGCCGCTCGACACCTTCGTCGCGCGCATCGCCGGCAACCCGGACGTCGCGCGCTTCGAGGCCGAGCGGCTGGAGCGCGCCGCCGCGCTCGCGCTCGCGCGCGCGCACCGCGTTCCGGATCCGCGCGTCGGCGCCGGCGCGCGCCACCTCGCCGGATCCGGTGACGCCGCGCTGCTGTTCGAGGTCGTCGTGCCGCTGCCGGTGTTCGACCGCCAGCAGGGCGCGATCGCGGAGGCCGCCGAGCGCGCGGCCAAGACCGCGTCCGAGCGCGCCGCCGCGCTGCGCCAGGTCCGGCTCGCGCTGATCGCGGAGCACGCCCGCTGGGCGGCCGCGCACGAAGAGGTGCGCACGCTGCGCGACGTGCTGCTGCCCGACGTCGAGCGCGCGCTCGCCGAGCTGCGCGCGGCCTACGGCAGCGGGCGCGTCTCGCAGCTCGAGGTGCTCGGCGCACAGCGCGCCGCCTTCGATTCGATCGACCGCATGCTGCACATGCTGGGCGAGTACCACCAGGCGCGCGTCGCGTGCCAGCGCCTCGTCGGCGGCTTCGTCGACGAGCTGCGTTGAGGGAGCCCGATGAAGACCCTTGCACTCCGCCGACCGCTCATGGTGTGGATGCTGGCCGCGCTGCTCGCGGGCTGCGGCGGCGAAGGCGACGAGCGCGGCCACGGCGCCGGCGGCGAGGCCGAGGTCGCGACGGGACCGCACGGCGGGCGCCTGCTCACGGACGGCGACTTCGCGCTCGAGCTGGCGATCTTCGAGCGCGGCGTGCCGCCCGAGCTCCGCGCGTGGGCGAGCGCGGACGAGCGGCCGATCGCGCCCGGCGACGTCGAGCTGACGGTCGAGCTGCGCCGCTTCGGCGGGCGCAGCGAGCGCGTCGCGTTCGCGCCGGCCGGCGAGTTCCTGCGCGGCGACCGCACGATCGAAGAGCCGCACTCCTTCGACGTGACGGCCGTCGCGCGCCACGCCGGGCGCGAGCACCGCTTCGCGTTCGCCGCGTACGAGAACCGCGTCGAGGTCGCGCCGGAGGCGGCGGCCGACTCGGGCATCTCGGTCGCGACCGCCGGCCCGGCGGCGATCCGCGAGGAGATCGTGCTGCACGGCCGCGTGGAGCCCGACGGCGACCGCACCGCGCACGTGACGCCGCGCTTTCCCGGCATCGCCGTCGAGGCGCGCAAGAAGCTCGGCGACGCGGTCGCGAAGGACGAGGTCGTCGCGATCGTCGAGAGCGACCAGAGCCTGCGGCCCTACGAGGTGCGCTCGCGCATCGCGGGCACCGCGATCGAGAAGTCGGTGGTGCCCGGCGAGTACGTCGGTAACGACGCGCCGATCTACGTGGTGTCGGACCTCTCGCGCGTGTGGGTGGACCTGCAGGCGCACCGGCGCGACTTCGAGCGGCTGCGCGTGGGCCAGCCCGTCGTGGTCGAGTCGGCGGAAGGCGCGCCGGTCGAGGCGCGCCTCTCGTACCTCGCGCCGCTCGGCGCGCCGGACTCGCAGTCGCTGCTGGCGCGCGCCGTGGCCGACGCCGCCGACGGCCGCCTGCGGCCGGGCCTGTTCGTCAGCGCGCGCGTCACGGTGCGCGAGCTCGAGGCGCCCGTCGCCGTGCGCACCGAAGCGCTCCAGCGCATGCGCGACCGCGACGTCGTGTTCCGCGCGCAGGGCGACACCTACGAGGCGCAGCCCGTCGAGATCGGCGCGAGCGACGCGGACTGGACCGAGATCCGCGCCGGGCTCGCGGCCGGCGACGCGTACGTCGCGACGGGCAGCTTCGTGCTCAAGGCCGACGCCGGCAAAGCCGGCGCGAGCCACGATCACTAGGAGGGCGGCGCGTCGTGCTCGAACGCATCCTCCGCGTCTCTTTGCGCGCGCGCTGGGCGGTGCTGCTCGCGACCGCCGCGGCCGCCGCGCTCGGCGCCGTCAGCCTCGCGCGCCTGCCGATCGACGCGGTGCCGGACATCACCAACGTCCAGGTGCAGATCAACTCCGAGGCGCCCGGCATGACGCCGCTCGAGGTCGAGCGGCGCGTCACCTTCCCGGTCGAGACCTCGCTCGGCGGGCTGCCGCGGCTCTCCTACACGCGCTCGCTGTCGCGCTACGGGCTGTCGCAGGTGACGGTCGTCTTCGAGGACGGCACCGACGTCTACTTCGCGCGCCAGCTCGTGAACGAGCGGCTCCAGGAGGCGCGCGCGAAGCTGCCGGCCGGCGTGGTGCCCGCGCTCGGCCCGATCGCGACGGGGCTCGGCGAGATCTTCATGTTCACCGTCGAGGCGGAAGAGGGCGCGCGCCGCCCCGACGGCGCGCCCTGGACGCCGACCGACTTGCGCACGGTGCAGGACTGGGTGGTGAAGCCGCAGCTCCGCACCGTGCCCGGCGTCGTCGAGGTGAACACGGTCGGCGGCTTCGTGCGGCAGATCCACGTGACGCCGCGGCCCGAGCGGCTGCTCGCGTACGGGCTCGACTTCGGCGACCTCTTGGACGCGCTCGAGCGCAACAACGCGAGCGTCGGCGCGGGCTACGTCGAGCGGCGCGGCGAGCAGATGCTCGTGCGCGTGCCCGGTCAGATCGCGACGCTGGCCGAGCTCGAGGCGATCCCGGTGGCGCGCCGCGGCGGCGTGCCGATCCGGGTGCGCGACGTCGCGGCGGTGGCCGACGGCGAGGAGCTGCGCACCGGCGCCGCCACCGAGGGCGGCCGCGAGGTCGTGCTCGCGACGGTCTTCATGCTGATCGGCGAGAACAGCCGCCTCGTCGCGCAGGCGGTCGCCGCCAAGCTCGAGGAGGTGAAGCGCTCGCTGCCCGAAGGCGTGGTGGTGCGCACGGTCTACGACCGCACCAAGCTGGTCGACCGCACCATCGCGACGGTGCGCACCAACCTGGTCGAGGGCGCGCTGCTCGTGATCGGCGTGCTGTTCCTGCTGCTCGGCAACTTCCGCGCGGCGTTCGTCACGGCGCTGGTGATCCCGCTCTCGATGCTGATCACCGCGACCGGCATGCTGCGCGCCGGCATCAGCGGCAACCTGATGAGCCTCGGCGCGCTCGACTTCGGCCTGATCGTGGACGGCGCCGTGATCATCGTCGAGAACTGCATCCGGCGGCTCGCCGAGGAGCAGCGCGAGCGCGGCCGGCTGCTCGACCTGCGCGAACGGCTCGAGACCGTCTACGAGGCGACCACGCAGGTGGTGCGCCCGAGCACCTTCGGCGTCGCGATCATCCTGCTCGTGTACCTGCCGATCCTGACGCTGACCGGCGTCGAGGGAAAGATGTTCCGGCCGATGGCGTGGACGGTGATCTTCGCGCTGCTGGCCGCGCTGGTGCTCGCGCTCACCTTCGTGCCCGCCGCCGTCGCGCTGCTGCTGCGCGGCCGCGTGTCGGAGCGCGAGAGCTTCGCCGTGCGCTGGCTGAAGCGCGCCTACGGCCCGACGCTCGACTACGCGCTGCGCTGGCGTGCGCTCGTCGTGGGGGCGGCCGTGCTGCTCGCGCTCGGCGCCGGCGTCGTGGCCTCGCGCATGGGCGCCGAGTTCATCCCGAGCCTCGACGAGGGCGACGTCGCGCTGCACTCGCTGCGCATCCCGGGCACCGGTCTCGCGCAGGCCGTCGAGATGCAGAAGCTGCTGGAGCGCCGCCTGCTCGAGCTGCCCGAGGTCTCGAACGTGTTCGGCAAGATCGGCACCGCCGAGATCGCGACCGACCCGATGCCGCCGAGCGTCGCCGACGGCTTCGTCATCATGAAGCCGCGCCGCGAGTGGCCCGACCCGCGCAAGAGCCGCGCGGCGCTGCTGGCCGAGATCGAGGCCGTGGTGCGCCAGCTGCCGGGCAACGAGTACGAGTTCACGCAGCCGATCGAGATGCGCTTCAACGAGCTGATCGCGGGCGTGCGCAGCGACGTCGCGGTGAAGGTCTTCGGCGACGACCTGGAGCGGCTCACGGCGTACGCGGACGAGATCGCCGCCGTGCTCGCGCGCGTGCCCGGCGCCGCCGACGTGAAGGTCGAGCCGGTGACCGGGCTGCCGATGCTCGAGATCGAGCCCGACCGCGCCGCGCTCGCGCGCCACGGCGTGCCGCTCGCCGACGTGCAGGAGCTCGTACAGGTCGCGGTGTCGGGCCGCGCCGCCGGCCAGCTCTTCGAGGGCGATCGCCGCTTCGACGTCGTGGTGCGGCTGCCCGAGGCGCTGCGCAGCGACGTCGCCGCGCTCGCGCGCCTGCCCGTGCCGCTGGACGCCTCCGCGCAGAGCGTGCTGCCGCTCTCCGCGCTCGCCGAGCTGCGCGTCGCGACCGGCCCCAACCAGGTGAGCCGCGAGAACGGCAAGCGCCGCGTCGTCGTGACCGCCAACGTGCGCGGCCGCGACCTCGGCTCGTTCGTGGCCGAGGCCGAGCAGCGCATCGCGCAGGAGGTGGAGCTCGCCGCGGGCCACTGGATCTCGTGGGGCGGCCAGTTCGAGAACCTGCTGTCGGCGGGGCGGCGGCTGCGCGTCGTCGTGCCGCTCGCGCTCGGCGCGATCTTCGCGACGCTGGTGGTGGTGTTCGGGACGCTGCGGCACGCGCTGCTGGTGTTTTCCGGCGTGCCGCTGGCGCTCACCGGCGGCGTCGCGGCGCTCGCGCTGCGCGGGATCCCGCTCTCGATCTCCGCCGCGGTCGGGTTCATCGCGCTCTCGGGCGTCGCGGTGCTGAACGGCCTCGTGCTGATCTCGTTCATGAACGAGCTGCTCCGCGAGGGGAGGCCGCTCGGCGAGGCGATCCGCGAGGGCGCGATCACGCGGCTCCGCCCCGTGCTGATGACGGCGCTCGTGGCGTCGCTCGGCTTCGTGCCGATGGCGCTCGCGACGGGGCCGGGCGCGGAGGTGCAGCGTCCGCTCGCGACCGTGGTGATCGGCGGCATCGTGTCCGCCACCGCGCTCACGCTCGTCGTGCTGCCCGTGCTCTACGCGTGGGTCGAGGAGCGCCGCGCCCGGCGCTGACGCGCGGCGCGCCAGCGTGCGCGCCTCAGCAAGTCCACGGCTCGGGCGCCGCGGGATCGATCCCGTAGCGCGCGATCGCTTCGGCGACGCGTTCCGGCTCGACCGCTCCGGCGCGCGCGAGCGCGTGCAGCGCGGCGACCGCGACGTGCTGGCGATCGACCTCGAAGAAGCGGCGCAGCCGCTGGCGCGTGTCGCTGCGCCCGTAGCCGTCGGTGCCGAGCACGCTGAACGGCGCATCGAGATGGGGGGCGACGAGGTTCGGCCAGGCGCGCACCGAATCGCTGGCCGCGACGATCGGCGTGGCGCCGGCGAGGCAGCTCGCGAGATGGCTCGGGCGCGGCGGCTCGAGCGGATGGAGCCGGTTCCAACGCTCGGCGGCGCACGCGTCGCGCGCGAGCTCCGAGTAGCTGGTGGCGCTCCAGATCTCGCACGCGACGCCCCATTCGCTCGCCAGCAGATCCGCCGCGGCGATCACCTCGCGCAGGATCGCGCCCGAGCCGAGCAGCCGGACCGCAGCGCGCGGCGCGCCCGCGTCCGGCCGGGTCGCGCCGAAGCGGTAGAGGCCGCGCAGGATGCCGGCGCGCAGCGCCGCGTCGGAGGCGCCGGCCAGCGACGGCTGCGCGTACGACTCGTTGTGGATCGTCACGTAGTAGAAGACGTCGCGGCGCTGCTCGAGCATCTCGCGCATGCCGTGGTCGACGATCACCGCGAGCTCGCCGGCGAACGCCGGGTCGTACGCCCGGCAGCTCGGCACCGCGGAGGCCATCACGAGGCTGTGTCCGTCCTGGTGCTGGAGGCCCTCGCCGGCGAGCGTCGTGCGTCCCGAGGTGGCGCCGAGCAGGAAGCCGCGCGTGCGCTGGTCCGCCGCCGCCCAGACGAGATCGCCGACGCGCTGGAAGCCGAACATCGAGTAGAAGACGTAGAAGGGCAGCATCGCGAGGCCGTGCACGCTGTAGCTGGTGCCCGCCGCGATCCACGACGAGAGCGCGCCCGCTTCGGAGATGCCCTCCTCGAGGATCTGTCCGTCGCGCGCTTCGCGATACGAGAGCACCGAGCCGATGTCCTCGGGCTCGTAGTTCTGCCCGACGCTCGAGTAGATGCCGACCTGCTTGAAGAGATTGGCCATGCCGAAGGTGCGCGCCTCGTCGGCGACGATCGGCACGATGCGCGGCCCGAGCGCGGGATCCTTCAGCAGGTTCGTGAGCATGCGCACGAACGCCGTCGTCGTGCTCATCTCCTTGCCGTCGGCGCGCAGCGCGAAGCCCGCGACGCGTTCGATCGCCGGCACGGCGACCGCTTCGGCCGCCGCCGTGCGCGCCGGGATCGCGCCGCCGAGCGCCGCGCGGCGCTCGCGCAGGGACTGCATCTCCGGGCTGTCCTCGGCGGGCCGGTAGAACGCGAGCGACGCGGCCTCCTCGTCGCCCAACGGCAGCCCGAAGCGGTCGCGGAACGCGATCAGCTCGTCGCGGCCCAGCTTCTTCTGCTGGTGCGTCGTCATGCGGCCTTGCCCGGCGGCGCCCATCCCGAAGCCCTTCTTCGTCTGGGCGAGGATCACCACCGGGCGGCCGTCGGAGCGGCACGCTGCGGCGTAGGCGGCGTGGATCTTCACGAGATCGTGGCCGCCGCGCCGGAGCCGATCGATCTGCTCGTCGGTGAGGCCCTGCGCGAGCGCGGCCAGCTCGGCGCTCTGGCCGAAGAAGTGCTCGCGGTTGTAGCGGCCGTCCTTCGCCGCGAAGGTCTGGAGCTGTCCGTCGACGGTGTCGGCGAACGCGCGCGCGAGCGCGCCGCTCCGGTCGCGCGCGAAGAGCCCGTCCCAGTCGGAGCCCCACACGAGCTTGATCGTGCGCCAGCCCGCGCCGCGGAACAGCGACTCGAGCTCGTCGACGATGCGGCCGTTGCCGCGCACCGGTCCGTCGAGCCGCTGGAGGTTGCAGTTCACCACCCAGATCAGGTTGTCCAGCCGTTCGCGGGCCGCGAGCGTCAGCGCCGACATGCTCTCCGGCTCGTCCATCTCGCCGTCGCCGAAGACGCCCCAGACGCGACGCCCTGCGGTGTCGTGCAGTCCGCGGTGCGCGAGGTAGCGGAGGAAGCGCGCGTGGTAGATCGAGCCGATCGGGCCGATGCCCATCGAGCCGGTCGGGAACTGCCAGAAGTCGGGCATCGACCACGGATGCGGATAGCTCGACAGCGGGCGACGGCCGCTCGCGCGCGCCGCGATCTCCTGGCGGTAGAGCGCGAGGTCGGACTCGTCGAGGCGGCCTTCGAGGAAGGCGCGCGCGTAGACGCCCGGCGCGCAGTGCGCCTGGTAGAAGACCAGATCGCGCGCGGAGAAGAAGTGGGAGAATCCGACTTCGAACAGGTCGGCGGCGCTCGCATAGGACGCGATGTGACCGCCGAGCTCGGCGTGCGTCCGGTTTGCGCGCACCACCATCGCGAGGGCGTTCCAGCGCAGGATCGCGGCGAGCCGCTCCTCGATCGCGAGGTCGCCGGGAAAGCGCGGCTGCGCCTCCACCGGGATCGTGTTGACGTAGGGCGTTCCGCGCGGCGGCTCCCATCCGATCGGCGGCGCGCACGCGATCGCCGCGAGCCGGTCGAGCACGAAGCGCGCGCGCTCGGCCCCGCCGTGCGCCAGCAGGCTCGCGAGCGCATCGCACCACTCGGCCGTCTCCTGCGGATCGGGGTCGCGATCGGCGGGGTCGGCGAGATCGGGCGGGACGGCGGCGACGGCCACGGACGCTCCTCGTGCAGCGCCCGAAGCGTACGCCGTGAGGCGCCGCATTTCCGATCGAGTTGATGGGCTCCGCCTGCATTTCACGGCATCTTGTGCCGCGATCCGCCAAGGAGACGGCACTTGATGCAGCTCGACGCGACCGACCTCCGCATCCTCCGCGAGCTGCAGGCCGACGCGAGCCTGAGCAACGTCGAGCTCGCGCGCCGCGTCCACCTCTCGCCGTCGCCGTGCCTCGCCCGCGTGAAGGCGCTCGAGCGGTCGGGGCTGATCCAGCGCTACGTCGCGCTGCTCGACGCGGCCCAGCTCGGGCTGCACCTCAACGTCTTCATCTCGATCAGCTTGAAGCAGCAGGGACGCGAGGCGCTCGACGCGTTCGAGTCGCGCGTGTGCGCCCGCGACGAGGTGATGGAGTGCTACCTGATGACGGGCGACGCCGACTACCTGCTCCGCGTCGCGGTGCCCGACATCGGCGCGCTCGAGCGCTTCATCCTCGAGCAGCTCTCCCCGATCCCGCAGATCGAGAAGATCCGCTCGAGCTTCGCGTTGAAGCAGGTGCGGTACAAGACGGCGCTGCCGATCGGTTGACGCGCGCGACGCCCGCGCCGGAGCGATCGCGTCACGCGTCGGCGCTCGGCGGCGGCAGCAGCAGGTCCTCGAGGAAGAACGCCGACAGCTCCGCGCGGCCGGCGAGGCCGGACTTGCGGTAGACCGCGACGGCGTGCTGGCGCACCGTGCGCTCGCTGCGGCCCTGGAGCGCGGCGATCTCCTTGTGGCCGAAGCCCTTGAGCAGGAGCAGCGCGACCTCGCGCTCGGCGGCGGAGAGCTGCCAGCGGCGGAGCTGCTCGTCGATCTCGGCGCCGAGGCCGCGCAACAGCTTCTCGGCGCGCTCGCGCCAGGCGTCGCGCTCGGCGCGCGTGGCGTCGGAGGCCGCGCGCAGCGACGCGAGCCGGCGGCGCTCCGTCGCCCAGCCGACCCACAGCCACGCGACGGCGCCGAGCGAGAGCGCGAGCAGGAGCAGCTCGAAGGCGCGATGGAGGAGGCCGGCGTCGCGGTCGAGCGCGAGGTCCACGGCGCCGCCCGCGGCGATCGCGAGGAGCAGCCCCGAGAGCGCGACGCGCCCGCCGACGCCTCCGTCATCCGTCGCATTCCACATCGCGCAAGCGCCTCCGCACGCCGCGGCGAGCGCGCTCGCGGCCGTTCGCCGAGCGAGTCGCCTGCCGGATGTCGCGTCGCGGCCGGGTGCCGCACCGTTCCCGCGTGCCCCGAGACTGGGCACGGAGGAACCCAAGCATGCTTCCCGATCCGCTGCACCCCGCCATCGTCCACTTCCCGATCGCGCTCGCGGTGCTCGTGCCGCTGCTCGCGCTCGGAGCGGTGATCGCCATCCGCACCGGCTGGATGACCACCCGCATCTGGCTGCCCGTCGTGCTGCTGCAAGCGCTGCTCGTCGGCTCGTCGTGGCTCGCGATCGAGACGGGCGAGGAGCAGGAGGAGCGCGTCGAGGACGTCGTCGGCGACGCGCCCATCCACGACCACGAAGAGGCGGCCGAGCGCTTCCTCGCGCTCTCGATCGCGGCGGGCCTGCTGTCCGCGACGGGTCTGCTCGCGGGCCGCTGGGGCGCGATCGGACGCGTCGCGACGCTGGTGGCCGGCGCGGCCGTGCTCGCGGGCGGCGTGTCGGTCGGGCACTCGGGCGGCGAGCTCGTCTACGTGCACGACGCCGGCCACGTCTACGCCGCGCCGGCGCAGCCGGCGGCCGCGGCGCAGCGCGAGTAGGCGCTCGCCGGATCCGCGCCCGCGTCGTATGACGCCCGTCATACCGCGGGCGCGGCCTCCTTCCGCACAGTCGGGCGCAACCGCTCGAGGAGGAGGACGGCATGGCCGGCTACGAGCCTCTCTCCGCGCAGGACAGCTCCTTCGTGCTCTGGGAACGGCGCGAGACGCCGATGCACGTCGGCGCGATCGCGATCCTCGAGGCGGAGCCGCTGCGCACCGAGGACGGCGGCGTCGACGCCGACCGCATCGCGAAGCACGTCGAGTCGCGCCTGCACCTGCTGCCGCGCTACCGGCAACGGCTCGCGTTCACGCCGCTCGAAGGCCGCCCGGTCTGGATCGACGACGCCCGCTTCGACCTCTGGCACCACTTGCGCCGCGCGGCGTTGCCGCGTCCGGGCAGCGAGCACGAGCTGAAGCAGCTCGTCGCGCGGATCCTCTCGGAGCGGCTCGACCGCGACCGGCCGCTCTGGGAGCTGTGGATCATCGAGGGCCTCGAGGGCGACCGCTGCGCGCTCTTCGCGAAGGTCCATCACTGCATGGTGGACGGCGTCGCGGGCATGAACCTGCTCACGCTGCTGATGAGCCAGCGTCCGGACGAGGGTCCGGCGCCCGCGCGGCCGTGGCGCGCGGAGCCGCCGCCCGCGTGGAGCGAGCTCGCGCTCGACGAGTCGCGCCGCGCGCTCGCGTCCGCGAGCGCGCTGCTCGGCGGCG
>QEVM01000176.1 GCA_003576805.1 Pseudomonadota bacterium | reverse complement strand
CGAGGAGACGTAGCGCGAGGGGGACCCTCGCGATCGGCAGGGGTTCACGCCCGGCCACACACGGCCCGTGCGATGCTGCACCCGGCGTCCGCCGCGGTGCGTCGCACGCCGACCATCCTCCGCGCGACATCGAGGCGGAAGTCCCGACGCCAGAATGTGTCGGCGCGCCACGCGCCACTCCCGCATTCTCCGCTCTCCACGCAAAGCTCGCACGCGGCGCGTTCTCGCTGCGTCCTCGTCCATACGCCGAAACGCGACGACGCGGCTCGGCGCGGACGGAACATTCTACGATGCGCGCCGTCCGAACGCTCGTGAAGCGCGCCGGCGCGTACGGCCAGAGGCGCCCGGCGGCCGTGCACGCGAAGCGCACGGGCACCATGCGGCGCTGCGCGCGCTCGTAGCTCGCTCGGACATCCCCGCGAAGCGCTTGCACCGAAGCGTCGCACATCGGTGTCGAACGCACGGCGGTGTTCGGGGCGCACGGCGCGTGCGCGGCGGAACGCGGCGGAACGGATCGGAGGGCGCGCGCGGTGGAGGAGGCGCTCGGCACACCCGTTGCACTCGCCGCCTCTTGCGTCCCGGCCCGCAACTTTCCAGACGCAGGCGGCGACGGCGGTACGTGCGACGTGATGCCCGATGCGGGCACCGCCTCCGTGGCGGTGCGGACGCCGGCGAGGGGACGCCCATGATGCGACGGACGAGTGCAACGTTCGTGAGCGCGCTGCTCCTGGTCGGGACGTCCTTGCGCGCAGAGGCGTTCACGCTCCAGGTCGAGGATCCGAGCGGCGGCCCGGTGTCGGGCTTCCGCTGGCTGCTCGAGACGGACAACAGCCACGATCCCGAGCCCGGCGTGCACAGGACGGTGACGCCCGGCGCGCCGCAGGACAACACGCTCTCGATCAGCATCCACAAGAGCCACGCGCCGGTCGTCGCCAAGGGCGAGAGCGCCGGCGCAGCGGCCGCGATCACCGACACCGCGAGCGGCGAGCCGCTCCCCGACGGCCGCTACGTGCTCTCCGTCCTGCCGTACGGCGGCTTCACGATGGGCGGCACCAGCGTGCGCATCGAAGGCGGACAGCTCGTGCTCGACGGCGGCGTCGCGCCCTCGGCGCCCGACGTCGCGACGGTGGTGGTGGCGCCGCAGCCGATCGAGACCGCGCAGATCGCCGTGCGCGTCTTCCACGACATCCGGCCGCTCAACAACGCGCCCGACGCCACGGAGCCGGGCCTCGCGGGCTGGCGCATCGAGCTCAGCGAGGCGGCGGGCGAGATCGTGCAGGACGCGTTCGGCAACCCCCTCGGCACGACCTACGCCGAGACCTGCGACGCGAACGGCGAGAACCCGGGCACCGGAACGCACTTCTGTCTCGGCCCCGACGGCGCGCCCGTCGTCGACCAGATGGGCGTGGGCACGATCCTCACCGACGCGGACGGCGAGGCGCTGATCAAGTTCCTGCGTCCCGACAAGTACGGCGTCCAGGCGAAGCCGCCGACCGGCGAGACCGGCTGGTACCAGACGACCACCATCGAAGGCACGCCGACCATCGACGCCTGGGTGCGTCCCAAGGAGCCGCCCTTCCTCGTCGAGTTCGGGCCGCCGTTCTGGCACGCGTTCTACGGCTTCGTGCAGGCCACCGACCGGCTCGCCGAGATCAATCCGGGCGGCCTGCCGACGAGCACCGTGATCGGCCAGGTGCGCAAGGGACATCAGTCGCCTCCGCCCGCGATCACCTTCTTCGACGGCGCGCCGCCGTCCACGTCGCCGTGCCTGATCGGCCTGAACGCGCTCGAGGGTGGCGCCGCCGAGGCGGTGTGGATCGCGCCGTGTGAAGACGAGGGCCACTTCACGATTCCCGGCGTGCCGCCCGGCGTGTACCAGCTCGTCGCGTGGGACGTCTTCCTCGACCAGATCATCTTCTTCACCACCGTCGTCGTTCCCGAAGGCGGCGGCGAGCTCGACCTCGGCACGGTCGCGGTGCCGATGTGGTTCGGCGAGCACGAGCACTGGGTCTACTTCGACGCCAACAAGAACGGCGTCCGCGATCCCGGCGAGGCCGGCATCCCGGAGCAGAACGTCAACCTGCGCTTCCGCGACGGCAGCATCTACAAGGCGTTCCCGACCGACACCGAGGGCTTCGTCCCCTTCGAGGAGATCTTCCCGTTCTTCAAGTTCCAGGTCGCGGAGGTGGACTTCGCCCGCTTCGAGGCGACCGGCCTCACCGTCGTGTCCGACGACGGCGGCCCGGTGACGGACGACGAGCTCGGCGAGGGCAAGCGCAATCCGCGCGTGCACACCGAGAACGGCCCGGTGCTGACCGAGGGCTACCAGGTCTTCGCCGGCCAGAACACGCGCTACGAGTGGGGCAAGGCCGTCTACGACCTCGACGTCAACGTGCCGCCCTACGACGACTTCCCCGGCCCCGGCGACACCGACGCCTGTACGCCCGGCGCGCCCGGCTGCGGCGTCTCGGGCGACGGCGTCTTCAACGGCAACGGCGGCATCTCGGGCATCGTGTTCTACGCGACGACGCGCGCCGAGGACGACCCGCGCTACGCGGCAGGCGAGGAGTGGGAGCCGGGCATCCCGCGCGTGCAGGTGAACCTCTACCGCGACGTCACCGACAACGAGACGGGCGCGCCGGCGCCCTTCGGCGACGGCACGCCGGATCCAAAGGACCCGGGCGCGACGTTCCCCTACGTGCCGGTCGGGCCCGACGTGGACAACCATCCGCTCGGCTGGTCGGAGTGCGACCCGCAGACCCAGGTGTGCGTCCCCGGCCCCGAGGACGTCGACCGCGACGGCGATCTCGTCTTCGATCTCGGCGACGCGATCCAGATCGCGCACACCGACAGCTGGGACGACGCGCTTCCGAGCGGCTGCGCGGGCAGCGCCGCGCCGCTCGAGATCCACGACACGCCGGTGCCGATCGAGGACTGCTCGGAGGGGCTGCGCACCTGGAACCAGGACGTGCCCGCGGTCTTCGACGGCGGCTACGCGTTCGGGCCGATGGACCCCGAGCTGGTCCCCGGCACCTACGTCGTCGAGACGATGGCCCCGCCCGGATACGAGCACGTGAAGGAAGAGGACCGCAACGTCGACTTCGGCGACCAGCCGATCCCCTTCCTGCTGCCGCCGCCGTGCGTCGGCGAAGCGCGCGAAGTGCCGCCGTACTTCAGCTTCCTCACCGTCGGCAGCGACGGCGAGACGCTGCTGCCGGGCGTCGACCCGGCGGAGGCGGAGGCCCCGTTCGCCGGCCAGACGCGGCGGCTGTGCGACCGCAAGCAGGTCCAGCTCTCCACCGGGCAGAACGCGGCGGCCGACTTCTTCCTGATGACGGACGTCCCGCGCGCGGCGCGCGTCGTCGGGCTCATCACCGACGACCTCGCCAACGAGCTCTCGCCGGGCAAGCCGGCCTTCGTCGAGAAGTTCTCGCCGGGCTGGATGCCGATCTCGGTGACGGACTACAGCGGCAAGGAGATCCTGCGCACCTACTCGGACGAGTTCGGCTCGTACAACGCGCTGCTCCCGTCCACGTTCGACATCGACCTGCCGACGCCGAGCGGCGTCGGACCGCAGATGCACCACATCTGTCTGAACGACCCGGGGCCCGACGCCTCCGCGCCCGACCCGCGCTTCGATCCCTCGTACAGCACCACCTGCTACTCGTTCGACTTCTGGCCGGGCAAGACGACCTATCTCGACACGCCGGTCATCCGGAACGCGGCGTTCGTCGGACCGCTGCAGGTCACGCTCGACTGCGAGCCCGGCGACGGCCAGCCCGTGATCCGCGACGTGATGGGCGCGAGCGGCCGGCCCGCCTACGTCCAGGGCGAAGGCGACTCGTTCACGATCACGTCGCTCGGCGTGGTCCCGGTGCGCAACCCGGCCTACCCCGGCGACGCCGACGACGACGGCTTCCCCGACGACCCGCCCACGCAGCCGCAGTTCGTGATGCGCAACTTCGGATTCGGGAGCGTCGGCCCGAGCGCCAAGGTGCGCGTCGGCGACTACGTGTTCCCTACCGCTTCCGTGGACTGGAGCGAAGCGTCGATCGAGGTGACGGTGCCGGCCGGAGCGATCGGCGCGGGCCTCGCCACGGGCCAGCTCCTGCTCACCGACGCGGGCGGCCGCACCGCGCGGCTCGGCGTGACGCTCACCGTGGGCGACACCGAGCCGGCGTCGATGGCGATCCACGAGGTGCACCCGGGCGAGTCGATCCAGGCGGCGCTCGACGCCGCGGACGCCGACGACCTGGTGCTGGTGCACCCGGGCTCGTATCACGAGAACCTGATCCTGTACGAGAACGTCCGCCTCCAGGGCGCGGGCGCGCACGCCACGCTGCTCAACGCGACGCACTACCCGGGCAGCGCGCTGGCCGAATGGCGCGAGAAGCTCGCCGCGCTGCACGCGGCCGGCGAGATCGGCCTGCTGCCCGGCCAGACCGAGCTGCAGCCGCTGCTGCGCGGGCAGGAAGGTCCCGGGATCCTCGTCGTCCCGAAGCCCGGCGTGTTCGGCGCGAGCGCGACCACCGCGCGCATCGACGGCCTGCGCGTGCGCGGCGCCGACGAGGGCGGCGGCATCTTCGTCAACGCCCACGCAACGTCGCTCGAGATCTCCAACGACCGGCTCGAGAACAACGCGGGCACGCTGGGCGGCGGCATCCGGGTCGGGACGCCGAAGGTCGCGATCTTCGTCGGCGCGCAGCAGACGATCGACCCGGCGCCGAACCCGAACGTCCGCATCCACCACAACGAGGTCCTGCACAACGGCAGCCGCCTCGTGGGCGGCGGCGTCGCGGTCTACGCCGGCGCCGACGACTACTCGATCACCGACAACCACCTGTGCGGCAACTTCAGCCGGCGCGGCGGCGGCGGCATCGGCCACACCGGGCGCAGCGACGGCGGCGTCATCGCGCGCAACGCGATCGTGTTCAACGAGGTGTTCCAGGGCGACGAGATCGGCGGCGGCGGCGGCGGCATCGAGATCGCGGGCGAGCCCGAGATCGGCGAGAGCGGCGCAGAGCCGACGCTCGGATCCGGCTCGGTGCTCGTCGAGGGCAACCGCATCCAGGGCAACCTGGGCGGCGCGGCGGACGGCGGCGGCATCGCGCTGCGCTTCGTCAACGGCCAGGACCTGATCGACCCGCCCGGCCCGGCGCTCCCCGCACCCCACCGCATCGACCTGTTCGACAACGCGATCTTCGACAACGTGAGCGGGCTCGCCGGCGGCGGCATCTCGCTGCAGGACGCCGTCCACGTGCGGATCATCCACGACACGATCGCGCACAACGACAGCACCGCGACCGCGTCCGACGCGTTCGAGGGCGGGCTCGCCGACCCGACGACGCCGCAGGTCGCGGGCATCGCGGCGCGACCGCACAGCGCGCTGCTCCAGACGCTGGTGACGTCCACGTTCTCGCAGCCCGAGGCGCTGCTGCACTCGATCGTGTGGCAGAACCGGTCGTTCTTCTGGAGCGCGGCGGACGGTCTCCAGCCGCGGCCGGCGGGTCCCTACTGGGATCTCGGCGTGGCCGGCGGCGCCGGCGCGCTCGCGCCGAGCTACTGCCTGCTCACCGACACGACCGGCTACGACGCGACCAACGTGAGCGGCGACCCGCGCTTCCGCGCGCCCTACCAGAACCGGCTGCGGACGGCGGCGGCGGCCGACGAGGGCGGGAACTTCGTGCAGGTGCTGTTCGACCCGCTGGCGCCGGTCGGCGACGTCCACATCCGCGGCATGTCCGCGGCGCGCGACGGAACGGCGCCGCTGCCGCTCGTGCTCGGCATCCCGGAGCTCGCGAAGGACGTCGACGGCCAGAACCGCGCGGCGAGCGGGATCAACGACATCGGCGCCGACGAGTTCGTGGCCGAGAGCAGCTGCGGGCTCGGCGCCGAGCTGGCGCTGGTCGGCGCGATCGCGGCGCGGCTGCGCCGCCGCGCCCGGCGGACGGCGCGGCGGTGAGCGCCGCAGCGAAAGCGGACGGGACCGCGCGTCCCCTCCCGGAGGCGGAGACGATGGCCACGAACCGGCTGCTCCTCGCCGCGCTCGCGACCGCGGCGCTCCTCGGCGCGCCCGCCGCGAGCTGGTCGGCGGCGTTCGTCCAGTGTCCCGGCGACACCGACGGCGACGCGGTGATCGACGATCCGGGCGCGCCCGAGCTCGCGGGGCGCGACGTGCAGTGCCAGCACCTGACCGGCGGCGACGGCTTCATCCGCATGGGCGACGGCCGCGAGCTGTACGTCTTCGGCTTCTCGGACGTGACGGGCCTGCCGCAGGAGCAGGTGCTGGCCGCCGGCATCTTCCGCACCAACTTCCCGGCGCCCACGATCCGCACGCGCGAGGGTCAGGAGCTCTACCTGACACTGACGAACGTCGGCACGCACCAGCGGCCCGATCTGTTCGACCCGCACACCGTGCACTACCACGGCTTCCCGAACGCCTCGGCGATCTTCGACGGCCTCCCCGAGTCGGCGATCGCGATCAACCAGGGCGCGAGCTTCACCTACTACTACCAGAACATCGAGCCCGGCACGTACATGTACCACTGCCACGTCGAGGCGACCGAGCACATGCAGATGGGCATGCTCGGCAATCTGTACGTGGAGCCGCTCCAGAACCGGACCGGCTACGGCGGCGATCCGGACACGGTCGCCGAGCTCGAGGGCGGCCCGCCGAGCGCGCCGCTCGGATACGTCTACAACGACGGCGACGGCTCGACGGGCTACGACGTCGAGCTCGCCGTCCAGCTCGCCGGCTTCGACCACGACTTCCACGACGCGAGCGAGAACGTGCAGCCGCTGCCGTTCGCCGCGATGGTGGACACCTATCCGATGCTGAACGGGCGCGGCTATCCCGACACCGTGACGCCGGGCCCGCTGCCGAAGCTACCGGAGAGCCGCAGCAGCGATCCGATCTCGCCGCAGCGGCTGGGCGCGACGGTTTCGGTGACGCAGGGCCAGCGCCTGCTGCTGCGGCTCTCGAACCTCGGCGTCGTGCGCCACTACACGCTGACCGCGCTCGGACTTCCGATGCGCGTCGTCGGACACGGCGCGCGCCTGCTGCGCGGCGCGGGCCAGAGCGCCGGCGCGAACGTCTTCGTCGACACCAGCGCGGTGACACTGGGCGGCGGCGAGTCGGCCGACGTGCTGATCGACACGAGCGGCGTCGCTCCCGGCACCTACTTCCTCTACACGACCAACCTCAACTACCTGAGCAACGACCAGCAGGACTTCGGCGGGATGATGACGGAGATCGTCGTGCAGTAGCCGGCAGTCGCTCCGGGAGGGAATCGATGGAACGGATGCTCGCTCGCGCGCGACGCCAACTGGTGGTGTTGGCGCTCGCGCTCCTGCCCGCCGCGCCGGGCCACGCGGTGATCCCGGGCATCCAGGGCCCGAGCTTCTCGCTGCGCGCCGGCGCGACCTACATCCCGACGCCGGACGGCGACTCGCTGCGGATCTGGGCGTTCGGCGCCGCCGCTGCCGGCACGCCGCTCCAGTATCCGGGTCCGACGCTGATCGTGGAGCAGGGCGCGACGGTCACGATCACGCTCACCAACAATCTGCCGGAGCCGACGTCGATCGTGTTCCCCGGGCAGGGCGCGGTGACGACGAGCGGCGGCGCGCCGGGACTGCTGACGGCCGAAGCAGCGCCGTCCGGCGGCACGGTCACGTACAGCTTCGTCGCGCGGCAGCCGGGCACCTATCTCTATCAGAGCGGCAGCCACCCGGAGCTGCAGATCGAGATGGGGCTCGTCGGCGCGCTGATCGTGCGGCCGACCGGCTTCGACGCGAACGTGCCCGCGCAGCGCACGGCGTACGGCCATCCCGACACGGCGTACGACCACGAGTACCTGTTCCTGCTGAGCGAGATGGACCCGCGCATCCACGACCTCGTGGACTTCGGGCACGCGAACCTGGTCGACAACCCGAGCGCGTTCCCGGTGCTGTGGTTCATCAACGGGCGCAACGGCATCGACACGCTCTCGCCTGCGGGCGCGCCGTGGCTGCCCGCGCAGCCGTACGACGCGCTGGCGCGCACGCGGCCCGGCGAGAAGGTGCTGCTGCGCTTCGTCGGAGCGGGGCGCGATCCGCACCCGTTCCATCCGCACGGCAACCACTCGCGGCTCGTCGCGCGCGACGCGCGCCTGCTCGGCACGGGTCCGGGCACCGGCGCGGACCTCGCGGTCGACGACTTCACCTTCACGATCCTGCCCGGCGCGACCTACGACGCGATCTTCACGTGGACGGGCCGCAAGCTCGGCTGGGACATCTACGGCGACCCGAGCGACCCGGCGTTCGCGCACGACTGCACCGACGCCGTCGACAACCAGACCGGCGCCGCCACGCCGGACGACCTCGACGACGCGACCGCCGAGTACTGCCCCGATCACGGCAAGCCGCTGCGCGTCACGCTGCCCGGCTTCCAGGACGTCGCGTTCGGCGGCTGGTGGAGCGGCAGCGCCTTCCTCGGTCACTTCGGGAATCTGCCACCCGGCGAGGGCGGCTTGAATCTCAACGGCGGGCTCTTCTTCATGTGGCACTCGCACAACGAGAAGGAGCTGACCAACAACGACATCTTCCCGGGCGGCATGCTCACCTTCGTGATCATCGAGCCCCCGGGCACCGCCATTCCGTAGTGGAGATCCGCGCCATGACGCCGTCGAACCGCACGTCGCAACGCCAGGTCGCCCCGCTCGGAATCGCCCCGCTCGGAGTCGCCGCACTCGTCGCGCTGTGCGCGCTCGCGCCCGGCGCCGCGCAGGGCGCGAACGTGTATCTCGTCGCCAAGTCGTTCGACCAGACGATGCCCGACGGCGCCGTCGTGCCGATGTGGGGCTTCGCGGCCGATCCCGACGGCAACGCGAACGGCACGGGCGACTGCTACGAGGACGTCGCCGGCGCCTGCGACGCCGTCGTGGCGCGCGCGCCGGGCCCGCCGATCGCGCTCTCCGCGATCGACCCCGCGCTCACCGTGCTCGTGACGAACCTGCTGGACGCGCCGGTGTCGATCGTGATCTCCGGCGCGCCGCTGCCGGCGGCATCGCAGCCGGTGTGGAGCGACGGCTCGAGCGGCCCGCGCACCGACCCCGCGCAGCGCGTGCGCTCCTTCACCAACGAGACGGCGCCGAACGGCGGCCGCGGCTCCTACGCGTGGCCCGCACTGCCGGCCGGGACACGGCTCTACCAGAGCGGCACGCATCCGCAGGTGCAGGTGCAGATGGGCCTCTACGGCGAGGTCCGCAAGCCGTTCGCGGCGGGCGAGTACTACGACGAGGTGCCGTACGACCGCGAGGTGACGCTCTTCTTCAGCGAGATCGACCCCGCCCTGCACGAAGCCGTCGCGGACGGCAGCTACGGAACGCCGCCCGGACCGACCAGCACGCTCGCCTACGAGCCGCGCTACTTCCTGATCAACGGCGAGCCGTGGTCGTCGGAGAGCGAGTGCATCGAGACGACGCCGGCGATCCGGTCGAACGACGACGTGCTCGTGCGGATGCTCAACGGCGGGCTGCGCGAGCTGGTCCCGATGCTGCTCGAGTCGCGCTGGCTGCTGGTCGCCGAGGGCGGCTACCGCACGGCCGACCCGCGCGAGCAGTGGACGGCGCACCTGGCGCCGGGCTCCACGCGCGACGCGCTCTGGCGGCCGCGGCGCGCCGACGACTTCCGCATCCTCGAACGCCGGCTCAATCTGACGAACGACAGCGCCACGGGCGGCGGCATGCAGGCGTGCGTCCACGTCGAGTCGAACGGCGCCGAGTGCGGCCTCGGCGCCGAGCTGCTGCTGGTGATGCCGCTCGTCGCCGCGCTGCGGCGGCGGCGCGGCTGAGCGCGGGGCCTCCGGTGCGCCGGCTCGCGGCGTGGGCGCTCGCGTGCGTCGCGCTCGTCGCGGCGGCGACGTGGTTCGGTGTCGCGCACCCGCGCTCGCGCGCGGCGGCTCCGGCGGCGGCCGCTTTGCCCGCGCTCGCTCCGCCGCCGTGGAGCGACGGCCCGGCCGGCGAGCGCTCGGCGCTCGAGGCGGAGTTCGGCATCCGCCTGCTCGGGATCCGGCGCGTCGCGGCGGGCTACGCGCTCGACCTGCGCTTCCGCGTCGTCGATCCCGAGCGGGCCGCGCCCGTGCTGCAGCGCAAGCACACCCCCGACCCGCACTTGGTGGTGGAGAAGAGCGGCGCCGAGCTGCGCGTCCCGCGCACCGAGAAGGTGGGCACGCTGCGGCAGTCGGTGCGCACGCCCGAGCAGATCAAGCCGGGGCGCCATTACTTCGTGCTGTTCGCGAATCCCGGACGGCACGTCGAGCCGGGCGACGCGGTCACGGTCGTGATCGGAGCGTTCCGGCTCGAGCACGTGACCGTGCTGTGAGCGCGGCGCACGCGGCTGCGCTCGCGGCGTTGCTGCTCGCTGCGCCGGCGGGCGCCGGCGAGATCGCGCCGGCGCTCGCGGAGCGCTTGGCCCATCTGGCGCCCGGCGACGCCGTCGCCGTGCTCGTGCGCCTGCGCGGGAGCGACGTCCTTCCCGACCTCGGGAGCGGCGACCGCGCGCAGCGGCGCGCGCGGCTCGTGCGCGCGCTGCGCGCGCGCGGC
>QEVM01000175.1 GCA_003576805.1 Pseudomonadota bacterium | reverse complement strand
GCGGCGTCGCGCGAGCAGCAGCACCGCGGCGGCGGCGGCTCCGAAGCCCGCCGCGTTGCTCGCCGCGGAGTCGAGCGGTCCGTTGCACCCGAGCGGCGTGCAGTAGCGCCCGACCCACGAGGCGTCGGCGTCCGCGGCCGCCTCGTTCGCGCGCGCGGGAGCGGGCGCGAGCGCGAGCCACGCGCACGCGAGCGCTGCGCTCGCCCACGGGCGGCGCAGCGCCCACGGGCGGCGCAGGATGCGGCGGAGCTTCGCTCGCGAGGGCTGCACGAGCGCGAGAGTACCCGAGCGGCCCGCTCGCGCCCAGAATCGACGAGGCCGATCGTTTCCATCGCGCACGCGAGCCATTGACGCTCGCCGACCGTTCGTGAATCATGCCGACCCCGCGGGACCTGCGAGGCTTCGCTGCTCCGAGCCGCTGCGCTCGGCGCTCGAGCCCGAGGATTCGGAGGCCGAACCGATGTCGCGCGCGCCCCTCGCTCCGGTCGCAGACGACGTGTCTCCCGAGGGCGCGACGGAGACGCGCGGCGCGCGCAGCGCGAAGCGCCAGCAGATCCTCGACGCGGCGACGCGCGTGTTCGCGAGCCGCGGCTACCACGGAGCGCGCGTGTCGGACATCGCGCGCGAGGCCGGCATCGCGTACGGGCTCGTCTACCACTACTTCCGCAACAAGGACGAGATCCTCGACACCATCTTCGCGGAGCGCTGGGGCGCGTTCGTCGGCGTGGTCGACGGCATCGCGGCGGGCGAGCAGCCGGCGGCCGAGAAGCTGCGCCAGCTCGCCGCGCTCGTGCTGTTCGCGTACCGGCGGCGCCCCGACTGGGTGAAGGTGCTGGTGTTCGAGATCCAGCGCACGTCGCGCTTCTCGGAGCCCGAACAAATCGAAGCGGTGGGTCGTCTGTTCCGCTCGGTCGCGCGCATCGTGCGCGTGGGACAGGAGTCGGGCGAGCTGCGGCGGGACCTCGACGCGAACCTCGTCTGCCTCGCCTTCATCGGAGCGCTCGAAACGATGATCACGAGCCAGGTGCTGGGAGTGATGCGGCTCCCCGACGAGTCGCAGGCCGCGGACGATCGCACCGTCCGCACCGTCGTGTCGCTCTTCCTCGGCGGACTCGCCGCGCGGAGCGAGACGTGATCGAGGCGCGCGGCCTCTCGAAGCGGTACGGCGACCTGGTGGCGGTCGAGGACGTCACGTTCTCGGTGCAGCCGGGCGAGATCGTGGGCTTCCTCGGCCCGAACGGCGCGGGCAAGACGACGACGATGCGGATGCTCACCGGCTTCCTGCCGCCGACGGACGGCGCCGCCTCGATCGACGGCCACGACATCTTCTCCGACCCGCTCGCGGCGCGGCGCGCGATCGGATACCTGCCCGAGAGCCCGCCGGTGTATCCCGAGATGAGCGTCGAGGACTACCTCGCGTACGTCTCGAAGCTGAAGGACGTGCCGCGCAGGAGCCGCCGCGAAGCGGTCGACCGCGCGCTCGAGCGCTGCGGGCTCGCGGACGTGCGGCGGCGCGTGATCGGCGCGCTCTCGAAGGGCTACCGCCAGCGCGTCGGGCTCGCGCAGGCGATCGTGCACGACCCGCCGGTGATGATCCTCGACGAGCCCACCGTCGGCCTCGATCCGATCCAGATCCGCGAGATCCGCACGCTGATCGGCGACCTCGCGAGCGTGCGCGACGGCAAGGCGCGCACCGTGATTCTCTCGACGCACATCCTTCCGGAGGTCGAGGCGATCTGCCGGCGCGTCATCATCATGAGCCGCGGCCGCAAGGCGCTCGACGCGCCGCTCGAGGAGCTGCGCAAGACCGGCTCGCTCGAGGAGGTGTTCGCGCGCACCACGGCGCGCGAGCCGGCGGCCCTCGAGGAGGCGCAGGCGTGAGACACGTCGGTGCGATCGCCGGGCGCGAGCTGCGCTCGCTCTTCGTCTCGCCCGTCGCCTACGCGGTGCTCACGCTCTTCGCGGTGCTGGCGGGCTTCTTCTTCCTCTCGGGCATCCTCCAGTTCCAGGAGTACGTGCTCCGGCTGCAGGCGTTCCAGGCGATGGAGCAGCTCCAGGAGCTGAACCTCAACGACCACGTCGTCGCGCCGTTCCTGCACGTGATGTCGGTCGTGCTGCTGTTCCTGATCCCCGGCATCACGATGGGCCTGTTCACCGCGGAGAAGGCGAACGGGACGCAGGAGCTGCTGCTCACCAGCCCGATCACCATCTGGGAGCTGGTGCTCGGCAAGTTCCTGGCGGCGGCCGCGTTCGTCGCGATCCTGGTCGTGCTGCTGGCGGTCTTCCCCGCGATCTTGTTCCTCTACGGCGATCCCGAGATCGGCAAGACCGCCGCCGGCCTGCTCGGGCTGCTGCTCGTCGGGCTCGTGTACGCGGCGATCGGGTCCTTCGCGTCGTCGGTCACGCAGAGCCAGCTCGTCGCGTTCTTCCTCGCGTTCGTGCTGCTGCTCGTGCTCTGGATGCTCGGCTTCCTCGCCGACCTGGGCGCCGCGGGCGGCGCGGTCAGCAACGACATGGTCGGCGACCTGCTGCGCTGGCTCTCCACGGCGGCGCACTTCGAGAGCATGGTGATGGGACTCGTGGACACCAAGGACCTCGCGTACTTCGTCGTGATGGCGGCCGGCTTCCTCGTGCTCACCAAGGCCGCCGTCGAATCGGTGCGGTGGCGCTGACATGACGGGCTGGCCGGCACTGTTCGGAGCGCTGGGAGGCGTCTTCCTCCTCTTCGGCCTGCTCTCGGTCCTGCTGCTCGTCGCGGGTGCGCCCACCGACCTCGGCTGGATCTGGGCCAACGTCGTGATCGGCGTGCTGCTGCTCGGCGGCGCGATCGCGACCAACTTCGACACGCTGCGCGAGCGGATGCGCTCGGGCGAGGGCCGCCGCATCGGGAAGTACGGCACGAGCGCGGTGGCGCAGACCGCGATCCTGCTCGCGATCCTCGGCGCGCTCGGCTTCCTCGCGAACCGCTATCACAAGCGCTTCGACGCCTCCGAGGCGGGCGTCCACTCGCTCTCCGACCAGACCCAGAAGCTGCTCGCCTCGCAGCAGCAGGACGTCCAGATCGTGGCGTTCTACGCGAAGGTGGATCAGCCGAACGCGCGCGCGCTGCTCGACAAGTACGCCTACGCGAGCGAGAAGGTGAAGGTCGAGTACGCCGACCCGAACGCGCGGCCCGATCTCGTCGAGCGTTACGGCATCCAGCCGGAGAAGATCGGCGAGGGCCTGCTGCACGTGCAGATCGGCGAGGAGTCGGTGCAGGTCGACCAGGCGGACGAGGCGAAGCTGACCAACGCGATCGTCAAGCTGACGCGCCAGGGCAGCAAGAAGGTCTACTTCGTGACCGGCCACAACGAGCGGCCGGCGCAGGGCAAGGGCGCCGAGGGCAAGGAGGGCTTCGCCAACGCGGCGCAGGCGCTCGCGAACGAGAACTACACCGTCGAGTCGCTGAACCTCGAGACGAAGGCCGAGGTGCCGGACGACGCCGACGCGCTGATCCTCGCGGGCCCGACCGCGCCGCTGCGCCCCGGCGACGCCGACAAGCTCGACCGCTACCTCGCGCGCGGCGGCGCGCTCCTCGCGATGGTGGACCCGCGCGCGCAGACCGACGTCGGCGCGCAGCTCGCGACCTGGGGCGTCGAGCTCGGCGAGGACGCCGTCGTCGACCGCCTCCAGAGCATCTTCGGGCAGGCGATGTCGCCGCTCGCGGTGCCGTCCGCGGCGCACGAGATCACGCGCGACATGCGCGAGGTCACGATGTTCCCGATGGCGCGCACGGTGACGGGCCGCAGCGCGCAGGGCGCGGCGTTCGTCCCGCTCGTCACGACGAGCGAGAACGCCTGGGGCGAGCGCGATCTCGAGCAGCTCTTCGAGCAGGGCGTGGCCGAGCTGTCGGACGCGGACGTGAAGGGCCCCGTCTCGATCGGCGTCGCGGGCACGCCGAAGCCGGTCGCCGCTCCGCCGGCGCCGCCCGCGCCCGCGGAGGGCGGCGAGACGCCGGCCGCGCCGCAGCCGCGCCTGGTCGTGTTCGGCGACGCCGACTTCGCCTCGAACCAGGCGCTCGACGCCTACAACAACCGCGACCTCTTCGTGAACTCCGTCAACTGGCTGCTCGGCGACGTCGAGTCGATCGCCGTCCGCCCGGCGCGCTCGCGCGCGTCGCGCCTCACGCTCTCGTCGGAGCAGTTCTCGCAGATCCGCTCGCTCTCGCTCTTCGTGCTGCCCGAGCTGATCGCGGTGCTCGGCGTGTGGGCCTGGTGGAGCCGCCGGCGCGCGCCCGGACGCTGAGCCGCCGTGAACCCGCGAACCACCGGCATCCTGTTCCTGGTCGCGCTGCTGCTCGGCGGCGTCGTGTGGTGGTCGAACCAGCGCGAGGTCGAGAAGAAGGAGGCGGAGGACCAGGCGAAGCGGCTCTTCGGCGAGCTGAAGGCCGAGGACGTCGAGTGGATCGAGCTGCGCACGAGCGACGGCCAGGACGCGCGGCTCGAGCGCCGGGACGGCGCCTGGCGCGTCGCGAAGCCGGTCGACTTCCCCGCCGACCCCAGCACCGCCGACGGCCTCGCGAGCGCGCTCGCCGGGATCACCAGCGAGTCGGTGATCGAGGACGCCCAGGACTTCTCGGTGTACGGCCTCGGCGACGGGCAGAAGGTCGTGCGCTTCGGCGCGGGCGGCGCCGAGCGCGAGCTGCGCGTCGGCAAGAAGACCCCCGTCGGCGCCAACCACTATGCCGCGACCGGCGCGAGCGGCAGCGTCTACACGATCGCCAGCTTCCGGGCGACGAGCCTCGACAAGCCGCTCGACGACCTGCGCGAGCGGCGCCCGCTGCGCTTCGACCGCGACTCGCTGCAGCGCATCGAGGTCACGTGGCAGGACGGCGGCGTCGTGCTCGAGAAGAAGGACGGCGCGTGGCGGCTCGTCGCGCCGCTCGAGTCGGCCGCGGACGCCGAGACGGTCGACACGCTGCTCTCCGATCTGGTCTTCCTGCGCGCGACCGGCTTCGTCGACGCGCCGCCGCCGGACGCGCAGGTGGGGCTCGACGCGCCCGCCTATCGCGTGGTGCTGCTGAGCGCGCCGCAGGAGGGCAAGGAGCCCACGCGGCACGAGCTGGCGATCGGCAGCGTCGTGCAGGACGGCACGCGCATGGCGCGCGCCGCCGAGCCCGCGCTCTACCGCATCCCGACCGAGCGCTTCGACACGCTTCCGAAGCGGGTCGTCGCGTTCCGCTTCAAGGAGCTCTCGCGCTTCGTCGCGACCGACGCGCAGCGCTTCGAGATCTCCTTCTCCGACCCCGCGCAGCAGTCGAGCCAGGTCGCGACCGTCGAAGGCCAGAGCACCGGCACGGACGGCTGGACGACCAAGCCCGATCCCATGAAGGACGGGCTCGCGGCGCGCATCGTCGCCGAGCTCGCGCGCCTCGAGGGCGACGACATCGCCGCGGAGAAGATGGGGCCGGAGGAGCTCGCCGGCGTCGGCCTCTCGCCGGCGCGCGCCGCGGTGCGCGTCTACGGCAAGCAGCCCGAGGGCGGCGGCGAGGCGCCGGTGCTCGCCGAAGTGCACTTCGGCGTCCAAGACGGCGGGCGGATCTTCGCCAAGGTGCCCGGCCGCGACACCGTCTACACGCTCGCCGACGCGATCGCCGAACACGTGCCGATGTCGCTCGAGGCGTACCGCGCGCGCTTCGTCGAAACCGAGCCGCCGGCCGCGGAAGCCGCGCCCGACGCGGCGCCCGACGCGCAGGCGCCGCTGGCGCCCGAGGTGGTCGAGCCGCCGGCCGACGACGGCGGCTCGCCCGCGGCGGAGTGAGCGCGCGCACCGCGCTCCGATTCAACCGCGCAGCACGCGCAGCAGGTCGTCGTGGAGGAGGCCGTTGCTCGACGCGATCTCGCGGCCCGACGCGGGCGGCGGCCCGCCCGCGAGGTCGGTGACGCGGCCGCCCGCCTCCTCGACGAGCAGGATGCCGGCCGCGACGTCCCAGGGATGCAGCTTCAGCTCCCAGAAGGCGTCGAAGCGGCCGCACGCGACGTAGCAGAGGTCGAGCGCGGCGCTGCCGTCGCGCCGCACGCCGCCGGAGCTCTTCACCGCGCGCACGAACTGGGCCAGGTTGTCGTGCTCGCTGTCCTGCACGTCGTAGGCGAAGCCGGTCGAGAGCAGCGCCCGTCCGATCGACGCCACCGCCGACACGCGGATGGGTCGGCCGTTGCGGAGCGCGCCGCCGCCCCGCACGGCCTCGAAGAGCTCGTCGCGCAGCGGGTCGTAGACGACGCCGACCGTGCGCACGCCCTCGTGCTCGACGCCGATCGACACGCAGAAGCAGGGATAGCCGTGCGCGTAGTTGACGGTGCCGTCGAGCGGGTCGATCACCCAGCGCCACGCCTTGCCGCCGCCGGTGTGCGCGCCGCCCTCCTCGGCGAGGATGTCGTCGCCCGGGCGCTCGCGGCGCAGCGTCTCGACCATGTGCGCCTCGCAGGCGCGGTCCACCTCGGTCACGAGGTCGATCGGGCGGCTCTTGCTCGACACCTCGATGGCGGTCTCGTAGCGCTCGCGCTGGATCGCGCCCGCTTCGCGCGCGAGGCGCACCGCGAGCGCGCGCACCGCCGCGACGTCGTCAGGCATGCGCGCGCTCGGGCAGCCGGAACACGCGCCGCGCATTCGCGGTCGTCGCGCGCGCGATCTCCTCGACCGGCGCGCCGCGCAGCTCCGCGATCTTCGCGCCGATCCCGGCCACCCACGCGGGCTCGTTGCGCTGGCCGCGGTGCGGCACCGGCGCGAGCAGCGGGCAGTCGGTCTCGACGAGGATGCGGTCGAGCGGCAGCGCCGCGGCGACCTCGCGCAGCTCGTCCGCCGTCTTGAAGGTCACGATCCCGGAGAACGACACGTCGAGCCGCGCGTCGAGCGCGCGGCGCGCGAAGTCGAGGCCGCCCGTGTAGCAGTGGAGCACGCCGTCGACGTCGCCGCGGCCCTCGGCGAGCCAGATGTCGAGCAGCTCCTCCCACGCCTCCGGGTCGTCGCCGCGCACGTGGATCGAGACGGGCAGGTCGAGCTGGCGCGCCCACGCGACGTGCTCGGCGAAGACCGCGCGCTGCACCTCGCGCGGCGAGTTCATGTAGTGGTAGTCGAGCCCGCACTCGCCGACCGCCACCACGCGCGGCGCGCCGAGCCAGGCGCGGATGCGCGCGCGCCCCGCGTCGTCGAGCAGCTTCGCGTCGTGCGGGTGGACGCCGACCGCGGCGAAGACGTCGTCGTGTGCGGCGGCGAAGTCCACGGCCGCGGCGTTTCGAACTCGGGCGCCGTCACGTGCGTGTGCGAGTCGATCCACATGCGGCGGCCGCTATTCCTTCCGCAGCTCGACGCGCGGGAAGAGCGGCTCGCCGCGCGTGATCGGCGCGGCCGCGAGCTTCGCCTCGATGCGCGCCGACGCCTCGGGCAGGAACGGCGCCAGCAGCTCTGCGAGGGCCGCCACGGCGCGGCCGGCAACGCCGAGAATCTTGGTCGCTTCGTTGAGGCCACTCGGCAACTTGGCAAGCTTCCAGGGCTTTGTTGCATCGAGGAAGCGGTTCACCTCGGAGGCGAAGACCACGATTGCAGCGAGTGCCTGTTGCGGCTGCAGCTGCGCCATGGCGGACTCGATCGAATCCTGAGCGGCGACCAGCGCCTCTTCGAGTCCTCGCGCGACTGAAGCGTCCAGCGGAGGCAGCGCGCCGTCGCAGAACTTCTCGACGAGGTTCAGCGTGCGGGACACGAGGTTGCCGACGTTGTTCGCGAGGTCGGCGTTCACGCGCTCGACCAGCGCCTCCTCGGTGAAGTTCGAGTCGAGCCCGTAGCTCATCTCGCGCAGCAGGAACCAGCGGAAGGTCTCGAAGCCGTAGCGCTCGCGCATCGCGAGCGGCGAGACCATGTTGCCGAGGCTCTTCGACACCTTGCGGTCGTCGACGTTCCAATAGCCGTGCACGGAGAGCCGGCGCGGCGGCTCCATCCCCATCGCCTTCAACATGATCGGCCAGAAGATCGCGTGCGGCTTCAGGATGTCCTTGCCGATCAGGTGCTCGGCGTTCGCCCAACGCTGCGCAAAGGCGGGATCGTCGGGGAAGCCCGCGCCGGTGAGGTACGAGATCAGCGCGTCGAACCAGACGTAGCAGACGTGCTCGCGATCGAAGGGCAGCTCGATGCCCCACGCGAGGCGCGACTTCGGCCGCGAGATCGAGAGGTCGCCGAGCCCCGACTCGTCGCGCAGCATCGCGAGCGCCTCGTTCCTGTAGCGCTCGGGGCGGATCTCGTAGCGCCCGCTCTCGATCTCGCCGCGCAGCCAGCCGAACTCGCGGCTCATCAGGAAGAAGTAGTTGGACTCGCGGCGCAGCTCGGGCGCGCGCTCGTGGTCGCGGCACAGGCCGTTCTCCATGTCGCGCTCGGTGAGGAAGCGCTCGCAGCCGACGCAGTAGAGGCCTTCGTACTCGCGGGCCTCGATCCAGCCCGCAGCGTGGACGCGCTGGAGGATCGCCTGCACGTTGCGCCGGTGGGCCGGCTCGGTGGTGCGGACGAACCGGCTCGGCGCGATGCCGAGCTCCGCCCAGACGTGCTGGAACGCGGCCGACATGCGCTCGGTGAAGAGCTCCGGCGTCTGGCCCGCCTTGGCGGCCGCCTCGACCAGCTTCTCGCCGTGCTCGTCGGTCCCGGAGACGGACCAGGCGTCGTCGCCGCGCTGGCGGTGCCAGCGCACCAGCGTGTCGGCCACGACGGTCGTGTAGGTGTGGCCGATGTGCGGCTCGGCGTTGGCGTAGTAGATCGGCGTCGTGACGAAGTAGGGCCGGCTCACCGCAGCGCTCCGTGCAGAGCCAGCAGCGCGCGCTCGGCGACCATCTGCGGGTTGGCGTTGCGCTGCGCGAGCGACTTGCGGCACGCCTGGAGGTCGCGGAAGGCGTCGAGCGCGGGACGCACCGCGGTGTCGCCCGCCGCGACGCGCGCCGCGACGCGGTCGCGCAGCCAGAGCGCCGAGATCTCGAGCAGCTGCGCGACGGCGGCGGCCGCGTCGGCGCGCGCGCCGCGGTACTCCTCGGCCCAGTCGAGCAGCTGCGGCACCGAGAGCCGGCCGGCGCCGGCGAGCCGCTCCGCGAGCGGGGCCGCGTCCTCGCCGAGCACGGCGGGCGGGCGCGGGAACGCCACGCGCACGCAGCGCGAGCGCACGGTCGCGAGCAGGCCCGAAGCGGTCGCGGCGACCAGCACCAGCGCGGTGCGCGGCGGCGGCTCCTCGAGCAGGCGCAGCAGCGCGTTCTGCGCCTCCTGGTTCAGCCACTCGGCGTCGGCGATCACCGCGGCGCGGAAGCCGCCCTCGCTCGAGCGCAGTCGCAGCGCCTGCTGCACGGCGCGGATCTGTCCGATGCGCACGCGCGTGTCGCCGTCGCCGCGCTCCACCCAGAGCAGGTCGGCGTGGTCGCCGACGTGGCGCAGCAGCGGGCCGCTCTTGCCGGTGCCGTCGATCGCGATGTCGGACGGCGCGCCCGAGCGCCGGCACGCAGCGCACTGCTCGCAGGGCCGCTCGCCCGCGGAGGCCGTGCACGCGAGCGCGCGCACGAAGCGCTGCGCCGCCGGCCGCGTCGCCTCGGGCGGACCGGAGAGCAGGTACGCGGAGTGCACGCGGCCGCTCTCGAGGCTCTTGCGGAGCAGGGCTTCGGGCTCGGCGCTCGTCATGGGGGAGTCGGACCCTAGCGAACGCCCAGCTCGCGACCCACGCGCGCGATCGCGTCGAGCGCGCGGTCGAGGTGCGCGCGGGTGTGGGTCGCCATGTACGAGGTGCGGATCATCGCGCGGCCCTCGGGCACGGCCGGCGAGATCACGCAGTTGACGAAGACGCCTTCCTCGTGGAGGCGCGCGACCATCTTGAACGCGGTGAGGTCCTGGCCGACGACGATCGGGATCACCGGCGTCTCGGAGTCGCCCGTGTCGAAGCCGAGCGCGCGGAGCTCGCGCTTCATGTACGCGGTGTGCTCCCAGAGCAGCTTGCGGCGCTCGGGCTCGCGCTCGACGATCTCGAGCGCCTGGGCCGCCGCCGCGACCGACGCGGGCGGCGGCGCCGCCGAGAAGATCTGCGCGCGCGCGTTGTGCTTGATGTAGTCGATCACGACCGCGTCGCCGGCGACGAAGCCGCCGATCGCCGCGAGCGACTTCGAGAACGTGCCCATCACGAGATCGACGTCCGCTTCGAGCCCGAAGTGCTCGGCCGTGCCGCGCCCGGCGGCGCCGAGCACGCCGAGCCCGTGCGCGTCGTCGACCATCAGCCGCGCGCCGGCTGCACGCTTGGCGCGCACGATCGCGGGCAGGTTCGCGAGGTCGCCTTCCATCGAGAAGACGCCGTCGACGACGATCAGCTTGCCCCAGCCGTCCGGCACCGCCGCGAGCTTCTGCTCGAGGCTCGCCATGTCGTTGTGCTTGAACTTCAGGATCTTGCCGAAGCCGAGGCGCGCGCCGTCGAGGATGCAGGCGTGGTCGAGCGCGTCGAGGATCGCGGCGTCGTGGCGGCCGAGCAGGCAGGAGAGCACGCCGAGGTTCACCTGGAAGCCGGTCGAGAAGGTGAGGGCCGCCTCGCGCCGCATGAAGGCAGCGAGCCGCTCCTCGAGCCGGACGTGGATGTCGAGCGTGCCGTTGAGCAGCCGCGACCCCGCGCAGCCGGTGCCGTAACGCTCGAGGGCGGCGCGCGCGGCCGCCTTCACCTCGGGATGGTTGGTGAGCCCGAGGTAGTTGTTGGAGCCGAGCATGACGAGCTCGCGCCCGCCGATCGTGACGACCGGATCCTGGGCCGACTCGATCTCCCGGAAATACGGATAGATCCCCGCGTCGCGCACGATGCGCGCCAGCTCGTAGTCGAAGCACTTGCGGAAGACATCCACGGGCGGTTCCCTCCCCTCCCGGGGGGCCCACGCACTGTAACAGGCTCGTCAGGCCCGGCCGCCCCCCGGGTCGCGCGGCCACGGGAGCGCCTCGTGGAATTGGCAGCGAGGCTCCGCGGGCGCCGCGCGCTGGTGACCGGCGGGTCGAGCGGCATCGGGCGGGCGTTGGCGCTCGCGCTGGCGCGACGCGGCGCGCACGTCGCGATCCTGGCGCGCGGCGCCGCCGCGCTCGCTGCCGTGCGCGACGAGCTGGTCGCGGCGGCGACCGATCCGGCACAGCGCTTCGCGGCGCTGCCGTGCGACGTCGCCGACGCGGCGGCGGCCGCGCGCGCGGTCGACGGCGCCGCCGAGGCGCTCGGCGGGCTCGATTTCGTCGTGAACAACGCCGGCGTCGCGCTCGCGCAGCGCTTCGAGGACACCGAGCTCGACGCCTTCCGCCGCGTGCTCGACGTGAACTTCCACGGCACGGTCCACGTGACGCGCGCTGCGCTGCCGCACCTGCGCCGCGCCGGCGGCGGCGACGTCTGCAACGTGTCGTCGCTCGCGGGGCTGCTCGCGATCTACGGCTACGCGGCCTACGCGCCCAGCAAGTTCGCGGTGACCGCGTTCTCCGAGGTGCTGCGCCAGGAGCTGCGCCCGCACGGGATCCGCGTCTCGGTGTGCTTCCCGCCCGACGTGGACACGCCGATGCTCGCCGCCGAGGACCGCACCAAGCCGGCCGAGACGCGTGCGCTCGCGGGCAACGCCGCGCTCCTCTCCGCCGAGTCGGTCGCGGAGACGCTGCTGGCCGGCGTCGTGCGCGGCCGCGCCTGGATCATTCCGGGCCGGTCGGCGCGGCTGCTCGCCTGGGGCGCCCGCATGGCGCCCGGCCTCGTGAGGCGGATCGTGGACCGCGAGATCGCGCGCGCGGCGCGCAGCCAGCCGTAGGGCGCCCGCCGACCGCTTCCCCGCGATGACCGTTTCATGAAGGCCCTGCGCGCGCGCTGCTCAAGTGCTGCACACCCGCTGCCGATGCCTGATCCCAACAGCCCGGAGCAAACCCGGAGGAGGGAAGGCATGGCGTTCCTGCGCGGTCGCAGCGAGGAGGGCGGCGTCGAGACGGCGCCGCAGACGAGCGAGCCCATCACGAGCCACACGAGCTCGCCGAGCCCGCCGAGCCACACGAGGCCGGCGACGTCCGGCCCCGCGGTCTCGCTGAGCGCGTTCATCGACCAGGGCTCCGAGTTCGAGGGCAAGCTCACCTTCAAGGACACGGTGCGCATCGACGGCACCTTCCGCGGCGAGATCACGAGCCAGAACACGCTGATCGTCGGCGAGACCGGCGAGATCATGGCGACCGTGCGCTCGCGCCAGGTGATCGTGTCGGGAACGGTGACGGGCAACGTGTTCGCCAGCGACCGGCTCGTGCTGCACAAGACGGCGCGCGTCGACGGCGACGTCGAGGCCGCGAGCCTCGCGATCGAAGAGGGCGCGGTGATGAACGGCAAGGTCACGATGGGCGGCGCGGGCCAGTCGCGTTCGTTCCAGGCGCTGAGCGGCGGCCGCACCGAGGAGTAGTCGGCTTTCGCAGCGGCGCGTCGGGGGGCACGCCCTGCGAAATGCGATCGGGCGGTTGGACTTCGGTCCAGCCGCCCGATCCTTCTCCTCGCCGCAGTCTCCGGTTCAGGCCGCGCGTGGCTCGACGGGCACGACCTGCGAGATCGCGGGGATCTCCTTGCAGAGCGTCGCCTCGAGGACGAAGCGCAGCGTCGCGAGCTGCGCGGGACAGCGCACGCACGCGCCCTGGAACAGCACGCTGACGACGCCGGCCGCGTCGACGCCGACGACCTCGACGTTGCCGCCGTCCGCGATGAGGCCCGGTCGCAGCCGGTCGATCACGTCCTCGACCTGCATGCGCAGGCGGCGCGCGAGCTGCGTGTCTCCGTCCATGTCGCGCGCATCGGTCGCCCTGCGCGCTTCGTTGAGCGCCGCGAGCGGCGGGGGTAGGCTCCGCGTCATGCACGTCACGGTCCTGCTGTTCGGTGCGCTGCGCGAGGCGGCGGGCGCGAAGGAGCTGTCGGTCGCGGTGCCCGAGCCCGCGACGGTCGGCGCGCTGCGCCGCCTGCTCGAGGCTTCGCATCCGGGCTTCGCGAAGCTTGCCGGCCGGCTGCGCGTCGCGGTGAATCGCGAGTTCGCGCGCGACGAGCGCGCGCTCGCCGAGGGCGACGAGGTCGCGTTCCTGCCGCCCGTCTCGGGCGGCGCGTCGCGCTGCACGCTCTCCGAGCACCCACTCGACGAAGCCGACGTCGTCGCGCGCGTCGCGGGCCGCGACGCCGGCGGCGTCGTCAGCTTCGTCGGCGCGGTGCGCGACCGCGCACGCGGCCGCGCGATCCGCCACCTCGAGTACGAGGCGTATCCGCCGATGGCGCTCGCCGAGATGGAGAAGATCTGTGCGGCGGCGGAGGAGCGCTGGCCCGGCGCGCGCGTCGCGATCGCGCACCGCGTCGGGCACCTCGCGATCGGCGACGTCGCGGTGGTGGTCGTCGCGGCCGCGCCGCATCGCGCCGAGGCGTTCGACGCCTGCCGCTACGCGATCGACACGCTGAAGGAGCAGGTGCCGATCTGGAAGAAGGAAGTCGCGACCGACGGCGAGTACTGGGTGGACGACCATCCGTGACGGCGCCGCACGGCGACGCGTCGAGCGTGCACGGACACCGCGCGGCCGCGAAGCGAACGCTCGCGGCGGTCGTGATCACCGTCTCCGACACGCGCACGCTCGAGACCGACACGGGCGGCGCGCTCGTCGCCGAGCTGCTCGAGGGCGCGGGCCACCGCGTGCTGGAGCGGCGCCTCGTGCCCGACGAGGCCGACGCGATCCGCACCGCCGTCGGCGCGGCGGTCGCGCGCGACGACGTGCAGGTCGTGCTGCTCACCGGCGGCACCGGCATCGCGGCGCGCGACGTGACGCCCGAGGCGCTCGAGCCCCTGCTCGATCGCGTCGTGCCGGGCTTCGGCGAGCTGTTTCGCGCGCTCTCGTACCAGGAGATCGGCTCGGCGGCGATCCTCTCGCGCGCGCTCGCCGGCACCGCGCGCGGCCGCGTCGTCGCGGCGCTGCCCGGCTCGCGCGCCGCGATCCGACTCGCGCTCGAGAAGCTGCTGCTGCCCGAGCTGCCGCACCTCGCGGCCGAGGCGACGAAGCGCGCTTGAGCCACGTCGCCGCGGCGCTCGCGCGCACGCTGCTCGTCGCGGCGTTCGCCGCCGTTCCGGCGCGCGCCGAGCTCTACGTGTGGATCGACGCGGAGGGCCGCACGCACGTCACCGACGACGCCGCCTCGGTGCCGCCCGACGCAGCGCCGCTGCCGGGCGGCGGCGCGGACGTCGGCTCGCTGTGGGGCGGGCTGGTCGCGGGCCCGCAGCCGCGTGCCACCACGGCCGGCCGCAGCGACGCGCAGCGCCGCCAGGACCGCATCGTGCAGGGCGCGCTCGACGACCTGCGCCGCGGCGAGAGCGCGCGCGCCGCCGCCGCGCTCGAGGCCGTGCTGCGCGACGATCCGCGCCAACCCGAGGCGCACTGGTACCTCGCCGACCTCGACCGCCGGCGCGGGCGTCTCGACTCCGCGGCGCGACACCTCTCGGCGTTCCTCGCGCACGCCGGCGACGCCTACGAGAGCTGGCGCGACGGCGCGCAGCGGCGGCTGCGCGCGCTCGAAGACGAGCGCCGCCTCGCGGCCGCGCAGGCCGCCGAAGGGCCGCTGCGGCTGGTCGCGGCCGAGACGCAGCACTTCCGCGTGCACTACGACGCGCGGCTCGGAGAGGCGTCGCCCGGCTACGCGCGCACCGTGCTGCGTTTCCTCGACGAGGCCCACCGCAGCGTGGTGGGCCGGCTCGGCGTCGCGCCGCGCGAGCAGACCGGCGTCGTGCTGTACGCCAAGGCCGCGTACCTCGCCGCGCACCGCCACCGCTTCAGCTTCCCGACCGTCGGCTTCTTCGACGGCCGCATCCACGTCGCGTCGTCGGCGCATCCCGAGGCGGAGCTGCGCTCGCTGCTGTTCCACGAGTTCACGCACGCCGTGTTCGCGGAGCGCACCGGCGGCGACCGGCCGTTCTGGCTGAACGAGGGCCTCGCCGAGCTGTCCGAGCGCAGCGCGCGCGGCGAGTCCGCGCTGGCGCGCAGTGAGCGCGCCGCGCTCGGCGGCCGCATCGAGAGCGGCGGTTGGATCCCGCTCGCGCGGCTCGCGCCCGGCTTCGGCGGGCTCGGCGAGGCGGAGGCGCGCGCCGCCTACCTCGAGGCGACGGCCGCCGCCGCGTGGCTCGAGGCGCGGCTCGGCGCGGCCGGCATCGCGTCGCTGCTCGACGCGATCGGCGCCGGCCAGGACGCCGACGTCGCGCTGCGCCGGAGCGCGGGCGTCGACACCGCCGGCCTCGACACCGAAGTGCGGCGCTGGATCGCGGCGGAGTTCCCCGCCCCGTAGCTCAGGCGCGGCCGCGCGATTGTCCCGTCGTCATCGCGCGCGCGAACAGGTGCGCGAGCCGCAGCGGCTCGGGCAGGCGCGCCTTGCGGCACGCGCGCAGCGCCCAGTCCGCCGCGACGGCGAACTGGATGCCGCTGCACGCGAGCCACGGGCCGCCCTCGGCGAGCGGCCGCGCGGGCGGGCAGCGCTCGACGAGCGCGAGCCGCTCGTGCAGGCCGGCCGCGGCGAGCGCGCCGGCGAGGCGGTGGTTGGTCGGATCGAAGCGGTTCAGGATCAGCACCGGCCGCGCCGTCGCGGCGGCGAGCGCGGGCACGTCGACCACGCCGAGCCCCGCGATCGTGATGCCGCCGAGCACGATTCCCTGCGTGGCGCGCTGGAAGCGCAGCGAGCCGATCCAGCGCGCGAGGAAGCCGGTCGCGTCGTCGCCGTCGATCGCGAAGCGCGTGGTCGCGACGCCCTCGACGAGGTCGGCGCCCTCCATCATCACCGCCACCACCGCGACGTCGCGCTCGCCGGCGCGCCGCGCGAACGGGCCGTCGTCGATCCCGAGCAAATGCGGCCGCGCTGCGCTGCGCATCTCAGTACCGGATCTCGAAGCCGGCGATTCCCTCGGGCGGCTCGTCGCGCACGTCGACGCGCTCGACGCGCGCGCGCGGCGGGCCTTGGCGGCAGTAGGCGACGGCGCGCTCGACGGCGCGCGCGTCGCCCTCGAAGACGGCCTCCACCGTGCCGTCGCGGCGGTTGCGCACCCAGCCCGCGACGCCGAGCGCGCGCGCCTGGCGCTCGGTCGAGTCGCGGAACCAGACGCCCTGCACGCGGCCGTGCACGACGATCCGGCGCCGCACGAGGACGGCGGTCGGTTCGCGTTCCATCGCTCGGCGAGGCTACGCTAGCCGACCATGTCCACCGACCTCCTCCTCGCAGAGCTGCGCGACGCGGCGCGCGCCGAGCTCGGCGACGCCGTCGCGCTGCGCCGCCGCCTGCACGAGAACCCGGAGCTCGGGCTCGTGCTGCCCGAGACGCAGCGCGCCGTGCTGGACTGGCTCGCGGACGTCGACTGCGAGGTCGCGACGGGCGGCCAGACGAGCGCGGTCGTCGCGACGCTGCGCGGCGGCCGGCCGGGTCCCACGCTGCTGCTGCGCGCGGACATGGACGCGCTGCCGCTGCGCGAGGAGACCGACCTGCCGTTCGCGTCGCGCCACGAGGGGCGCATGCACGCCTGCGGCCACGACGCGCACGTCGCCATGCTCGCGGGCGCCGCGCGCGTGCTGGCGCGGCGCCGCGCCGAGCTGCCGGGCACCGTGAAGCTCGTGTTCCAGCCCGGCGAGGAGGGCTTCGGCGGCGCGCGCGTGCTGATCGACGAGGGGCTGCTCGACGCCGAGCCGCGCGTCGACGCCGCGTTCGCGATCCACGTCGATTCTTCGCTGCCGCTCGGCCGCGTGGCGCTGCGGCCCGGACCGATCCTCGCGTCGGGCGACCTGCTCTCGATCGATCTGCAGGGGCGCGGCGGGCACGCCTCGATGCCGCACCTCGCGGCCGACCCGATCCCGGTCGCGTGCGAGATCGTGATGGCGCTGCAGAGCTTCGTCACGCGCCGCGTCGACGCCTTCGATCCCGTCGTCGTGTCGGTGACGCGCATCCAGGCCGGCACCACGGCCAACGTGATCCCGCCGACCGCGCACCTGCTCGGCACCATCCGCTCGGTGTCGGAGCGCGCGCGCGAGGCGGCGCGCGACGGCGTGCGGCGCGTCGCGGAGGGCATCGCCGCCGCGCACGGCGTCGACGCGAAGGTGCACCTCGTCCCCGGCTATCCGGTGACGGTGAACGACGCCGGCTTCGCGGAGTTCGCGCGCGGCGTCGCCGCCGAGCTGGTCGGCGAGGAGGCCGTCGTCGACATGCGCGCGCCGATCATGGGAGCCGAGGACTTCTCGTACATCCTGCAGCGCGTGCCGGGCGCGATCGTGTTCCTCGGCGCGCGTCCGCCGGGCGAGGCGGGCGAGCCGCTCCACTCGAGCCGCATGCGGATCGACGAGGACGCGATGGCGACGGGCATCGCGTTGCACGCGGCGGTCGCGCTGCGTTGGCTGCACGGCGCGGCGAAGCCCGCGTGAGCGAGCCGCGCTGGCCGCTCGGCCCGCGCGCGGCGCGCGTCCTCTACAACGTCGCGGACGCCTGGCTGCCGCCGCGCGCCGACGGCGCCGACGACGTGGTCGCCCTGTTGCCGCCGCGTTTGCGCGCGGGGCGCGCGCGGCGCCG